>NZ_JAOARI010000017.1 GCF_025210605.1 Halodesulfovibrio sp. | reverse complement strand
ACTGACCCGCTATATTTTTCTTGGTGGCCACGGAGGTTGGGGTACACCCGATCCCATTCCGAACTCGGAAGTTAAGCCGACCATCGCCGATGATACTGCAGGGGAGCCTGTGGGAAAGTAGGTCGCTGCCAAGATTTATTTTTTAGACCGCGTTTCATTTGAAACGCGGTCTTTTTTTTGGTCTATGTTTTAGTGAGTACGCTATCAGGTGTTTCTATACAATTTGCCCGCTTCAATTGACTTTTCGTTATCTGCTCGGTAGTTAATAATAAATTATCAGAGAGAGGAGATTCTATTGCCTCAAGAATCTAGTTCGCAGCGTACAATTGATCGTTACATACCATTGGTAAAATTTCTAGGCACTTTTTTAGGAAGCAAATGTGAAATTGTTCTACATGATGCTGTAATAAAAGAAAAATCTGTTTTAGCTATTGCGAATGGGCATATTTCAGGAAGGACAGTTGGTGCTCCTTTAACGGATTTGGCTTTGCAATTTCTTGTTACCGAAAAATACAAAGAGTCAGACTGGGTTATGGGGTATCATACTCAGTCAAGCCTTGGTGCTCCTTTGCATTCTGCCACATACTTTATTCGCGAAGATGATGGCTCACTTGCTGGCATGCTTTGTATGAATTTAGAAATATCCGACATTGTTCAAGCACGCGAGCTGTTGAATCGATTTATTGATGCAGCAGGTTTTGATGGATGCCCTAAGGTTCCTGCTGGTGAAAATGTTATTTGTAACTCTAATGTTGAGACTTTTACGGATAATATTGAGGAGCTTACAGAAGGTATTATTCGCAATGTGGTGCATCAGGCGTCTGTCTCACCAGAACGTATGACTACTGATGAAAAGATGGAGATTATGCGCAAGCTACAGGCGCGCGGAGTTTTTCTGCTCAAAGGTTCTGTTGCGTTGGTTGCTGAGGTGCTTGCTGCTTCTGAAGCCACCATTTATCGATACCTGAATAAATTATGATTGTGAGAATTTTTTTTAAAGTTGATAAAAAAAAATTGACTTGAGAAATTATTATCACTAGTAAATGAGCCATAGCACAGCGTGCTATGGCTCATTTGTTTTTTATCTTTAAGGAGAAATAATATGTACAAAGCAGTTAACAGCAAAAATGTTCCTGAAGCTGTAGGTCCTTACTCTCATGGAGCAGAGTTTGGTAACTTGGTTATGACATCCGGTCAGCTTCCTATTGATGCTGCAACTGGCGAAATTCCTGCAACCGCTGCGGAACAGGCTCGCGTTTCATTGGAAAATGTGAAGAAGACTTTGGAAGAAGCAGGTACTTCACTGAATAACGTTATGAAAACAACAGTTTTTGTAAGCGATCTTGAAAACTTTGCTGCAATTAATGAAGTATATGCATCTTACTTCTCCGAACCTTTTCCGGCACGTAGTTGCGTAGAAGTTGCCCGTCTTCCAAAAGACGTGTTCGTTGAAATTGAAGCAATCGCTGTTAAGTAATTACAGCTGGTTCATATAGGCGTTTAGTTAATTGTAACGGATCTCGGCACTGCTGGCGAACGCTGCTGTCTATGTTCGCGCTGACGATCCGTTAAAGAACAAATCCCCATTTATCTCATGCAAGAGGAGTAGTTATGTCGTTTTTCAAACGATTTGGAGAGTTCGGTCTTATTCTGCAATTGCTGATAGGTATTGCCGTTGGTGTTGCTGTAGGTCTTACTGCCGGATCTGGTGTGATGGAAGTTGTGGTTAGCCTTAAATATGTTCTTGGACAGTTCATTTTCTACACAGTTCCACTTGTTATTATCGCGTTTATCGCTCCAGCTATTGTGCGTCTTGGTCAAAATGCCAGCGCCATGCTGTTTACCGGTGTAAGCTTCGCATACCTTTCCGCAGCAGGTGCTGCAACAATGGCTGCAGTTGCAGGCTACATTATCATTCCTCATCTTTCTATTGCCACAGAAGTCGATGCACTTCACGAACTGCCAGAAGTATTATTCCAGCTGAATATTCCACCAGTGATGTCTGTAATGACCGCATTGGTTACTGCTTTGGTTTTTGGTCTTGCAACTGTATGGACTAAAGCACAGACTTTTGAACGTATTTTTAATGATTTTGAAAAAATCATGATGCACGTTGTTAACCGTGTTGTAATTCCAATTCTTCCTTTCTTTATTGCAACAACTTTTGCAGGACTTGCATACGAAGGAACCTTAACTAAACAGCTTCCAATCTTCCTCAAAGTTGTTGTTATCGTAATTCTTGGTCACCTTATCTGGCTTACAGTTCTGTACACTATCGCAGGCATTATCTCTAAGCGTAACCCTCTGGAAGTTCTCCGCCACTACCCACCAGCATACCTTACCGCTGTTGGTACTATGTCCAGTGCTGCAACTCTCCCTGTTTCTTTGGAATGTGCTTCTCGATCTAAAGTTCTTTCTCAGAACGTAGTTGAGTTCATGATTCCGCTTGGAGCAACTGTGCACCTCTGTGGTTCCGTGCTGACTGAGACTTTCTTCGCTATGACTATTTCCATGATGCTTTACGGCACACTGCCTTCCGTTGCTACCATGGCGCTGTTTATCGCATTGTTCGGTATCTTTGCTATCGGTGCACCTGGTGTTCCGGGTGGTACTGTAATGGCTTCTCTTGGTATTGTTGTTGGCGTGCTCCAGTTTGATCCAGCAGGTGTTGCATTGCTTCTCGCTATCTTCGCGTTGCAGGACAGCTTCGGTACTGCATGTAACGTAACTGGTGACGGTGCTCTTGCACTTATGCTTGAAGGCATTTTCAATAAAAACAAAAAGTAACTGTTTGTTCGCGCGCTGCGTGACAGAGAGACGTAATGTCATGAAAAAAGAATGGAATGAATTTATAGCGATTCTGAATCGCGAAGTTGTACCGGCGTTAGGATGCACCGAACCGATCACGGTTTCTCTTGCAGCTGCAAAGGCAGCAGAAGAGCTTGGAGTAAAACCAGATCGCATACTGGTACAGGTAAGTGGTAACTTGCTGAAAAATGGTATGGGTGTTGGTGTTCCGGGAACCGGTATGGCGGGGCTTGGTATTGCAGCAGCTGTAGGTGCGTTAGGTGGAAAATCTTCACTGGCACTGGAAGTTTTGCGTGATTTAACCGATGACGTAGTTGCAGAAGCCAAGCAGTTGCTTACTGCTGGCAAAGTGTCAGTTGAACTCGCGGATACAGATGAGTTGTTGTTTGCACAGGCAAGCGTGTTCAGTGATGATAATGTTGCAACATGCACCATTCAACGACAGCATACTTTTATTACGGAAGTAACAGCAAATAACGAAATCAAATTCACACAGCCGCTTGATGATGAAGAGAACGCAGCAGGCAGCTGGCCATTATCTATGGCTAAGATTCATGATTTCGCTATGAATGTTCCATTTGATAAGATTAATTTCATCCTTGAAGCTGCAAGGCTGAACGAGGCAATTGCGAATGAAGGGCTGGAACACGAATTCGGTCTGAAAGTCGGAAGGTCTATGGATCAGGACATTGCTCTTGGTCTCCGTTCGGATGATATTACATCGTTTGCTACCAGACTTGCAGCAGCTGCATCCGATGCACGGATGGATGGCATCATGCAGCCTGTAATGAGTAACTCAGGTAGCGGCAATCAGGGTATTACGGCTACTATTCCCGTGTTGGCTTTTGCCCGCCGTTTAGAAAAGACAGAAGAGGAAATGGCTCGTGCGCTTATTATGAGTCACTTGACTGCGATTCATCTTAAGCATCATCTCGGAAGACTATCCGCACTTTGTGGTGCAATTCTCGCTGCCACAGGTTCTGGCTGCGGTATAGTAATGCTGCTTGGCGGTTCCTTTGAAGATATTGAGCGCACTATTAAAAACATGGTTGGCTCAGTATCCGGTATGATCTGCGACGGTGCAAAGACTTCCTGCGCATTGAAAGTGGCATCATGCGTCGAAGCTGCAATTAGTTCAGCATTGCTTGCCATGAAAGGGGTAAGCGTACCCGGCAGCGACGGTATTGTTGATGATGATATTGAGTTATGCATCCATAACCTTGGACGTCTTGGTACAGCAGGGATGGCTGAAACCGATAAAATCATTCTTGATATTATGGTGAATAAATAATGATCCCGTAGGGCACTTGCTCAGCATTTTGGGATGCCTCCGGCGGCTCTCCGAGGGTGCTTCTCAGCGGGAGCAAGAGGGACGCCCTCTTGACTGCGAATAGAAAAGAAGCGTTACGTTAGAAGCTTCTGGCGCTAGAAATGTATATACGGGCATGTACGGTATGAAATAAAAAAGGGGTGGCTAATAGCCACCCCTTTTGGTTGTTACTGATTAAAGAATTGAGCGTGCAATAGATTCTTATTTATAATAGGCTCCTACACTTTATTCTTTTTTCTTAAACGGAGGTAAAGTTGCTTCTTGCAAATATTCCTAGCTGACTTCTGTAGCTGTAGTAATCATGTTCGTAAGTTGTTTCTCGCTAAGCAAGACAATCCGTTCTCGATTCCATTGTGGGCAAAAAATGAATGACATGCTGCCACATGACCTTATGCGTAACTGGCTTATTTCTTCGCTTTTAATGTGTACTCCCTGCGCTAATCCCAAGGGACTGATAGTAATTCCGCTCGTATTATAAACAGCGCCGCTGTAGTAAGACCCTACGAAATTAGAAAATGCACAAAAAGCGATTACGCAACTAAAGATAAATATGAGCATGTTAAGTAAATTGATTGTTCTTAGAATTATTCCTAGTTGAGAAATTAATATAGAGCCATAGACTATGGTAAAAAGAATTCCATATCCCCATCTTGCATATTTATTTGCGTAGAGAATAGTGCCTTCTCCTTGCCACCCATAAGCTTTAAGAAAAAATGCTGTTACTTGTTCTTGGAGATTAATTCCAGTGATACGTAACAGTATGCTACTCAAAATAATAAATAAAAAAAGTGCAGCTGGAATGATGAATAAGCATGTAACTATAATTTCGAAGATATACATAATGTTTTCTGTAGCCCTTACCAGTGGTTGTTTATAGTTGACGACTATTTCTCTATCTTTTTGAAATAAATTAAAAGTCGTAAGAATAGACTGGAGAGCGCTCCCTTACGTTTTACTAGAGTAGATTTTTAGGTCTGTCTTGCTGATGTGGCTTGTAACTATATAAACTAATTATAAAATCATATGCCTTCTTTTCCATTGCATGAAAAAAATCTAGCTGCAATATGTTTTCATTACAAATAGTTGAAAACCAATTTTTGTGTCCTCATAATGTGTTCCTCGAATGCCTCCGGCGGCTCTCCGAGGGCGCTTCTCAGCGGGAGCAAGAGGGACGCCCTCTTGACTGCGAATAGAAAAGAAGCGTTACGTTAGAAGCTTCTGGCGCTAGAAATGTATATACGGGCATGTACGGTATGAAATAAAAAAGGGTGGCTAATAGCCACCCTTTTTTATTTCATAATTATCTGTTTTGCGATTCTTTTGACGTTGTTTATTCAAGTAGTCATATAAAAAATGATATGTTGGTATGATGCGTGGACATATCATTTCTGCTGCTTCAAGTGTCCTTTTTTTAGTCTTTACAAAAAGGATAAGTTGTCTCGAGTTTATCGAATTTTGATATGGGAGATCACTTGTCAAAGATCCTGAAGGTGTCGAGATAATGAGCGGGTTACCGATAATAAAAGTTCCGTCAGGTCTAACGTCTAAAATTATAGAGTAGGAAGCTAATTCGTTATATTTCGCTGCTGCCCCTGCTGTTAGGTATATTGCAACAAAATATAAAAATGGATTTCCTTCTATGGTGATTCCTAAATCTGATGCCTTAAGTTGGCCAACAGATATTTTTGTAACATTATCGCATGAAACGGGAAGTAAAATTTCTGCATGTGCTTGAGTTGTCGAACTAATGAGTAGCAGCAGAGAAATGAAAAATGCTGTGATGGTAGATGTGATATGGATCATAAGAAATAACTTACTGTATATCGAATGAAGTTCTTCGATACGTTTCAAGTATGCTGTCATACATAAAGTAAGCTTTTGGTTTTATTTTGGGGCAAACCTTGTGTGCTGCTTCAAACGCTTCTTTTTTGCTTTTGAAAAACATGTGAATCTGCCGGTTGTTGACAGATATTGGATATGGAGTGTCATTAGCAATAATTCCTGCAGGAGTTGATAGGAGAAAAGGTCTGTATTCAACTCTTGTTCCGTCAGGATAGATGGTCGCAATTTGATTTGCATCAGTAAATTTTTTATACTTTGGGGCAGCTTCGGGCTTAAACCGGAAGGCGGTTGGATACACGTACGGATATTCTTTTGTAAGGACAGGTGGGTCTAATGTACTTGCTTGGCAGATAGATATCTTAATGATCTCATCACATGAAACAGGGATGATACTTTGTGCATATGCTAGAGAAGTCGACATTATTACTAGCAGTAGTGAGGTAAAAATTTTCATAGTTAATTCGTGGTAGATTAGGCAATGGTTTAAGTTTTGTGAGTAGATTTTAGGTTTGTCTTGCTAATGTGTTTTGTAACTATGTAAACTAATTATAAAATTATATTCCTTCTTTCCCATTGCATGAAAGTAATCTAGCTGCAATATGTTTTTATTACAAATAGTTGAAAACCAATTTTTGTGTCCGCATAATGTGCGCCCCGAATGCCTCCGGCGGCTCTCCGAGGGCGCTTCTCAGCGGGAGCAAGAGGGACGCCCTCTTGACTGCGAATTAGGGGAGTAGCGGGAAGGGGGAGTAGATATTTCTGCAAATGTGGCTTGATAAGTAAAAAGGGATGGCAGTAGCCATCCCTTTTGGTTGATCCAAATAGTAAGATACATTTTTTCATAATGTATCATGAAGAAGTTTCTTTTATGTAATATGCTTATTGCTGGTGCTTAATTACGCATCAGTATTTCGTTTTTCAATTCGGTTTATAGCTTTTTGGGCAAGTTGCGAAACATTTGAGCAACAGACTGTTCTGTCGTCGAATAGCTCTACGTTTGAGGTGTCATCCAATAATGTTCGCAGTGCAGGGAGGTTTGCTTCAGTACCGAGAAAACCTAATGCCCATGCGGAGAGTCCACGACCTTCGCTGTCTTCGTCCTGCAAGCCCCACGATAATGCTCTGGTCGATGGGAGCATCAATTCTGGATATTTTTTCGCCATCCTTCCAAGTCCCCAATACACTCCTCGGCGAAGTGGCGGGTGGTCGAGATAGTTATCATCATCTGTGGTCTCTCGGACGTATGAATGCAGCATTCTGTTGTATTCATTCGCTAGCACTTTGCTGTTAATCATGGCTTCTGCCATGGCTTCGGCAATACCCCAGCCAATATTTCCAGACTCTTCATTCATATGCCATAGCAGGCGACGCATGATGATGCGCGCTTGCTCAATATCTTCTTTGGCAAGTTTTCCCATCACTAGACCAAATGCAGTAATGGCGCGCCATTTCATTTCTCCACCGAAAAGGAAAAACGACATTAACGGCCCTACTGTTTGTGTTGCAGGGAGTGAAACAATGTATTGCAAAGACTCTTCCCAGTCCGGCTGCTCCAGTAGGGAACGAAGTTCTGTTTTTAATGCACGGAATCTTGCCATATGCGCCTCCGAATCATTTTGTTGTCTTAATAGTAATATTTCCTGATAAGAAAGCAAGCTTTTTATGCAGGTTATGATTGTAATGCGTAGTGCCTCTTTTATTAAGATATAGAATTCGCAATGGAAAAACAGGATAACTGCACCAGTGGGCGCTCGACTCTCTAAAATCTTAGTGTTATATGGCATGTTGAGAAAAAGGGAGTGGCTTAACAGGTTTCTTTCTTTTTGACCCCGCCCGGTTTTTATCTATGTAGGTTGAAACCATTCCCCCACGGGCGGGGGTTTTTCATCATTTATACGTTGCGAAGTTTTTTCGCAGTGCCTAGAGGTGGAATATGGATAAGGCAAAAAAAGAAGCAATACAGGTTACTAAAGAAATTGTGGTAAAGTTTATTGAGACAGGCCGCGTTTCACCTTCTAATATCAGTGAAGTGTTTCCTGCGGTATTTGAAGTTGTTTCTTCTACAGTGTGTAAAGACGAAACGGAAACCGAAGAATAGGCTTGGTAGCACATGCAATGTTCACCAAATGAACATGCCCGCGAAGTTTCCGGCATGTTCAGTCGTATTGCCCGTTGGTATGACTTTTTGAACCATCTGCTTAGCGGTGGGATGGATTTTTACTGGCGGCAGCAGCTTGTAAAGGCAACAGTACCGGGTAAGACGGGGCTGATGCTCGATCTTGCCGCTGGTACAATGGATGTCTCATTAGAAATTGTACGGCGGTACCCGCAAATAAAAGTGGCTGCGCTGGATTATTGTCGTCCTATGCTGACTACTGGTCGTAAGAAGCTGACCAAGGGGCGTGACAGGCGTATTTTCCCTGTACATGCGGACGGCAGAACATTGCCGTTACCGGATAATAGCGTAGATTGTGCAACAATTTCGTTTGGTATCCGAAATATTATTCCGCGCGAGCAAGCATTTAAAGAGCTTAATCGAGTACTTGTGCCGGGCGGAAGATTGTGTATTCTAGAATTTGGTACGGGTAAGCATCCGGTATGGAAAGGATTTTATAATTTGTACCTGAAGAAAATTCTTCCGGCGATAGGTAAAGTTTTTTCCGGTGATGCAGGTGCATACCAGTATCTTGCAGATACTATTATGGCGTTCCCTACAGCTTCTGAACTGAGTGCAGAAATGGTACACGCCGGTTTTGACCGTGTGTATTACAAGCCGATGACATCGGGTATTGTGTATTTGCATGTAGCACAGAAGAAGGCTGAATAGCTGCTGGAAGGCGCAACAAAGCCTGCCGCAATAGTTTTGCAGCAACAAAGCTCTGCCGCGTAGAGGCGAGCAAGTCGTAGCGGTTAGTTACGTTGCGACTAATGGCGTACAAGCCATACAAGCAGAACACCGACAGAAATGGCGGTTAAGCCCATGTAACGCAATGCGTTAGGACCTCGTTCTGCAATTTCACGTAAGTACTTAGGAAGCTTGTCCGCAAAAAGGACATAAGGAAGACCTTCGAGAACAAATGCAAGCCCCAGCGCTGTAAGTAGTAAATTCCAATCGATCTGCATGGAGCCTGTTTTTTCATACACAGGCGGTTAAGTCCAGCAGGTAACGAGGAGAAGACATGGTATCTTTTGAACGGATTGTGTCTGGAGATGTTCCTGTTGCCGTTATCGGTCTAGGATATGTCGGTTTACCTCTTGCTATTTCTTTGGCGAAACATTTTTCAGTCATCGGGTACGACCAGCATGCACAACGGATAGATGAGCTGCGTCGTGGTCATGACCATACCGGAGAGGTCTCCCTAGAAGCTTTGAGAGAGAGTACTGCGTATTTTACTGCTGATCCGCAGCTTTTGGAAAAAGCAGGTGTGCTTATAATAGCGGTTCCAACACCGATAGATGCGCACCATACGCCGGATTTAATACCGTTACTTATGGCTACCAGAACCGTTGCCTCTTTTATGCAGCGTGGATCTGTTGTTGTTTATGAGTCGACCGTATGGCCGGGAGCTACTGAAGAAAAGTGTGTGCCTGTTCTTGAAAATGTATCAGGAATGCGGTTTGGCAGGGATTTTAAAGTCGGATATTCACCGGAGCGTATTAATCCCGGAGATAAAGTGCATACCTTGGAGAATGTCACCAAAATCGTTGCCGGTTCTGATGACATGACCACAGGGCTGCTGGCAGAATTGTATGGCACAATACTTTCTGCCGGAGTGCATGTTACCAGTTCAATAATGGTTGCCGAAGCAGCCAAAGTTATTGAAAACACACAGCGTGACTTAAATATCGCGCTGATGAATGAACTGGCAATTATCTTCAATTCTCTGGGGATAGATACCGGTGAGGTGCTGAAAGCCGCTGGAACAAAGTGGAACTTTCTGCCATTTACCCCGGGTTTGGTTGGCGGGCACTGCATAGGGGTAGACCCGTACTATCTGACATTTAAAGCGGAGTCGTTAGGGTATCATCCACAGGTTATTCTTGCAGGTAGAAGAATTAATGATTCTATGGGCAAGTTTGTCGCTGAATCCTGTGTTAAGGAACTAATTCGGAAAGGTGTTTCCGTTCGTGATGCAAAGATTGGAATTTTAGGATTCACCTATAAAGAAAATGTTCCTGATATCCGTAATACCCGCGTGATAGACATCGTCAGAGAGTTAAAAGAATACGGTATAGAAGCGTTAGTGCATGATTCTATTGCTGATAATGAGCAGGCTATTCGTGAATATGAGATTTCGCTGAGCCATCTTAAACATTTTCAGGAGTTGGATGCCCTTATCGTGGCTGTACCGCATGAAGAGTATTCTTTTATTCAACCCAAACAGTTGGCTAAATGGTTTCGGAATGCCGAAAGTGCCTTGGTGTTAGATGTGAAAGGCTTTTTCGAGCCTGTTGTGATGGAGGCAGCAGGACTAGAACTTTGGAGAATGTGACGATGGCTGGACCTTTGAGAGTAGATTGTAGGAAAGATTGCTGAACTGGGTATTTTGAAGCGAGTTCGCTTCTTAAAAAAATGGAAAAAGGAACACAGCTCATTGTTGCAGCCACGGAAGAAGATCGTAGACGCATTGAGCGTATTGCGAGGCTGCGCGACGCCAGCATAGTCGGGGAGCTTTCGCTGGGTGGAACGCTTGTAAACTTTACTTTGGAAAAAATTAAATGACACTGGTTATTACAACAGCAACTCAAAAAGAGATGAAAGCTGTTCTGCTGGGGTTTAACAGGCGGGGGAAAATAGGCTGCAAATTTCCTTCATTAGGAAATTACTGTGAGCTGCCGGTAAATGAAAAGCTTTGTTTACTGGCTGTTACTGGTGTGGGACCTGTGAATGCAGCGTTGAGTATTGGTAGAATTCTTGGTGAACGCAAGGATGTTACCGGTGTCTTAAACCTCGGGGTTGCAGGGAGCTTTGATTTAGAGCAAGCTCCGCTTTGCAGTGCGGTTGTTGCAGATTCAGAAATTTGGCCGGAGTATGGTCTGCATACTGCGGAAGGTATTGACCCTGAAGGCATTACATTTCCTATCTTGGAATATACCGGAGTTACCGGCACGGTTTCTGTGTGGGACAGAATTGCACTAGAACCGGAAAAAGCGTGCCGCATGCTTAATTTATCTGTCCCTAAGGATTTACTCAAAGGCGCAAGCATGACAGTATCCGGCGTCACCGGAACAGAAGAGCGCGCCCGCATGCTTATAGAGCGCTACGAGCCGCTTACTGAAAATATGGAAGGCTTTTCTCTTGCGCTTGCCTGTTTGCAAGCCGGAATACCTTTCCTTGAGCTTCGCACTATTTCTAACTTGGTGGGATCTCGAAAACCGGAACACTGGAAGCTGGACGATGCGCTTCAAGCTCTTGGCGAAAAAGCCAGAGAGCTTTTTGTTTAGAAGGCATTTTAAAACTATGTGTCGATAGCATCGGCACTACTTTTACAATGGTTTCTAAGACGTTGGATTCACGTTTTTTTTCGATGGAAGCTTTTCTATGCAAGAACTCTTAGAGTACCTTACGTTAAAACAACCGCAGATTAATGCGACGTTGGCGGCAGAGACTGCTCAGCTTAATACACTAGTTCAGCCTGTTGTTTCTCATGTGCTTACTGCCGGAGGAAAAAGGCTTCGTCCTTTGCTTACTCTGCTTACTGCTGCATCTCTCGGGTATACAGATGATGATATCTACCCGCTTGCCTGTTCTGTAGAGCTGCTTCATTCCGCAACATTGCTGCATGATGATATTATTGATGACGCAGAACTGCGCCGCGGGAAACCGGCAGCGCATACGCAATTCGGTAATACTAAAACCGTGCTGGCTGGTGATGTTTTGCTTGCACAGGCAAACCTCGTGGTTGCACGATATAATGACGCACGGCTTACACAGTGCATTGCAGAGGCAATTGTAGAAACCGCAACCGGTGAGATTGAAGAGATTGAATACCTTAATTCAACAAATCATTCTCAGGAAACCTACATAAACATCATTAAAGGGAAAACTGCCTTTTTATTGCAGGCTTCCTGTATTATGGGTGCAATTAAAGCAGGTGGTACTGAAGAACAGATTGCAGCAGCATCTGATTTTGGTATGAACCTTGGGATTGCCTTCCAGATTGTTGATGATGCGTTGGACTTTTCTGTTTCTACTAAGTCTATCGGCAAGCCAGTAGCAGGGGATTTGCGCGAAGGTAAATTGACTCCACCGTTGCATATGTACCTTGATACTCTTGAGGGCGCAGAACGCGAAAGTTTTGTGACTAAGTTCGAAGCAGGAACGTTCTCTGAAGAAGAGGTCTGTTTTGTTGCAGAACAGATTCGCAAACTCGGGTTAGATGATGCAACCCGTGAGCTTGCAAATTCGTATCTGGATAAGGCGCAGCAGGCATTGAATGTTCTGCCAGAGTGTCCTGAGCGAAAGATACTGTTGCAAACTTTGGACTACGTTAAGTCACGTAGCGCATAAAAAATTCAAAGCCGTAGGGGAAACTCTGCGGCTTTTTTCGTTTATGATAGAATGTACTGAAAAGTCGTATTCGGCTGATTTGTGGCGTAGGTAATACTGCGTAACTAATTGTATGGTCATTACAAATTCCCCACCCTTAAAAGGGGTCAAGGGGACGCGTCTCCTTGTGGGGGTGCAGGGGGCGACGCCCGCCTGCCCGCCGGAGGCATCCCGCTGGAACCAAGCATGCACATTGCGGCGTCACTTCAAAAAAGCCAAACTCTTATGTAGGTGGGCTACACTGCGACCTTGGCTTTTTCTTGTTCCTTGCACTGCACATACTTGGTTCCAGCGGGATATGCGGTGATACTCGATATCACCTGCACATTGCGGTGGTGCTGGGTATTGAGCCTACTCGCAGTGCGTACTGTCTTGGGTTGTACCGAGTTGTCTCAAGTGGACAGTATTGGGCTTTAGAATAGAATGGAGATATAACCCCCGCCATCACAGCCGGAAAACTGTGTTGGTGTACAGAAGCGGTGGCGACGGTAAAGTCGGCATCCGTTAATATTAAGCAAGCATCAGGAGAAAATACATGCTGCGGCGCATTGAAGCTGGTCTTAGAGAAGGTGTTGTTGATACTCAGGGTATCAAAACTGCTAACAAGATCAGGGAAGCTCTCGGGCTTGACGTAAAAGACGTACGTCAGGTTAAGGTGTTTACTGTGGACGGTCTTAGCGATGAACAGCTTGATACAGTTGTGAGTGAGGCTGCTCTGCATGATCCCGTACTTCAGGACGCGGCACTTTCTCCGGTATCCAGTCAGGCTGACTGGATTCTCGAAGTTGGGTTCCGTCCGGGTGTAACTGATAACGAAGGTCGTACAGCACGGGAAACCATCGCAATTGTACTTGATCTTGCAAACCGTGAAACGGTTTCTGTGTATGTTGCAGATCAGTACCATATTTATGGTGACTTTACGGAAGAAGACATTGTGTCCATTGGACGGGATGTTTTGGCAAACGAGCTGATTCAGCGTTTTGAATACAAAAGCAAAGCAGACTGGCAAAAAGAGCCGGGCTTTGCGGCTGTAGCTGCACGGGTATCCGGTGAAGCTAATGACGAAGTAGTAACATTGCCGTTTTCTACAATGTCAGACGATGAGTTGATGGCATTCTCCCGTGAAAATACGCTCGCGCTGTCTTTGGAAGAATTACATACCATCCGCGATTACTACACGAATCCTGAAATCGTTGCAGAACGTGTAAAAGCAGGATTAACAGCAGAGCCGAGTGATGCAGAAGTAGAAGTACTCGCACAGACATGGTCTGAGCACTGCAAACATAAAATTTTCGCTTCCAAAATTGATTACACCGATACAGAAACCGGTGAGCAGGAAACTATTGATAGTCTCTACAAAACATACGTAATGGGTTCCACCAAAACTATTCGTAAAAACAAAGGTGAAGATGACTTCTGCCGCTCTGTTTTTAAGGATAATGCCGGTGTTATCGACTTCAACGAAACCCACGATGTATGCATTAAAGTGGAAACACATAACTCACCTTCTGCGCTTGATCCATACGGTGGAGCACTGACAGGCATTGTTGGCGTTAACCGCGACCCAATGGGAACAGGTATCGGCGCAGACCTTGTGTGTAATACAAACGTCTTCTGTTTTGCTTCTCCTTTCCATGAAGGCGAACTGCCTCCGCGCCTTCTTCATCCTCGCCGTGTGCTTGAAGGTGTGCGCGAAGGTGTTGAGCATGGCGGTAACAAATCCGGTGTTCCTACTGTGAACGGCTCTATCGTTTTTGAAGAACGCTACCTCGGTAAGCCGCTTGTTCATTGCGGTACTGTCGGCATGATTCCTAAAGTGGTTGCCGGAAAACCGGGATATGAAAAAGCTGCACTGGTTGGCGATATCATCGTGATGGTCGGTGGTCGTATCGGCAAAGATGGTATTCACGGTGCAACCTTCTCCTCTGAAGAATTGCACGAAGAGTCTCCTGCTACGGCTGTGCAGATTGGTGATCCTATCACACAGCGCAAAGCATATGATTTTATTATGCGTGCCCGTAACATGGGCTTGTACAACGCCATCACAGATAACGGTGCAGGCGGCTTGTCTTCTTCTGTCGGTGAAATGGCGGAAGATACCAACGGTTGCCGTCTCGATCTTTCAAAAGCTCCATTGAAGTATGATGGCTTGCGTCCGTGGGAAATTCTTCTTTCCGAAGCACAGGAGCGTATGACGCTTGCTGTACCTGCTGATAAGCTGGATGAATTTATGGCGCTTGCAAAGCGTATGGACGTTGAAGCATCTGCTCTTGGTGAATTTACAGACAGCGGCTACTTCCATGTGACTTACGGTGACAAGCCTGTTGCATTCTTGGATATGGAGTTCCTGCACGACGGCGTTCCACAGATGCAGCTCAAAGCTGTGTGGGAGCGTCCAGAACACGCTGATGACGTAGTGAATGTTGCAGATGCAGAGCAGGGCAACTTGCTCAAATCCATGCTTGCCCGCCTTAATATTTGTTCTAAAGAATACGTTGTTCGCCAGTATGACCACGAGGTTAAGGGCGGCAGTGTTATTAAACCGATGGTCGGTGTGAAGTGTGACGGACCTTCCGATGCTGGTGTTGTTCGACCTATCCTTGATTCTGAAAGCGGCATTGTTCTTTCCCACGGCATCAACCCAACATTAAGTGACTACGACAGCTACTGGATGATGGCGAACGTTATCGACGAAGCAGTACGAAACGCTGTTGCTGTCGGTGGTGACGTGGACTTCATGTCCGGTATCGACAACTTCTGCTGGTGTGACCCTGTACAGTCTGAAAAGACTCCTGACGGTCACTACAAGCTTGCTCAGCTTGTTCGCGCTAACAAAGCTCTTTCAGATTTTTGTATCGCATACGGAGTTCCATGTATCTCCGGTAAAGACTCTATGAAAAATGATTACACAGGCGGCGGTGTTAAGATTTCTATCCCGCCAACGGTGTTATTCTCTGTCATGGGTGTTATTAACGATGTGAACAAAACAACCACATCTGACTTTAAAAATGACGGTGACAAAATCTACGTGCTTGGTGCAACTGCCCGCGAATTAGCAGGCTCCGAGGTTGCAGAAGAGTTAGGAATCAGCGCTGCTGCGTTCCCTAAAGTCGATGCTGACTCAGCGCTTGCACGATACCGTGCAGTGCATAAGGCAATCGGTGAAGGTGTGATTAACGCTTGTCACGATTGCTCAGACGGTGGTCTTGGTGTGGCTCTTGCTGAAATGGCTCTTGCCGGACGCACAGGGGCACTCATCAATCTTGATGCCGTACCTGTCACTGAAGAAATGAATGCAACTGAAGTTCTCTACTCAGAATCTGCTTCCCGTCTGGTGGTATCCGTACCGGAAGATAAAGTAGAAGCTTTTGAAACTATATTTGACGGACAGACCTATGGCTGTCTGGGCGAAGTTACAGGCGATGAGCAGTTTATTGTTGCTTCCGGTGCAACTGTGCTGGTTGCAGATACTTGCGAATCGCTTGCTCAGTCCTTTAAGGGCACACTTAAGTTCTAGTGATATGAAGCTCATGGGAGCTTTGTAGCTTCGGCTTACGTGTTCTGTTACTGCAAGATTATTCGGGACTTGCAGCAGCAGATTGTTTTGGTAAGAAAACGGATGGACATAATGTCCATCCGTTTTCTTTTTTGCGAGGGGAGGGTGATCTGTTTATAAGCAAATAGGCAGCAAAGAACAGGGATTACGCATTCGAAGGTGCAGCTTCCTGCTGCATGTCATCCAGCAAATGGTCGAGTTCGGCTGTCAGTGCAGAAATTTCTTCCAGTTCAACAGAGGCTTTTGCCATACCGGTGGCTGTTTCTTCTGCAATACCAGCTACTGTAGTCACCGCATGTTCAATTTGTTCCGAAACAGCAGCCTGCTCTTCTGATGCTGTAGCAATGGACGTAATCTGCTGTGCTGTATCGTAGGTAATGGAAACAATATGCTCCATAGATTGCCCCGCTGAATCAGCGGCATCTGTGGATGCGGTAATTTCTATTGCCGCGTTTTCTACAGCTTCAATATTAGTATGTGCTTGAGCTTGAATCTGTGTGATAGCGTCTCCCACGTCATGGGTTGCCATCATGGTTTTTTCAGCCAGCTTGCGAACTTCATCGGCAACAACAGCAAATCCTTTGCCTGCTTCGCCTGCGCGTGCCGCTTCAATAGCAGCGTTGAGCGCCAGCAGATTTGTCTGATCTGCAATGTCGTTAATAACGTTCATTACTTCTGAAATAGAGTCAGTTTGCTTGCCAAGTTGCAGCATAGATTCTTTGAGTGCGACGATGCTGTCTTGAATTAATCCAATAGAATTGACTGCCTGCTGAACGCCCGCAGCACCTTCTTCTGCTCGCTCTTTAGAGTCATTTGCCAGCTGTGCAGCATTGGATGCGTTGCTTGCAACTTCGATTACTGTAGAGTTCATTTGTGACATGGCTGTGGAAGTTTCACGCATGCGCTCACGTTGTATCTCAACATCATTATTTACGCCGCTGACCTCTGTGGTAAGCGTGTGAATAGATTCGTCCACGCGTGTTGAAATATGTTTTGCTTTCTCTGCAACAGTGCGAATAGTACTCACGATGCTGGATATGCGGTGTTCTTTTTCCTGTGCAGTTGCAAGTGCATCTTCTGTGAGCTGTGCATTATGTTTTGCTTCAGTGCTGGATTCTTCTGCTTTTTCCATGAGCGAATTAAGTGTTGCAACCATGGATACGGTGTCATTTTTGAGATTTTCGAATTCGTGCAGATAGGTAGCATTAATGGTTGCGTGTAACTCACCGCTGGATATCTTATTCGCAAATGCTCGCAGGTCATCCAATGGGTGGAATAAGTGCTTGCGTAAGTTTACTACTACAATGCAAAGCAGGGCACTGCCGATAATAATAAATGTGATTTGGAGCAGCATTAATGTCTGAACATGCTCATCGGCTTCTTTTTGCAACATACCCACTGCCTTGTTCATGGATTTGAGGACAACCATACTTTGGGCAGATAGATCATTTAAGGTCGCTTCATTGCCGTTATAGGAAGCATTTACGAGTTTTTTATATGCAGTCCAGTTGGTTTGTACTTTGTGGAGTTGCGTGAGAACAGCGCCTGTGGCAGCAGGTAAATGTTTTTTTGCGCCGCTAGGGTTTAATGTAACAGGAGCATAGCCGGAATTAATAAGCGCATTGAGCGTTGTTTCAAAAAGAGTCATGGAGGTTTGCAAATCGTTTTGAGCAGCACTTTTGTCTTTTGCAAACGAAAGCTTCAAAGCCTCTTTGGCTATTTTCTGGCTAAGCATACGTTGTCTGCCGGAAAGGTTGATAACAAGCCCGTCATGTTTTTGCATGTTAGTAACATAAAACGTGCTTGAGAACATGGCGACAATGACCATGAATATAGAAATGAAAGAACAAAGCATTCGTGCTTTAAGATTCATGTGAAATCTCCCCATCTAACTTGTTGTGCAACGGCGTATGAGTCTAGCTGGTTACTATAAGAATCTAAATCTTATCGGCGTGGTCAGGATTATCATTATGAGGAGAAAAAGAAAATATACCAGTAAATTAATTTACGATATATTGATACGCAAACAAAAAAGCTCTCTCAATGTATTGAGAGAGCTTTGAAGAAAGATGAGCAGTTTGTCTACTTCCACCGTTCCATAAATGGAATAGCAGACCCTTTCTTTTCAATATCTTTGATAAGTGCACTGCCGAAAACAACAGCGTCAATGGCATCGCCAAATGGTTCAAGCTGTTTTGGTTCCTTAATGCCGAATCCTAATGCAAGGGGAATGTTAAATGCTTCTCTCGCTTCGCTGAGCGTTTTTTTCAATTCAGGCGGGAAGGCAACCGCTGCCCCTGTAGTGCCCATGTATGAAACGACATAAACATACCCTTCAGCTTTTTCCGCATATGCCTGCATACGTTCTTTCGGGGTGTTTAACCCGATAAGCGAAATCAGAGTGATGCCGTGCTGTTTAAGAATAGTTTTGAAGTCATCATCTTCATCAAGCGGCAAGTCCGGCACGATAAGACCGGAGACCCCTGCATTGGCAGCATCCTGTGCAAATTTTTCAAATCCGTACTGGTAAAACGGGTTGATGTAGCCCATCAGCACCAGTTCAGCCTGATATTGTCCTTTGCGTTTGGTAAGCTCTTCTATAATCCACTGCAAGGTTACACCCTGTTCCAGTGCTTTGAGGGAAGCGGCTTCAACCACTGGACCATCCGCAGCAGGGTCAGAGAATGGAACACCGATTTCAATAATATCGGCACCGTTTGCATCGAGTTCTTCCAGATGCGTGAAGAAATCGTTTTTTGTCGGAAATCCAGCAGTAAGAAACGGGATAATAGCCTTGCGACCTGCCTTGTTAGCAGCGTTGATGCGTTGTGTAAGTGATGTCATGACAGCCCCTTAATCAAACAGTTCGGTGTATTGTTCAACGATATCCATGTCTTTATCGCCGCGTCCTGAAAGGTTTACAATAACGTTGCAGCCTTTCGGGAACTGGTCTTTGTTTTCGAGCACATATGCAACGGCATGTGAGCTTTCAAGCGCAGGTATAATGCCTTCTGCTCTGGTGAGCGCTTTAAATGCATGGAGTGCTTGCATATCGTTGACCTTGCCGTAGGTGGCTCTGCCGCAGTGCTGCAAATGAGCATGTTCAGGCCCTACCCCAGGGTAATCCAGTCCACCGGCAATGGAATGGGATGGCATAATCTGTCCGTCTTTATCCTGAAGAAGCATGGTTTTTTGACCGTGGAGGATTCCGCCAGTACCAAGGCATAACGGTGCTGAGTTTGTACATCCTTCCTCGCCGGTTCCGCCTGCTTCTACGCCAATAAGGTTTACTGAGCAGTCATCAATGAATCCTGAAAAAATACCGATAGCGTTAGAACCACCACCGACACAGGCAAGCACTGAGTGTGGAAGTGCACCAGTGCGTTCAATAATTTGCTTTCGCGCTTCTTTACCTACAACAGACTGGAATTCTCGAACCAGTGTCGGGAACGGGTGGGGACCTGCCGCAGTCCCGAAACAGTAGTGGTAGGTTTCCTGTTCTTTAATCCAGAAGCGTAACGCCTCGTTGATGGCATCTTTTAAGGTTTTGGAGCCAGCTTCAACGGGCACAACAGTAGCGCCCAGCAACTTCATGCGGCGCACGTTATGCGACTGCCGCTCAACATCAACAGCGCCCATAAAGACAATGCAGTCCATATCGAGTGCGCGTGCTGCGGTTGCGGTTGCAACACCGTTCATACCTGCACCGGTTTCTGTGAGCAGAGCTTTTTTACCCATGTGTTTGGCAAGCAGCGCCTGACCAAGCACGTTGTTAATTTTATGTGAGCCTGTATGGTTCAGGTCTTCACGTTTGAGGTACAGGTTAAACCCAAGATCTGCTGAAAGAGTAGGGCAGTGTGTTAACGGGCTTTCGCGTCCCACGTAATTCTTCAGATATTCAGCAAACTCTTTTTGAAATGCTTCTGAAGGAACGATGTTTTCTAACGCATCTTCCAGTTCTTTAAGGGGCGGAATAAGAAGTTCCGCAACAAATTGACCACCGAACTCGCCGAAGTATCCTTTGGACATACTATTCTCTCTTATATCAGCCTTACGCCAAAGGCTGTTGAAATTTTATGGTAATATAGGAGCCGCAAGCGCCTCCATAACGGTTCGTAATTTTTCTGGATCTTTTTTTCCGGGTGCGGATTCGACACCTGAGTTGATATCTATGCCGCAGGGGGCGCACCCTGTCAGCACATCACGCACATTATCGGGGTTAATGCCGCCAGCAACGAACCATGTTTTGTATCCGCGCAATCCGTTAAGGAAGCTCCAGTCTTGTGCTTTGCCGTGTCCGCCGCCGGAGGTTCCGGCATCCATAAGGAAAAAACGGGAGCAATCTACAAAGCGCTGCATATCTGCTTCAAGCTCTTCCCGTGTGTCGTAACGGTCAGGCCAGAACACTTTCATGACTTTTCGTTTACCGACTCTGGTCGCAAATTCTATATCTTGATCGTTATGAAGCTGGGCAAGATGAAGTCTGGCGCGCTGCATTATCAGGCGAACTTCATCTGCCGTTTGGTGAGTGAATACACCTACGCGCATAACGTTTTCTGTTTCAATGGCTTTAACTTTTTCCACTGTCATAGCTCGGGGGCTTTTTTCATCGAATATGAATCCGATAAAATCTGCACCCTGTTCTATGCACATGTCAGCATCTTGCTGTGTGGTAATGCCACAAACTTTCACAAAGGTTTCTTTGTGCGGCATTAACTTCTCCTTTAAAGGCTATTCGAGTAGCCGGTTAAGCGCCTTTTGCGGGTTTCCACCCTGCATAAGCGCTGTGCCGACCAGCATCGCATCGTATCCCGCCGCTTCAACGTGGCGTCGTTGCGTGGACGACGAAATACCGCTGGCCGCTATCCATACTTCGGCAGTTCTGCGGTGAGGAATCATCCGCTCGCATATGGCAAGGTCTGTTTCCAGTGTATCGAGGTTTCGATTATTAACTTGGATAATAGTAGCATTTGCAAGCCGTGCAAGAACTAAATCTGCATGGTTGAAAACTTCTACAACGCTTTCCAGCCCAAATGATTTGCCAAGCTCAATAAGTTCATTCAGCTCTGAAGCTGTTTTGAACATGCGGGCAATAAGCAGCTGGGCAGATGCAGGAGTAGAAGCTGTTTCAACGACTTGCAATGGATGCACGATAAAGTCTTTCCGCAGCATCGGCAGTCCGACAAATTGCATGCGTTCCAGATATTCCAGCTTCCCTTTAAAGTATTTTTCTTCAGTAAGCACGGAAAGTGCTGTTGCGCCTGCTTTTGCATATTGTTCTGCTACATCTTCTGGTGAAAGATGCGGTGCAATATCACCGCGCGAAGGTGATGCACGTTTATATTCTGCTATGCAAGCTAATTTATGTGCACGTAGTGTTGCAGCAAAGGGAATACGTTCACCTTTGTAGGGTTCCGGCAGTGCATCTTTTTTTTGTAACTGTACAAGTCGTGCAATCTCAGCATGTTTTGCTGCAAGAAACTTATTAAGCATCTAAGGCTTTCCTTCCGGCTCCTGCTGCAACGGCTTCGCGTGCTCGTTCCATGCAGGTGTTTAGTGGTTTATTTGTAATTAAATGCAGTGCCATACCTGTATTTAACGCCAGCATATCCAGCATAGCTTTTGATCCTTTTCCTTCCAGCAGGTCACGCAGAACAGCGAGTCCTTCCTGTTTACCATGCACGGCTAAGT
Source organism: Halodesulfovibrio sp. (assembly GCF_025210605.1). Lineage (NCBI taxonomy): Bacteria > Pseudomonadati > Thermodesulfobacteriota > Desulfovibrionia > Desulfovibrionales > Desulfovibrionaceae > Halodesulfovibrio > Halodesulfovibrio sp. The sequence goes on along the minus strand of NZ_JAOARI010000017.1, from coordinate 277,465 downwards.
CTTCTTCAGCGCATGGCTCAAACCCGTATTCTGCCGGATCAAGCTCCGCATGGCGGATTGATCCGTTTTCAACAAAAATTACTTTTGCAATGCCGTTTGTTGTCAGTTCGTCGTACCCGCCTGCGCCGTGCACGACCGCGGCATGTTCAACACCTGCCTGTGCCAGTACTTCTGCCATAATTTCCATGAACTCAGGTTTGGCGACTCCAAGAAGCATATGGGTTGGTCGTGCCGGATTGAGCAATGGACCCAGTAAGTTGAAGAGCGTCCGGTAACCTAATTCCTGACGAACTGGCATGACGTGTTTGAATGCAGGGTGATAATCCGGTGCGAATAGAAAGGCGAAGTTGCGTTTTTCCAGTTCAGCGGGGATTTCTTCCGGTGACAGGCGTAGCGGCAACCCAAGTCCTTCGACAGCATCCGCGCTGCCGCAGGAAGAGGACACCGCGCGGTTTCCGTGTTTGGTTACAGTGTAGCCCATGCCCGCAAGAGTAAGTGCTGTAGCCGTTGAGCAGTTGAAAGAATTTTTGCCGTCACCACCGGTTCCTACCAGATCAATAGTAGCACCTTTGATTGGTGCGACTGGAGTTGCGCGTTCAAGGCATACACGGACAGCAGCGTGAATTTCTTCCGCAGTCTCGCCTTTTTGACGCAGTCCCATTAACAATGAACCTGCCTGACCTGATGTCATGTTGCCATCCATCAGTTTGGTAAAGACGCAATGTGCTACATCTGCATTCAAATGTTTGCCGTCTGCCAGATGTTCCAGAATTTGTGCTGTATTCATTGAATTGTTCCTTTTAGTCATTGTGCAGTCTCCCTTCTTTTGGGGGTGAGGGATGTAATTATGAGTTTGTTGCTAAGATTTTTTCGGGAAAATTCTTAAGCATTGCTTCGCCCTGTGGGGTCAGGATTGATTCAGGGTGGAACTGGACTCCAACCCAAGGGCGGTCAGCATATTTAATACTCATAATCTCCTTTTCACCATCCGGTGTCTGTGTGGAAGATGTTGGAACAATTACTGTTTCATCATTTTTTATTATGATAAGTGAATGGTATCGGGCTACTTGCATTGGGGATTCAAGCCCGTGAAATAGTCCTTCACCATTGTGCTCGATATCGGAATGTTTGCCGTGCATAATGCGCGGTGCAACATCCACAGTCGCTCCTGCATAATGGGCGAGAACCTGATGCCCAAGGCAGACACCCAGAACAGGAACTTCCTTAGGGAGCAGAGCAAGAAATTCTAAGCATAATCCTGCATTTTCCGGTTTGCCGGGTCCCGGAGAGATACAAACCATTTCCAGTTTTCCGCTTGTAGCAAGTTCCAGTAATTCTGGATTGTCGTTTCGAACAACATGCGGATATCGTCCGGTTTTCTGAAATGCCTGTACCAAGTTAAAGGTAAAGGAATCGTAATTATCGATAAGAAGAAACATAGTAGCTCCACAGCAAGTTCGTTAGTGTTCCATTGTAAACGTGCTTGCCAATAAAGTTAGTTAAAAATCTGCATCCACAGGATTGATATTTTTGTGTGCAAAAGGGACGGAAAGCCGATGAGTCCCTTTTTGCTATGACAGCGCCTTGTTATCTAGCGCCCAGAAAAAACATCTGCTTCATCTGTGGAGTTCAAGGTCACTTTGAGTACACGCCCTTTGTTCTGGCATTCTTCCCATTCTTTTTCCGGGACGGAGTCGTGAACAATGCCAGCACCGCACTGCCACTGGACTGTGTTGTCTTTGACCCACATGGTTCTGATAAGGATGCCTGTATCAAGGTTGACGGAATCCTTATCCAGTCCAAGCCAGCCGATGGTTCCGGCGTAAGCACCTCGAGAGATTGCTTCTGTTTCTTCAATAATTTCAATGGCGCGAATTTTAGGTGCACCGCTTACGGTTCCGGCAGGGAAGGTTGCACCGAGTACGTCTAATGCGTCATACCCATCCTTAAGCTGTGCTTTCACGTATGAGGTCATGTGCATTACGTGGCTGAACCGTTCCACCTGCATAAATTTTTCTACAGAGACAGTACCGGCTTTAGCGATACGTCCCACGTCGTTTCTTCCTAAATCAACAAGCATTACATGCTCTGCACGTTCTTTAGGGTCAGCCAGCAGCTCTTCTGCAAGCTGTGTATCTTCCGCATCTGTTTTGCCTCGTGGGCGTGTTCCTGCGATAGGGCAGACTTCCACAACATTTTCCTGACAGCGAACCATGGTTTCCGGTGAGGAGCCAATGAGCGTAATGTGTGAAAGACGCATGAAGAACATGTACGGAGACGGGTTAATCTGTCGCAACCTGCGATAGAGTGTGAACGGATCACCTTCGAACGAAGCCTGAAATCTGGTAGAAAGAACGACCTGAATTGCTTCACCCTGTCTGAGCTGTTCCTGTACTTTTTGCACGTTACGCATGTACGAGGTTTTGTCGGGTATATTTTTTACTTCACCAATGCATGGTGATTCAGGTTTGCGCTCAATAGCTGCTCTGTCCATCTTGATAGGCAGGTTGTCAGCAAGGTTGAGCATGCAGAGCTTGTTGTACAGATGGTCGAACAACACAATTGTACCGGGAAGCATGAGGCATGCGTCGCTGTTTTCCGGTGGCAATACTTCTTCCAGTTTCTTTTCAAACATGCCAATGGTTGTGTAGCCGAAGTACCCGAACATGCCGCGGGCAATGGCAGGAAGCTCTTTCATATCCCCTTGTGGTTCAATGTGTATGGCATCCATTACTTTGCGTGCGCCTTCAATGAAATCCATGCCTTCGTATTCTTTCAGCTTGTTCAGTCTGCTGTCGCGGGAGGCTACTTCCAGCTTGCCGTTTTTGCATCCAAGGCGAAGTAACAGGTTAAAGCCGATAACGCTGTACCTGCCGCGTCTTCCGTCTACTTCCGCACTTTCAAGAAGAAATCCCTGACTGGTTCCGACCAGTCCTAGAAAAAGACTTATGGGGGTCTGAATATCTGCTGCCAACCATTGGCCTGTCTGCTGTAACGTGATGTTCATGGCATTCTGTCTCTCGTTTAATGGTTCGGGGTCATAAAAAAAGCCGCACTTCGGAAGAAGTGCGGCTTATTACTTTGCTGAGTATATGGGGTACAATAGTAGTCTATTGATGCACTTCTCCCGTAGAATCCGTAAATCGCCACCACCAAAGAGCACGTTCAACAATTACGTTGATATCGCCACCAGCAGCAATGTTAAGGATAGAACGATAGGAGCGCACAGCATCCTGAGAGCTTGGGTTTGCTTCAAATAAGCCTTCAAAGAGTTCTGCATCTTTGGTGATCATTTTTTCAGCAGCTTTCAGACGGCGTTCAAAAGACGGAGTAAGGTACGGCATTACGTTTTCCTTATCTGCAAGAAGAGCAAGATAGGAAACAGACGTAACAAAATTTAATCCTTGGATAAGGGCAGCGGCTTTGTCGTGTTCTTCTGCGGAAGAACAAAACGGTTCGCAGCCGATGCGTGTGAAGAGGTCTTCAACCATGCGGGCAGACTCTGCATCGCACCCTTCAGAAGGGGTGATGGCAACACGCACGTCATCAGCCTTCGGTTCTGGACCGAAGAGAGGATGTGTCCCCACCACGGGACCTGTGTATGTTTTCTGCATCTGCATCATGGGTTGAACCTTTACGGAAGTAATATCCGCTAAAATTTGCGGTGGTTTCATATGTGCTGCAACGCGATTCACTACGTCTTGAAAAACGGCAGCGGGCACACAGAGTAACACAATCTGTGCGTCCGGTATCTTCGCCTGTAACACTTCTTCTGTCAATGGTTGGTCTATCTCAATTACATCAAGACCGGCTGCGGAAAAACGGGAGCAGAACATAGCACCCATTTTCCCTGTCGCGCCAACAACGGCTACTTTTTTGAGTGTAAAGTCTATCTCCTGCATGGTGATACTTTCTCCCATTCTTCCCAGAAGGCAGGGAATGACTTTGCAACACATGCCTTATTATCAAATTCAATGTCACCAAGTGCAAACTGAAGCAAGGAAAGGCTCATTGCCATACGGTGGTCATTGTAGGTGTTGAAGATTGTTCCAGCAGGAGCAGTCATGGCGGCTCTGTCTGGTCGAATGATAATTCCGTCTTCGGTTACCTCGGTATCGACACCGGCTTTGCGTAATTCCGTAGCAGGAGCAGCAAGTCTGTCACATTCTTTGATGCGTAAGTGTGCCACGTTGCGTATAACTGTTTCGCCCTCTGCGTATGCAGCAAGTGCTGCAACCGTCGGAACGAGGTCGGGGCAATTGCCCATATCAACATCAATTCCTTTAAGCTGACTTGGATGCACGGTTACGCCGTTGTCTTGCAGTTCAATAGTAGCACCCATTTGTTGCAGAATTGTGAACATTGCTTTGTCACCCTGTAAAGAGTTAGGGCGGAGATTGGCAATGTGCACTGGCTCTGTGCCGAGGGTTCCTGCTGCAAGAAAGTACGAAGCATTCGACCAGTCGCCTTCAACCGTGTAGGAACCGTGGCGGTACATGCCCGGTTTAACGATGAAGCGGGTCTTTTCAGGAATGGCGGTTTCAAAGGTTCGCCAGTCTTTTTTGATCCATTCGGAGCCTTCCAGCATTTCTACCGTAAAGGTAATGCCGAACTGCTCCATGGCATCCAGAGTAAGCCCTACATATGGCCAGCTTACTGCTTTTTTACCAACAAGATTAATGGTGAGACCGCGTGTAGAAGGTGCAGCCAGCAGTAAGCCAGAGAGGTACTGACTTGATTCTTCCAGAGAGATAGAAACCTCACTCCCTTTAAGCCCGTCTGTATCTAAAACAACAGGGGGGCAGCCTTCGATACCTTCGTAACTTACGTCCACGGAAAGAGTTTGCAGCGCATCACCAAGCTCTTTAATTGGTCGTTCATGCATGCGTGGTGCGCCATGGATGCGGAATCTGCCCAGTCCGGCTGCAAGCACAGCTGTCAGAAGTCTGCACGTTGTGCCGGATTCGTGCACATCGCAGGAAACAGGTTCGCTCATGCCGCCCGCTGGAGTACCACAGCAGCCGGAGACGGTATATTCGCCTGCACCCTTTCGATATATCTTTGCGCCGCAGTCGTTAAAAATGCCGATGGTGCGGGCTAAATCTTCGCTTTCAAGTACACCGGACACGGTTGATTCTCCGGCTGCCATAGCGGCGCCGATAATCATACGGTGGGATACTGATTTAGAAGCAGGGGCTGTGATGGCGATCATGAGAGTCTCCAGTTAACTATATATTATTTGTTCTGCTCATTTGTAGCGGTGGCAATGTCACTGCCTTTGGTAAAGTCCATGTATTGTCCGGCAGGGTAGCTGCCGAGGATGCGCAGTGACTGACATTCTGCATGCAGTTCGATTAAAAATTGTTCGTAATCTTCTGTAGAAATATTACTTTCGATATCGACAAAGAAGACGTAACGCCACTTTTCACCGCGCATCGGGCGTGATTCAAGCTTTTTCATATTTAGCCCTTCACGCGCCATTATATTAAGTACACTTGCAAGCGCACCCGGCTTATCCGGTACTGTGAAAAGCAATGAAGTTTTATCCTGTCCTTCCCCGTCGCTTGGCTTGGAACCGATAATGACAAAGCGGGTCCAGTTATCCTGCATGTCTTCAACATGTTCTGCCAGAATGTTCAGCTTGAGTAAGTCTGCAAGGCTTCCGTGCCCGATGGCAGCGGCTCCCTTTTCATTCTGCACTCTACGAGCAGCTGCGGCAGTACTTTCTGTCGGAATAATGCGCGCGTTTGGCAATGTTGCCCGTAACCAGTGTGAACATTGTCCGAGAGGCTGCGGATGCGAGTACACAGTGTGGATATCTGCAAGCAGCTTTTCGCGTGTCAGCAGGCTGTGACTTATGCGACAAAACAGTTCAGCTTCAATATAGAGATCATGCTCCATAAAAAGATCAAGGCTTTGCCCGACTGAGCCATGCAGTGAGTTTTCCAGTGGAATAACTCCCAGTTCACAATCCTTATTTGCGACTGCACGGAATACGGCAGTGAGGTCTTTTTGCGGAATATAATCTACAGAACGACCCAGAAATTCGACTCCGGCAAAGTAGGAAAATGTTCCTTCCGGCCCCAGATATGCAATTTTTTGAGGGCGCTGCAACGCACGGGAGGAAGAGAATATTTCGCGGTAAATATACCTTAAGTGCTCAATTGGAATAGGGCCTTCGTTGTTAGAACGCAGATTGTCGAGAACCTCTTTTTCGCGGAACGGCTTGAATACTACGTCCTGCTTGCCGCGCTTAAGCTTGCCTACTTCGAGAGAAAGGGAAGCACGGCGGTTGAGCAGTTCAAGAAGCTCCAGATCTGTTGCGTCAATCTGTGAACGAACCTCTTTCAGGCGTGGCAGATTGTCTACGCAGTTGTCAGTATCTGCACCGCTTGCATCTACTTTTTTTGAGTCAGCCATGTTAGCCTTCCTTGATCTCTTCTTCGATACGCATGCCGAAGTGGCGTCCTGCAATATCAGTACGAACAAGAATCTGGTCGCCTTTTTTCAAATTGACAACGCTAATCGGGTTTCCTTTGGTGTCCACTACGCGGATAGTTTCTGCATTTTGCAGAAATACTGCGCCTTCAACGCCATCTACTTCAGCTTTAATCAAGAGCATTGGACGTACTTCAGTTTTGCAGCGTCCTACAATAGCTGTTGATGTTGAGCCGTCATGGTTGACGATGAGCACTTCATCACCGGAAGCAAGTTCTTCGAGGTATGTTGTTTTGTCGTGCGGCAATTGTGTGTATGCATGCACTGCACCGGCATTAACGCGAAACGGGCGTGCTGCAACATATTCGTTATTCTCAGTTTCTGCATGAACAAGGAATGTAAACGCGGAAGAATTTCCCACGAGCATACCTTGTCCGCGTTTCAGAACGGAGAGGGTATCAACACAAACTCGATGTCCTAAGCCGGAGAGCCGGACTTCTGTAACAGTTGCCGGAACAAGATCCAGCTTGCCCATGGAGAGTTTGCATTCTGCTACAATCTGCTTCAACTGTGTCACCCCGTCTGCTGTTACAACGATGCCGTCCACGCCTCTTTCCAGAATACCGAAGGCGAGATGTGCTTCTTCAACGGTGTTGGCTTCAACCAGAACATTGTCAGACTGCGCCAATAAATTTTCAATCGGGATAATTTCCCATCCGTGACCGATAATGACCTGCTCGCCTTTTGTCAGGCGCTTTGCCGCCTCTTCTTCGTCACTTTTTTCTGTAAGCGTAATAACAGGCATGGACTCTGCTGCAAGTACGGTGCAGCGGGATAGACTGGCAACTCCTGCCATTTCTTTTTCCGGTACAATAACACCGTCAACGCCTGATTCCAGAGCTAGGGTTACGTGGTCTTTATTGAATGGTACGCTTGCGAAGAGAACTTTTTTCATTTTTCTAGTCCGGATAAAAATTGATTAATCGTTTCCAACAAGTTCCATTGCTTGTTCAACATCCCAGTCTTCGTGCACTACGCCGCGAAGTGCTTTAACAAGCATTGCGCTGTTTTTGTGCTGGAAGACATTGCGACCTACTGAAAGACCTGCACCGCCTGCGCGTACTGAATCGTGAACCATGGTGATGAATTCGCGCGTTGAGTTCATTTTTTCACCGCCTGCAATCACAACAGGAACGCAACAGGCGTCAACAACGCGGGAGAATGAATCAATGTCACCGGGGTAGGAAACTTTTACGAGATCTGCGCCCAATTCTACCGCAACACGGGCACAGTGGGCTACATTTTTTGCATCGAAGGGATTATGAATATGCTGTCCTCTGGCGTACATCATAGCCAGAAGCGGGATGCCCCATTCGTTGGCGATTGCGGAAACTTTGCCGAGGTCGGAAAGCATTTGGCTTTCTGTTTCATCGCCGAGGTTTACATGAACGGATACGCCGTCAGCGCCGTGTTTGATGGCATCTTCAACACTTGCTGTCAGTATTTTTGCGTTTGGTGAAGGAGCAAGGGCTGTAGAGCTGGAAAGGTGGACGATAAGTCCGACATCACGCCCGCCTGCACGGTGACCGCATCGGACAAGTCCTTTATGCATGAGTACCGCATCTGCACCGCCTTCTGCAACGTTGCTGACTGCTTCGCGCATATCGACCAGTCCATCAATAGGGCCTACAGATACACCGTGATCCATGGGAACAATGATAGTTCGTCCTGTGAGCCTGTTGATAATGCGCTCCATGCGGATCTTCTTGCCAATTTCCATCGTATTCTCCTTAACGTGTACTTGGTAAAACTCTCACCCGGTAAGTGTGAATGCACTGTGGTTAGCATGTATGCTGCAAAATAATTGCTTTGCTTGCCGGTCTTTTATCAACCTTTGGGCATTTGGCATAGTTGCTAATTTCACATTTTTTTATCGGGTAGCTCGATGTTTTTTTCGGGTTATCCGCCACAGCTTGCGCATAAAAAAAAGAGCCGCAGGCTGTGCCGCGGCTCTTTGTTTTCTCATTGGTGTCGAATTGTTTTTTTATCGTAAGGCACCAGAAAACAGGCCACGGGCTTTGCCATAGCTAAAGAAGCACCAAAAATAAAAATTGGTTTCAAAAGAAGCTGGTTTGGCAAAAATTGCGTTCATGGAGTTTTCTATTTCCTTCAATGAAATTGTTAAATTCGATGCATGAAGCATAGAGATGCGATGCGATTTCTGTCAATACGAAATTTCAAAAAATAGGAAAAATACACGAGGAACGGTGTTTAACCTTTTGAAATACAATGCTATAAAATCGCTCAAGTAATGGGTGGGGAAGCGTGTTTGCGTATTTGGGAGCATCGACTTCCCCACCCAGAAACTAAACGTTTCTTTCAGTAGCGTATATGTGAAAGAAACGTATTTTCAAACTTACCATGAATTTGTGTGAACACGGGATGTATCGTATCTATCCTGTGTGCCCAGCTTTTGGTCTGGGTGTCCTACAGCGATAACTGCAAGTGGAACAGTGTGTTCTGGAGCATTTACCATGTCGCGGGCTGCTGCTACGCGATCTTCTTCTGGCCACAGACCGCACCACACTGCACCAAGACCTTCGCTGTGAGCGGCAAGTAGAATATTTTGTATGGCAGCGGAGCAATCAAGCATCCAGTTACCCGGGTATTTTTCTACACTCGGGTCACCAAGTACCATGATTGCAAGTGGAGCTTTGGCAATCATACCAACGTATGGGCTGAGCTTGGATGCTTTTTCAAGCTGCTCTTTGTCGTCAATAACAACAAACTGCCACGGCTGCTGGTTGCCTGCGCTCGGAGCTGCCATAGCTGCTTTGAGCATAGTGTTGATATGTTCTTCGCTGACAGGTTCAGCGGTGTATTTGCGAATAGAGCGACGGGTTGCAATAGCTTCAAGTACGTTCATGTTGTCTCCTGAAAAAGGGGTTAGTAGTAGGCGACACCGACAGCGTCGGGGCGCAGGAGTCTTACAGGTTGCCCTGAGATGCACGTTGTCTCGTAAGTAAATATTATATTGTTATTATTACGTTATGGTATCAAAATGGTGAGTTTTTACGTAACACTCATCCATGTTTTTTGTATCTACGCATTTTGTTGTTTAAGAATGCGTCATTCGGTGGATGTATAATAACGTACCAATGGGGTATTTTACTATAAAATGCGCTTGCTGTTTAGGCGGCAGCATTTGCTGTGCTGATATGGAAAAAGTATGTGAATATGTTTGATTGTGCGTCGTGCATATCCATATTGCTTCATGGTAGAAATATAACCTGTTATTTTTTTCCTTCAAGAAGGCACTTTTTTCTCTACTGCAAACCTTTTGGTAAGTTTTATTGGGAATAGCGAGTTTCTGAGGAATATTTTTTTATGATTAATTGGAACGGTAAAGAGTATCGTTGCCCTGTTGAAGTCGGCATCGATGTTATTAGTGGAAAATGGAAAAGTCTTATTCTCTGGCATCTGCATCATGGAGAAAAACGCTATAAAGAGCTTGAAAGAATTCTTCATGGTGTGAGTCAAAAAATGCTGACGCAGCAGTTGAAAGAAATGGAGCGCGACGGGTTGATTATCCGTACTGTGTATCCAGAGGTTCCGCCGCGTGTGGAGTATGCTTTAACCGAGCTTGGGCATAGTGCATTTCCCATTTTAAAAATGGTGTATGACTGGGCACTTAATGAGCTTGGGTGTGAGTATACACCTAATGAAGAACAGCAGAAAAGCGCCTAGTATCGTGCTGTAGCAGCATGGCTTTTGTGTGATTCTTGTAGAATGTGGCTTGTACAGGCAGCGTATCTGTCAGTGTGGTTGATGAAACCTGTTATCTGGGAGTGAGTATGACGCAAGGCATCAGGATAGAGTCAGATTCGATGGGTAGTATAGAAGTTCCCGATACGTGTTATTGGGGCGCACAGACCCAGCGCTCGCTAGAGCATTTTGCAATAGGTGCGGAGCGCATGCCGCTGGAAGTCATAGTTTCTCTTGCTCATATAAAAAAAGCCGCAGCACATGCTAACGTTGAGTTGGGGGTATTGCCGGAAGACATTGGCAGGCTGATTATTGAAGTTGCGGACGAAATCAGCAACGGAGGTCATGATGCCGAGTTTCCGCTTCATGTTTGGCAAACAGGAAGCGGAACGCAGACAAACATGAACCTGAATGAGGTTATTGCCAATCGTGCCAATGAACTGGCAGGGAGTCCGCTTGGAAGCAAATCTCCAGTGCACCCGAACGACCATGTAAATCGCTCCCAATCTTCTAACGATGTATTTCCAACTGCCATGAATGTGGCGGCTGCGATTGCCATTGAATATTATCTAATTCCGGTCATAGAAGGGCTGGTTAAGGTATTCCAAGAAAAAGCTGCATTATGGAAAGATGTCCCGAAGCTTGGAAGAACGCATAGACAGGATGCTGTACCGATGACAGTCGGGCAGGAGCTTTCAGCGTATGTATACCAGCTTGAGGCAGATATACAGCGGTTGGAACATTCGTTACCTCATTTGCACCGGTTGCCTCTAGGCGGGACTGCTGTAGGCACGGGGCTGAATGCTCCTAAGGGCTTTGCAGAGAGAGCGGTAGGGCATCTTGCAGAATACATAGGTATTCCTTTTACCCCAATGGACAATGCTTTTGCAGGGCTTTCAGCAAGTGATGAAATTGTTGCAGCATCGGGTGCTGTGCGGACGCTTGCGGGCAGCCTGCTAAAGATTGCAAACGACATTGCTCTTCTTGCGTCCGGTCCTCGTGCGGGTATCGGTGAATATATTCTCCCTGCAAATGAACCCGGATCATCCATTATGCCGGGAAAGGTGAACCCCACTCAGTGCGAAGCCCTAGCGATGGTGTGTGTACAAGTTATGGGGCTTGACTCTTCTCTGAGTTTTGCAGGCTCGCAGGGGGTGATGCAGCTGAATGTCTATCGTCCTCTCATGATATACAATCTTTTGACATCTATCCGCTTGCTAACTGATTCGACTCGTATGTTCACAGAGTTTGCTGTGAAAGGGTTAGAGTTGAATGTTAAAAAAATTGAAGGGTATCTTGAATCGTCGCTCATGCTGGTGACGGCACTGACTCCGGTTATCGGGTATGATAACGCTGCTCAAGTCGCAAAAAAAGCGTTTGAAGAGCATAAGTCTTTGAGAGAAGTTGTTCTTGAGGACGGGCTGCTTGATGAACAGACGTTTGATGAAGCGATGAACTATATGCGGATGGCAACGCCACATGCTGAGTAGAGGGAGGCTGGCTTTTACCACAGGATAAAGTGGGAGTTATCGTTTTGGATACGGTGATGCCCATTTTAGATGAAAAGGGAATAGGCAAAAAAAAAGACCCGCTAAAAGCGGGTCATAATTTTTCAAGTGGTGCCGCGACACAGAATTGAACTGCGGACACGGGGATTTTCAATCCCCTGCTCTACCAACTGAGCTATCGCGGCACGACGAGGAAACTTCTACAGGAAGGCGGCGTTTGTTGCAAGTAAAAATTTGCAGCCATCTTCTTGAAGATGGTGCCGCGACACAGAATTGAACTGCGGACACGGGGATTTTCAATCCCCTGCTCTACCAACTGAGCTATCGCGGCACAGGTGGAAGGTTTAGAGAAAGACCGGCGCGTTGGCAAGTACTTTTTTAAAAAAAATGCATTTTTTTTAAAAACACCCGAAAATCACGCCCGAAACGCTCACCCCTTGCTGTGTTGACGGTTATGGTTTGTAGTAATGCTTGCTGTTATGCTGCGGTTACTTCTTCCATAAATTTTTCTCCAAAGCGTGTTGTGAGCAAACGCTCAAGTGCTGCAAACATCTCTGGGTCGTAGAATTTTTCCATATCGCGCAAAATATCGAGTGATTTATCCACAGAAAGCGCAGGGCGGTATGCACGCGGTCTAATAAGAGCACAGAACGTGTTGGTAAGTCCGAGTAGCTTTGCCGGAGGAATAATGTCGTCACCCGCTAACTGGTCTGGATAGCCGGAGCCGTCCATTTTTTCGTTCATCTGCACGACGGTTTCTACAACAGGAAGACCGAAGTCAATGTTGCCCAGAACTTTTTGTGCATGCGTAGCGTGCTTTTCAATTTCCTGCTTTTCTTCTGGAGTCAGAGCGCCCGGTTTAAGAAGGATATCGCGTGGCACAAAGAGTTTACCAATCTGCGACAGGTTGGCTGCGGCTTCAATTGTAGAGATTTCTGCCTCTGTCATGTTCATGCTACGCGCAAGCTCAATGGATAATGCCTCGAGCATTCTGGTATGACCGCCAAGGTACGGGTCAATATGTTCAATGGTTGTTGCCAGCGCAGCAATTGTTTGCTGCTCTGTGAGCTTGCGCTGTTCTTCTGCTTCCACAGCTGCGGTAATATCTCGAAATACAGATACAATGCCGGATACAGTACCATCAGCTTCAAAGAATGGAGCCTTGGAAATCTGCATTACATACCGTTTTGACTGTAAGAAGATAGTTTCCGTAATATTGATAGGCTGCTCGGACATGTTGACCAGCTCATCAGAAGAGGCAAGGCGGTTTGCCGTTGCATAGCCGAACACTGCTGTATCATCCAGTCCCTTCATTTCTTCAACGGAACGTCCCACTGCGCTTGCGAAGGATGGGTTTACATATTGATATGCTCCATCTTGATCTTTAAGTGCAATGTAGTCTGGAATAGTGTTGTTGATAGAATCCAGAAACATTTTTTGTTCTTTGATCGTCATGGCAAGCTGGCGGAAGTTGTCGGCAACTTTTTTATTATCCTGTGACACAAGCAGCCACCAGAGCAGAACTATAATCAATGTAAATGCACCGATAGTAAGAACAGCGATAATTATTGTTGTCTGAATAGTGGAATTAAGCTCTGCACGGGCGAGGTCGTAGTCAATTTCTTCAACAACCCACCAGTCAATATTAGGAATCTTGAGTCCGTATGAGTATGCTTTTTCGGATTTGCCTAAATTGCTACGGATAGCAAACGGCAGGACTTCTCCTGAAACAGCGCCGAAAGAGGCGTTGATTGCAACCAAGCCGTCCGGCTGCCATGGCAGGATATCCTGAAGCATAGTCTCTTTTTTCTGAATAAGGTGTGTCGTGTTGCCTTGTTCTGCAAGTGGTGATGCAGAAATGATTTCTGTAATTTTGCCGGAGATGAGCTTTGAAAGCATAAGAACCGAAATAGGTTTAGCGTTGTCCCCTTCGAATTCTGGAGGATAGATCGGCAGGAACATATCAAAGGTCAGCCCGTTATTACTTGTATAGACAGGTGAAAAGTATACATCGGGCTTACGCAGCACACGGTGAATCAGATCAAGCTGTTGCTGAGTTAATGCAGAAGTGTTTGCATTGGTTGCAATATAAGTTTGACCGAAGCGGTTGATAATTCGACCACCGGAGAAACCAGCGTAGCTGGAAAATTCATCAAGTAGATTGCGCATCATTGGCAGCTGCTGGGCAAGCGTGGAGTCGTCTGCCTGTGTTGCTTCTTCTGCATACAAGCTGCCGATATTATCCCCGAGCAGGTTTACTTCAGAAGCAAACAAACGGAACAGATCGGCGTTGATGAGTCTGTCCCCTTGCTCCGCCATAGTCTGTAACCAGTTTTTTATGCTTTCCTGACGGGATGTTGCCAAAAGCTTCTGCTGTTTTTCGAGTCTAATGGTAAGCTCTGCTTCTTCATTTTGAATGTGGAAGAAGCATAATGTCGCAGCGATGGCGACAATAGCGGAAAGCACAGCGATGCCGAACCATTTGAGACGAGAGCGTTTGTCCTGCGTAACAGGAAGCTCATAGTCATTTGTTTTAGGCATTATCAGCTCCGGAATCATTTTTTCGGCTTGGAAGCCAGTTGATTTTTCTTCGCAGGGATATGTGCCCAGCGATTAGTTTCGTTTACAGAAAACTGTGGAACATAGTGAGAGAACTTGGAATGCGAGAGTACCAGCTTTGTCTGGTTATCCAGTACCCATGCATCTCCACCGTGGTACACAACCAGCACGGCGTGACCGAGACGGCGGATGTTATCCATAAGAGCAACAATGCGCATTGAGGAAGCAGGGAGCCCCAATTCACGTAATGCATAGTATTTTGCTATAGCATAATCTTCACAGTCACCTGATTTTTTGACGAATTCAGGCGGTGTTGCCCAGTATTCCCGTTTTCCCCAGTTTTCTTTATCAAGGCGATACGGCCACTTGTTAAAGTAGGAGTTGACCATACGCAGCTGCTGCATACGCGGTTTGGAAACAACCGTGCTTTTGAATTGTTTCCATCGCTTTTTCTGGTTTTTACCAGAGGTAGGCAGCGAATTAGAAAGATATTGCTGCTTGTGTGCAGCCATTGCATTAACAATGCGTTGCCAGCGCGCCAGAGTTTTGTTTTTACCCTTAAGCTCAATAGTGCGGAACAGGCGAATGTTCCCGTTTTTATCTTTGAGCGGGCCGGAGCTGGAAACAGCTTTTTTTCTTCGCTTGGGTCTCGTTTTTTTTACAGCGGGGGTTTTGAACAGCATACGAAATGCTGATTTTTTCTTTCCGGTGGAAAGAGATGCCCCTTTTGTACTGACAGATGCTCTTGGGAAATTCTTTTTAGGTTCCGCAGATGCTTGCACAAGTAGTGTTGCAATAAGAAAGCAACAAATACTGCAAGCAATAGCTGCACGAAATACTATAGAATGTGTCCGGTGACGCAATTACCGTTCTCTCAGAGCGTTTTGTTTAGCCTTTAAAATTGGCTTCAGCAGATAGTCCAGCACAGATTTTTTGCCTGTAAGGATATCTACGGAAGTTGTCATGCCGGGGATAATCGGCAGGTTTTCTCCCCGATACACAATAGTATTGGTTTTTGTGCGTAATTTTACAAGATAAAAGCTCTCTCCGCGTTTATCTTCAATAGTATCCGCACTGATTTGTTCCACTACCCCTTCAAGCCCGCCGTAAATGGAAAAGTCATACGCTGTGATTTTGATCATTGCCTTTTGTCCGGGGTGGAGAAATGCAATATCGGCAGGGCGCACACGGGCTTCAATAAGCAATGTATCATCCAATGGTACAATCTCAAGGATAGTGTCACCGGGTCTGATAACACCGCCAAGTGTATTTGCAGCAATTTGCTTAACTGTACCCCGCACAGGTGCACGCAGGTCGGTTCGAGTTACTCTGTCGTTTCCGGCTGCCATTGCCTCTTTAAGAGAGCGCATTTCAACGCGCCGCTGGTTGATTTCGCGGTGCGCTTCATTTTTGAATTCTGCAAGGCGCTGCTTTGTCCGCTCGCCTGCCTCTTCTGCTGCCCTGCGGATACGCGGTATAGCCAAAGAAAGGGCTTCAATGTCGCCTTTCAGCTGGATAAGATGTTCTTCCAGCTGGAGGTAGTCGAGTTTTGGGTACACATTCTTTTTCATGAGCGGGCGTGCAATGTCGCGTCGCTCTTTTGCAATCTTATGGCTTGATATAAGTTGTTTGCGCTTGCCAATCATTTCCGAGATTTCTTGATCTCGTTGGAATTTTTGTGATGCAAGAACGCTTAGCTCGGTTTTCAGCTGGGCTTTTCTGGCATTGTAGATAGCAATCTGGTCAGCCACCATTTGCGGTGCTTCAGTTTTTAATTTTTCTGGATAGTTCAGCGGGGTCTCATTGGCTTCTGCAAGCAGACGCAAAATAGCTACTTTGTGCTCGAGTGTTTTGGATTCGGCATCGCGCACAACACTTTCTGCTTGTTCGTTATCGATACGGACAAGAATCTGGTCTTTTTCTACAATCTGTCCTTCCGTTACAAGCAGTTCGCTGAGGATACCACCTTCAAGGTTTTGCAGTTCCTGAATTTTTCGTGAAGGAACAATAACGCCGGAGCCTCTGGTTACTTCATCCAGCACTGCATAGTGTGCCCACACCAGAAACGCTGTGAAAACCAGAAAAATGAAAACGGAGAGTAGATATGCTTTAGGATGACCGCGGTGGCGCAATGCTGCGTCTACCTCGCTCATAAATTCGATATCTTCCAGTCTGTATGGTGCTTTTTTCATGGGACGGACTCCTACGCCGCTCTTGTCGGTGCTTTTTTGATCTGATCTTTCTTCAATGCGTCAAGAACGACAGCTTTAGGACCGTCGGCAACAACTTTTCCGTTATCCATTACAATGAGTCTGTCTACAACATCCAGCATGCTCAGTCTGTGTGTGATGAGTAGCAGGGTTTTGCCCGACACAATCTGTGCGAGTTTGCGCTTGAATGTGTATTCGGAACCGTTGTCCATATTGGAACTTGGTTCATCTAGAATGATAATGTCAGGGTCAGTTAACAATGCACGAGCCAGTGCGATGGATTGTCGTTGTCCACCGGAGAGAGCCATACCGCGTTCGCCAACCTGTAAGCCGAATCCGGCTGGGTGAGATTGAACAAAATCTGTAACACCTGCGATAGACGCAGCACGTAGAATGGCATTTTCATCGGCTTGCGGATTGCCGATAGCGATATTGTCGCGCACGGAACCGTAGAAGAGGTAGTTATCCTGCGAAACATAGCCAGTACGTGAGCGTAAATCAGCTATGTCCATTTGGCGGATATCAACACCGCCAAGTTTCACAGCACCTTCTGTTGGACGATACAGTCCTACACTCAGTTTACCCAGAGTACTTTTGCCGGAACCCATTCTGCCGATAATGCCCACCCGTTCTCCTTTGCGGATTTTCAAGTGAATATCTTCAAGGGCAAAACGTTCTGCTTCTGGATATTTGAAGGCAAGAGAATCAAAGGTAATAGATGCATCAAGTTTTTCGTAGCTGATACCTGTGTATTCGTCCTGCGCTTCTGTCGGGAGTTGCATGATAAGATCAAGGGATTTCAATGCCATGCGGGATTGCTGCATGCGTGAGAGCATGCCAGCTATCTGGCTTAACGGAGCCATGGCTCTACCTGCGAGAATGTTACATGCAATCAATCCACCCATGGTCAGTTCGCCATCGCTGATGCGGTAAACCCCCACAACAATAGTGAATACTGAAACTGCCTGAGCAGCAAACATAGTGAATGTCATGGAGAAGTTTGCCAGTCTTTTAGCGTGATTGCTGGACTTTGCGCTCATGCCTACAACTTTTTCCCAAAGTTGCTGCATGTGACCTTCTGCCATGCTTGTTTTGACGGTTTCAATGCCGTTTATAATCTCGATAAGCAGTGCGTGTTTTTGCGCCCCTTCTTTATATCCGGCTTCAATTGCTCGCTGGAACGGGTACTGGAGCAGTAAGCCGCAAAGGATAACGACAGGAACGGCAACACCGGGGATGAATACCATTGGACCGCCAATGAAATGGATAAGTCCGAGGAAGACGAATAAAAATGGCAGATCGATAATGGCAAGTAAGGTTGTTGAACTGAAAAATTCACGCAGCGATTCAAATTCACGCAGATTATTTGCCATTGTACCGGTGGAGTCCGGCTTGTCATCAAGGCGCAGAGCCATGATGTGCTGCATCAGGCGTGATGCAAGAATGACGTCTGCATTTTTGCCTGCAACGTCACAAAAATAACTACGCAGGTTGCGAAGAATAAAATCGAAAACAAGGGCGATGCCGATACCCGCAGCGAGCACCCATAAGGTATCGACAGCGTTGTTCGGTACAACCCTGTCATAGACGTTCATAAAAAACAGTGGCGAGGCAAGCGCAAGCAGGTTGATAATGATACTTGCCAGCCCGACGTGTTTGTATATCGGGAAAAAGTAAAGGATGGTGTCCCAAAACCAGCGTTTTGTTTTTAACAGCTTCAGCTGGCTTGCGCGCTTATCCAGTCGTCCGTCGATTTGTCCAAAAATGACGTAGCCAGCATATTCTTCATTAAGCTTATCGCGGAGTACAGAAATAGGCGTGTTGCTCATTTCTGGAAAAATGATTTTGGCATGTGTTTCTGTAAGCGATGTAAGAACGCCAGCCCCTTTATTCTTTAACAGAATGATACATGGAAGCGTGAGGTTGGATATTTCAGAAAGGGATTCGCGACGTGCTACCTTTGCTTTCATGCCAGCTTGAAGTGCTGCACGCAGACAGGCTGAGGTGTGGGAAGGTACACCGTGTTCCGGCAAACCTGTCTTCAGCTGTTCCAGCGTCAGCGGTTTTCCTAGTAAGGCGAACAACTGTACGAGTGAACGCAGCAATGGGGATTCATAATCCACATCTGACGGTAAGGGGGGATCAACAACCGTTTTTTTTGGGGATGGTGACTGTTTTTTTGATGTTGCATCAACAGAATTACGTGGTGTTCTTGAGGAATAAGCGTGTTTTTCACCAGAAGGATGTTCCACGCTTTCCGGTTCAGGCTGCGGTGCAGTGTCCGGAATTGGCTGTTTTGGATTCGAGTCAGTCATGAGCACCCCTTATGACCATATTTTTTGTATTGGTTGCACAAAAAATATTGATAACGTGTAGTAATGTTTCTCATCTTATTCCCATAATTCTTTTGAAAAGTATAGACAGAGCAGCAGCTCTCTCTGGTGCAAGGGAGATTGGGTGAGCCACTTTAACTTGTTCAATTGAATGAGTTTATTTGTTGTGTTTATCATTTGCCCGCAGATGAAATCTGGTTAGAGAGAAGAGCTGTTTTTAGCATGTTTCATATAAGGGTTATGATAACAGGAGGTAGGGTGTATCATTGCCTGTAGTGAACATGTGGCAGCGTATTGATACTCCATGCATCCATGGTTGCTATGGAGCGCCAAAGTTAGCGCTGTTCTGAAGTGCTTGCTTTGATGTTTTGTTGTGTACACTGTGCAAGAAGAACGCGTAGTTGCACTAAATGTACTGTTGGTTGGTTTTACTGCTGGAGGATGGTCGTATCAGTTGCATCATCTTTGTAAAATTCGGCTGAAAGTATTGTTCATAGTTTAGGTGTGTTGGACGTATTTTGTATGTTTTTTAGTACGTAAAACGGGGTTGCATTTTCTGTAAAAGCTGTTTTTTCTTGAGAAGTTATAGTGAACAGAGTATATGCAGGAGATTGCGAGCATGATATTGGGGGGAACGTACAATATCATGTCTGAGTAGTAGGGGGTCTGCTTTTTGTGAAGCAGACGAGTGAACAATTCAGGAGTGGTTTATGAAAAGAATGTGCGCATTAGTAGTAGCTGCGTCGGTACTTTTAGGATGTACGAGCATCGCTTCCGCAGGGATTTCGCTGAAGGACAGTGTTCTTGCTACATTGAAAACATACCCTCGTATTGCTGCACTGCAAAATGAAACTAAGGCTGCAAAGCAAGATAATCGATCTGCATGGGGTGGTTATCTTCCAGACGTGAATGCATCCGGTTCTTATGGTCCAACAGTCCATAGTAGTCTGACTACCCGTAGTAACGGTACAGAATATGACTGGAAGGGTGCTTTTGAGGGCGATGTCTCTATTTCTCAGCTCATTTATGATGGTCGATTTACTCAGAGCCGCGTAGAGGGCACTGAAGCTGCATATAAATCTTCACTGAGTCAGGTTGTTGATGCTGGTGAACGCTTTGGGCTTGATGCCGTAATTGCTCACCTCACTGTTATCCGTGACAGAGCATTAGTTGAATTGGCAGAAGAGAATGCTCAGCAGTACCGCGATATCCTTGTTTCAATGCAGGAGCTTGTGGATGCTGGCGGCGGAAGTGTTTCTGACCTTACCCTTACTCAGGGGCGTCTTGCCCGCGCATTGGCTACACTTGCTCAGCAACGTAGCGACTTGGAACTTGCCATTGCAAAATACAAGCGTTTGACTGGTATGGACCCAGATGAGCTTGAAGATGTTGAGCTTTCTGATGCTGCCCCTGTCGATCTCGAAACAGCATTTATGCGTATGCGTAGCAAGAACCCGCGTCTTGATACTCGTAAATATGAAGTTGAAGTGGCTGATGGTCTCGTGAACGAGCGTGAGTCTTTCTACTACCCAAGAATTACCGGTGAAGGTTCGTACCGTTACGCTGAAGACATGCTTGGTGTTGATGATTACAACACCGATTTGCGCTTTGCTGTTGTCGGTAAATGGAACTTATTTAATGGCGGAAGCGACCTTGCGTTAACCCGCGCTGCAAAGGCACGTAAGCTTAAAGCTCTTGATGAATACCGTGATACAGAAAACGAATTGTACCGCGAAGTAGCCTCTACATGGAGCGAGCAGAATGCTGCTTTTGAACAGGTTGAGCAGTACAATAAAGCTGTAGGCTTCAACGTTGAAACTCGCGATGTATACGCACAGCAGTTTACTGTTGGACAGCGTACCTTGCTGGATGTTCTTGATGCCGAGAACGAGCTGTTTATAACTCGTGGGCGTCTTGTAACAGCTAAAGTAAATGTACTTATTGCTTCATACAGACTTATCGCGTTAGGCGGCGGTCTGGTTAACTCCTTCGGCTTAGATTCAGCTGAATTTGTTTCCGTAGCTGAATAAGTCGTTCGAACAGAGTGTATATAGGGAGGGATTATATCTCTCCCTTTTTTTATGCCTGCTCTTCAGAAAAACGCTCTAGGTACGGCAATGCCGCAGGCTAGTATCCCCATAAAAGCGTAAAGGGTTAGGATGTGAAATGACAAGCTGCTTGGTGTTTCGCAGATGTATTTGGGAAAATGAATGAACAGTCTACTGAATGAGCTTTATAGAAATAACGCGCCAGCTACAGGGCTGTTGTAAGCTCTTGCTACGCTTTTCTTTGCTTGTGTGATGCGAGAACGCGAGGAAGGGTAAGCCGGAAAAGAAGACCACCGACTCGGTTATGTGCACTTACACGCCCCTCATGTTGTTCTGCCACTTTTGCTACGAGGGCAAGCCCGAGACCTGTTCCGGGGATGTTTTCGCCTTCTGCACGAGCAAAAGGCTCGAATATCGCGGCTTGTTCTGTGTAGGTTAAATTACGGTAGAAGGTGTTGAATATTTCAATGCTGACTGTTGTTGAGTCCGAGATTGTTGCAATGCGAACGAGTCCTCGTTCTGGAGAAAACTTCAGAGCATTGGAAACAAGGTTGCTTATAGCAAGGTTCACCATCGGGTAGTTACAAGTAATAACGCAGTCGTGGGAATATTCTGTCTGCACGGTGAGTTTTTTGCGCTCAATAATTGGTGCATTTTTACGTATAAGACGTTGCAGGGTATTGGTAATATCACATGCCCCTACTTCACCTATTTGTGTATTCAGCTCCAGTTTTGAAAGGCGCAAAATTTCTTCAATTAGCCCGTCAAGTTCTGCTACTTCTGTGCGGACAGCATTGAGATGCTTTTTAACATTCTGATAGTTCTGTTGTTCGCAGCTGAGGAAAGCTAACTCTTCTGACATCTGAATACGAGTGAGCGGGCTTCGTAGTTCATGGGAAATATTTGCTGTCAGCTCGTGCCGGAATCGTGTCATCTGTTCCAAGTTGTCTGCCATAATGTTAAACGTGCGTGATAGGCGTCCAACTTCATCATTATGAACAGGTACTGCGCGTTTTGATAGGTCGCCAGTTGCAAAGTTAATAACGGCTGCTTCCAGTTCTTTAAGAGGACGTAATGTTCTGGAAATGAGGGGCAGAACGATCATTCCGATAAGCAGTCCTGTTCCGGCAGTAGGGATAAGGAAGTCCAGCAGTATTTTGTGTGAAGGCCAAGTGGGCTGCTGCGCGATCACCACTGTTGCTTTTTTGCCCCAAAAAGGAATAGAGAATTTCAAGGCTTGCAACTGATCTGTGTATACAGAGCGGAACACCGCAAGCTGAACATCATCATCAAGATTTTTGACGACGGAGAGTGTGTGGTCAGGAATACTTGTATCTTCACCCGTAATGCGGGATCCGTCTGGAGTGATAATCCATACGTATTCAGCAAGAAGAATTTCCTGCAACTTGGGCATAATCTTTTTTAGTGCAGCAGTATTTTTTGCTGTTTCACCGTCAGAAGATTGTGCAACGCTTGCTAGTTCAGTGGTAAGAAGCGACGAAATCATCGGGATGGAACGCTGTATAGAGCGTTCCGCATCCCGATGCATAGTTATTGAAAATAAGATGACATAGAAAGCCAAGCTAAGCGCCAGAATAAAAAGAAATGTAGCAAGCAGCTTAGCAGAAATAGACTTAAGTTGCATTAATCGCTCAGGAACATGTACCCTTTGCCCCACACTGTGCGTATGCGGTGGGCATGTTCGGTGTATGGTTTTAAAATGTTTCGCAGCTTAGATATATGTACATCAATACTGCGATCATACGCGTTGAATTCGCGCCCCCATACTTTTGTCATAAGATCATCGCGGGAAAATTCATGGTTGGGGTTACGCATGAGTTCTGCCATGAGCTTAGTTTCAGTAGGCGAAAGTGTTATGTGTTCATTTTCAATAATGAGTATTTGTCTGCTTGCTTCAAGAGCAAGTCCTGCACATTCAATTTGATGTGACGTTACTTTGGTGGTGCTATTGTCGAATCTTCGTAAAATAGCTTTAATGCGGGCTAGAAGTTCACGTGGGTTAAATGGTTTGGAAAGGTAATCGTCAGCACCCAATTCAAGACCGACAATGCGGTCGGCATCGTCACCTCGGGCGGTGAGCATAATAATTGGGATGGTAGATTCCGTGCGGATATCACGTAGGACTTCCAGTCCGTCTTTGCCGGGGAGCATGACGTCCAGAATGATGAGGGACGGAGCAACATTGCGGATTGTAGAAAGCGCATCCTGACCTGTGAGTAAGGATACTACTTTGAAGCCTGAATTTTCGAGATATTCAGTCAATAAATCTTGCAATTTTGCATCGTCATCGATGATTAAAATAGTTTGTTCCATGGATAATGCACTTGGTTATGTTGTTTCGTATCTGTTAAACATACGTTTTAAAAAATAAACTGATGTAAAAATACCCATCCGACTACTAAAGAGTGCTGTGTAGAATAATGATTAATAAAAATCGGACGCTAATATCAGTTAACAAGTGTAGGACTTAGTTGATAAATAATTCCTGATGATAATATTGGCGAATAAGTGTTGTGGATTCGCATGAGAAAATAGAAAAGTTGCTCATCAGGTAAATTGTTTTTGGTTTATATAAGAAAAAAGTAAAGAAATAAATACGCGAACCGCAAATGTATTAAAAATATTGTAACGTAAGAATATAATTATATCTTATCAACTATTAAAAAATCATACCTGTAAACAGCATGCTTTTATGTGATAAATCGGTTTGTATCAATAGGGTACAATTGCAGTAATATGTTTAATGGTAACTGATTGTTATCTAGTCAGTGCATAACGGAGGAAAGATGAGTCTTGCATCCAAAAAAGTCGGGTGGATTGGTACAGGTGTAATGGGTAAGTCTATGTGTAAACATTTACTTACAAATAATTGCACAACCTTCGTATATAACCGCACACCGGAAAAAGCTAAAGAGCTTGTAGAGCTTGGGGCTACGCTGTGCAACTCGCCTGCTGAGGTAGCTGCAAACAGTGATATTGTGTTTACAATTGTTGGGTTCCCAAAAGATGTGGAAGAAACTATTCTTGGAGAGAATGGCATTGTTGCGCATGCGAAAGAGGGAACCATTATCGTTGATATGACGACATCAACTCCTTCTTTAGCGAAACGTATTGCAGACGTTGCAGCATCTAAGAAAATGGCTGCTCTTGATGCGCCTGTGTCAGGTGGTGATTTGGGTGCTCGTGAAGGCACTCTGGCCATCATGGTTGGTGGTGATACTGCAACCTATGCAGAGGTTCTCCCATATTTTGAAGCGATGGGGAAAAATATTAAACGGATGGGTGACGCAGGAGCTGGGCAGCACTGCAAAATGGCAAACCAGATATTAATTGCAGGTACAATGATTGGTACTGTGGAGTCTTTGCTATACGCCGCTAAAACCGGAATGGATTTGGACGAAGTTATTGATGTTATCGGCAGCGGAGCAGCAGGCTCCTGGTCTATCAATAATCTGGGCAGACGTATTGCGAAAAAGGATTTTGATCCTGGATTCTTCATAAAGCATTTTGTGAAAGATATGGGAATTGCTCTTGAAGAAGCAGCTGCGATGAATTTGTCCCTTCCGGGGCTTGCCTTGGCGAATCAGTTTTATGTAGCAGCAAAAGCGCAGGGACTCGAAGATCTTGGTACTCAGGGATTGTACAAAGTTTTTGAAGCAATGAACAACGTGTAGCAGTTCCTGTTCAGTTGAGCGACTGGCTTGATTTTGTATGAAAAAGGCTGACCGTTTATAGCGGTCAGCCTTACTTTTTTCATGGTAGGCGAAGAAGTGCTGTGTAGCACGGCGTACTATTACAACAGCATTCTTTTTTTCTACTTTCTACTGATGATCGATAGCCGAGCAACATGCTGGTCTAAGAATTACTCGTCCCCTGCGGCAACTGCATCACGGGTGCGGCAGACACCACAGATGCCTGCGGAGGTTGGATATCCACATCGTTCACATGGAACAGGTTTTGTTCCTTCTGTTTTTTCAAACTGGCGGAATGGCTCACGACCATGTGCAAGAAATGCGGTGTAGAATGCAAGCTTTCGTCCCGGCATTTCTTCTTCAAGCTGGTTCCACAACTTTTTATAGGCTGTTGATGTTGCACCCGGTGAGTATGGGCATGGTGCGTAGTGGTATTCGATATCATTCAAAAATGCGTAGTTAGCATTTTCAAATTCAGTGAGCCTAAAGAGTGGACGCACTTTGCGGGCAAAACCATTTTCTGCTTCGAGTAATGGGCCTTGATCGCTCAGGTGGGGGATATCCCAGCGAAGAGTATTAGAAAAAAGGCGTGCAATTTCATCATCAAGGTTATGACCGGTTGCAAGAGCTGTGTACCCTTCATCTATTGCAACTTTATTGAAGAAATAGCGTTTGATTCGACCACAGGCAGAGCAAACTGAGCGTGAAAGAACATTTCGGACACGCGGAATCTGCAATCCTTCTTGTTCCATTTCTTTGACGATAAGCGGGATTTCGTTAGCAGCACAAAACCGTTCTACAACGCCTCTTGCAGCTGCGGAGCTATCTGGAATTGCCAGATCAATATGGAGTCCGTGAACGTTGTAGCCGAGTTTTTTGAGTACAAGTGCACAGGCAAGGGAATCTTTGCCGCCGGAAAGTGCCACAAGAATTTTATCTTCAAACGTAAATAGTTTTTGGCGTCGGATGCTGCGTTCTACAGAGCGTTCGTAGAAAGACATGAAGCAGTCGGCACAAAAACCTGTGTTGTGACTGGGAAGTGCAACAACCGCAGTTGCTTTACATACTTTACATTTCATATTGTGTTTTCCTTATAGATCATATGCGGCGCACTGGTGACTGGCGCCGAAACACAAGGTCAAGATGCTGGTAATTCGGCATAGTACATGTTCTGTGCCGAGTACATTGCTAGCCGCTGGAAACAACTGTGCGGACGATGACATCATCGCCGTGAAAGAGCTTTCGGTCAGACGTAAGAAGCTCGTTATTACGGATTACAAGCACAGTGCTCGGACTTGCTTTAATAATGTTTAAGAGTTGACGAACAGAACGGGCTTTAAGTGTCCGAGTTTCGTTTTGCGGTTGGAGTGTAACAGTAACTCCGTAGGGTCTGGTATAAACAACCTTCTCTTCTTGCATAGTAGGCATCCGGATAAATAGGATTGCTGGGAGGCTTCTGTCTCTTGTGATCCGAGGCAGAAGTTTACATTAAACGATAAGTGTCATGCGGCTGTTGCCACTATGGTTACAGTGGTGCGCCACAGTTGCAAAACAGTCCGTGCATACCTTACTCATTTTTTACAACATGACAAGAAATTGCACAGCAACCGGTTGCCACCAATGTAATATTAGGTGGTTACATTGTATTATGCTCTTTTTTATCTTTAATGTTAGCATGTTGAGTGTAGAGCTGGGAGATGTGGTTCAGCATAAAGGAATATGCCGTAATCTTGTTTTTCTGCTTTTTAATAAAGGGGTTAGAAATATCGTTGCATTTGGTTGCAGTGTGTGCCAAGTATACGCGGTATTATTCAAAGGCACACAATTCTCGTTTAACATTTCCAAGAGATAGCCTTGCAATGTTTTAATCATTGCGCAATCAGCCTCTACGCGAGATTACCATGTAGAGAAATGTTCATTTTTTCGGTTTAAGGGAGAATGAGATGGCTGATAAAAAAGTGCTAATCGTGGATGACGAAGAGAATATCCGGCTGTTATACAAGGATGCATTTGAAGAGGACGGGTATAAAGTAGCTCTTTCAGATGGGGCGGAACCTATTCTGGACGTGCTTACCCGTGAAAATCCTGATGTAGTTATTTTGGATATACGGTTGAATCAAAAGCTTACCGGCTTGGATTTATTACAGGATATCCGAAGTACCAATACAACGCTCCCTGTTATTTTGAGTACAGCCTACGATAGCTTTCAGCATGATATGAAGTCGATTGCAGCAGACCATTATGTTGTAAAATCGGTAGATTTGACAGAATTGAAAGCGAAGGTTGCAAGTTTCTTTGAATAGCATTATTTTCTAGATATGAATTAAAAAGGACACGCTGAAGCGTGCCCTTTTTGAGATATTGTCTCTTGAAGGGGGTCATCCTTCAGGGACTTGCTGCAAGAGCTGGTCACTCTTCAGCATCAGGATAATGTGTGTAGCGGCCCTGTTTTTTAAGCGGAATAGGGCCGCCGCATGTCCGGAATAACCGAAGCTATCTCCTGTAGCACCTGATTGGCTGACACTTCGGAGGGGTAGTTCCGTGTTGTCACCAACCCATCAGCATGCTTTCATTTTTTTTAGCACATCTCCTATATTGCACAACCTTTTTAGTGTTATTTTCTGAAAAATAATTCTAAGCCTTTCCTTCCTAACGCATTCTAATATAAAATAATTTTGTTCTAATACCTCAGCCTACTCTAGGTAAAGTTTCACTTCACCATCTTGAGCAGTAGTGCGTGTTCTAATACCTTTGCTGTGCAATGTTTTCATAACTTTCTTTGATGGAAATCGATATTTGTTCATGAAACCGCAAGACGCGATGGCTATTTCAGGGTTAACTGCATCATAAAAGTCAGGTGAGTAGCTTGAGCCAGACCCATGATGCGGAAGGATGAGCACATCTGCACTCAGGTCTGCTTTTGAGCGCAATAATTCTTCAATCCCTTCTAGTTCTATATCGCCCGTCAACAGTGCCAGCCCTTTGCGGTGTGCACCATCATGTTTAACAAGACGCAAAACAAGTGATTTGTTATTGCCTTCCAGAAGAGTTGTTTTTGGCGGGTGAAGAACTTCCATCTCCAGATTTTCAGAGATAGTCAGGACATCTCCGGCAGCGAGTAGCTTTTTTGTGAGGTTTGCTTGCGTGAGCGCTTCGTGCAATTTCTTTTTGTTCCAACCGTGTGGAACAGCATCAGTAGCAAAGTACCCTTGCACATCAGCATGTGCGATGGGGTAGAATAGTCCACGAATATGGTCGGTATCTGGGTGCGTGGCTAGTACCCATTGTAACGAGTCATCGTGTTGCCGTGTGATAGAAGGCATGATGATAGCGCGTCCCACATCAAATGAATGGGAAGCAAACCCGCCACCATCAATCAGCATGCGTTTGCCATTCGGGAAAGTGAGTAAAATTGCCTGTCCTTGCCCGACATCCAGTACATCTAACTGAGTCCGCTGCTCAGGGAACTGTGTTCGCAGTACTTGTGGTACGCAGAGAAGAAGAATGAAACTGCCGAGAGCAAAGCGGGAAGCCCAACGTGAAAGTATGTTTGCGGGGGAATGGTGCGAAGTTTTAGTGTCGGTGTTTTTTTCCAGATTCGAAGTGCTCCGTATGCTAGCATGCTGAGCACTTTTTTGTTCGATATCGTCTCCGATAAGAGGTAATCCAGCTGCGGTAAAAAGCTTGTTTTCCCATGTAGGAGCACCTTCGTTTACGGAATTATATATAGCAGGGACAATGTTTTTTCCTTCAATCAGCCACCAGATGAGACCAGAAAGAAGGCAGCCATACCATGCGATAATTTCCAGCCAGTTTGGACGTTGCAGGATGACAGGCGCTAAAAAACCCGCTTTGTCCATATCATCCAGAAAAGCAAAAAGAGCGGAAATAGGCGTAGTAGCTGTGATGAAAATAGTTTCTGCTGCCGGAGTAAGTGCAGGTAGTAGCATGCTTAGGCATGCTACACCTAGCCCGATAAGTAGGAGCGGCATAATAAACGCACCAAGTAACGGCAACCAAACGATATTCAAAATATTCCAGAGCGACAGCTCATTAAAGTTCCAGATTGTTACCGGAAACAGAACAAGTTGAATGGCGAGAGACATGCAAAAAATGTCGAAGGCAGCTCGCTTTATCCTCTGTGCTCGGCTCGTTTGTTCAGGAAAGCTATTTGCTTTAATTGCAGAAAAAATAGGATGAGCAACAATCAGTGCCACGATAGCTAATGCAGATAGCTGAAGGCGGAGATCAAATACGACAAGCGGATTTACTATGGTCATGATAGCAAGCGCCCAGAATAAGCCATCCATAAAGACTCTTGGGCGGTTGAACATGACTAATACACACCAGCAGCAAAGCATCAGAAAAGCGCGGATCAGTGAAGGTGAGCCGCCGCCTATCCACACATATATTGCGGCGGCAGGAATAATTCCCAGTGCGAGGAGTTTCGGTTTGCTGATGACCTCGTATATAGTTGCACGCCGTATGCATATTGAAAGTAACAGTGAAATACTTATTGCGACGATTGCCAGATGCATTCCAGACAGAGCAAACGAGTGGGAAAGTGAAGCACGGGAGAGCTGCGTATAGCGTCTGCTGGGAATATCGTATTTGTCACCGAAGACTAAAGCCGGAATGAATCGGATAGCATCTCTGACAGGTGTGACTCCAAGGATTGAGGCAAGCTTTTTTCCGAAATCTGTATGAACCAGCTCTTCGAGTTGGCGCGATACGGTAAAGCGTATGGATTCGCGTGTCCGGTGCACAAGCGATACTTCACCTGTGCGCATAGGGATAGCTTTATCCCCCCATGTCCACATGCGCCAGAAAACTCCTCTGTTTTGCCAGTACTCTTTGCTGTTCCAAAGGCTTTGGTTTCTGAAGCCTACAACTGGTGACAGTTTTGCTTTCAGAGAAATTTTTTCGCCGACCATAGGACGCAGGCGCATAATTGTTTCCGCAGTTTTCTTTGGTGCATCCGTTTGTTGCTGGCTCGTTTGGGAGAGCTTTATTGCTTTTTGTTGTTTATTCCACGCATCCTTTCGGTTCGCCCATGTCCAGACAATATCCCCTGTAATAGGGTGAGCCACGCCGTTGTGGCTGTACTGTGCATCAGTCAGAATAAACTTAATGCGTCTGTCCGGCGACGTTATTACTTCGCGTACAACGCCAGTTACCAGTACTTTTTGTTTGTCCTGAACAACCTTGGGGAGTGAGTCAGGGGCGTTGATATCAAAGGGAGGCTCCATGAGCGCTGTTGTTCCAACATGTAAGCCGAGAGCAAAGAATATAAAGAAGGCACCAAGGCGTGTACTACTTTGCAGTGGCTTGTGGGGGCGGTAACGTTGTGAAGCTTTGTGGTTGAGATGACGTGAAAATATGTAGAAGAAAATGATGGACGCGAGCAGAACCAGTGCAGGCGTTACATACCTGACGCCCCATAGTCCTGCGCACCATGCTAAAAAATACCACTGCCACATGAGTAGTGAGGGGTAGGCGATAGAATCTTGTGGTGGAGTGTCCTCCATTTTTTGAAAATCCCCCATGCGGCGCGGCTCCTGACGTTGGTTACAAATTTGTTATCAACGGTAATGCAAAAAATAGCACTTTACAACTGAGCTAAAAAAGGGAGCTAGGTGCTTCAAAATTACACTGATGTGTAGATATTTTTCCAGGAAATAGCGGCGTAAGAGACTTGTTGGGCTGTTGGTGGCTATGAAAAGCTTTTGCCTCCGGCGGCTGGGCTGAAAACTTTGAAAGTTTTCCCCCAGACCCCCTTTCAAATTTTTTATTATGCGATACCTGTCCGTAATTTATTTTCTACGCGGCTTCATTGCGACTGCTCTGCATAGAAAAAGGCTGTCCTACACAATAGGACAGCCTTTTTTAATGGTATTGTAGTAGCGTTGCTACAACGCTTTTCTGGTTATCGAAGACAGCTCCATTGGCGTATCTTGAAGGCAGAAATTATTTGCTCTGAAGTCCGAGTTTGTCAGCAATTGTTTTTGCCGCAGCTTCGGTAAATGCTTCCGGAGCTAACTCTGCTTTTACTTTTTCATCGATAAGAAGCTGTGGAGCATTGGCAAGCGAAGTATCCGGTGTAACACCAAATTCAGCAGGGAAGCTGTTGCTGAAATACATGTCTTGGAAACCGGAGAACTTGAGTGCATGTGCTGTCGCATCAAGAATTGCAAATTCATCTTCAGCGATGAGACCGAGTTCTTTTGCTCGCTTGAGACCAGCGTAACATTCTCCGCCTTGTGTACATGCAATGTGACCGTTCATGTTTGCTTCAATCATGGAATCCATGATTGACTGTTCGGTGACTTGAAGTACTTGGAAAGAACCTTTGCCGCCGATAGCTTCAAACTGTTCTGCAAAGTGTTTGACGCGAGGGAATGACACAGGATTGCCGATCATGGCAGCCTGAGCAACGGATGGTGTTACTGTAACAGGCTTGTATTCGCGGTCAGCAGGATTTTCCACACTGTAATACTGGTATACAGGGTCTGCATGATGAGATTGTACGCCGAAAACGCGCGGAAGTTCATTGATGATGCCGAGGCGGTGCAGTTTGAGGAAACCGCCCATAACAGCGGTGATGTTACCGGCGTTACCAACAGGAACGAAGACACATTTTCCTTTCAGATCCCAGTCACACCACTGTGCAACTTCGAAAGCGTAGGATTCCTGACCGAGAATGCGCCAGCTGTTCTTTGAGTTGAGCAGAGCAACGCGGTAGTTTTCTGCAAGGTTTTCTACAACCTTCATGCAGTCATCAAATACGCCCGGAATTTCGAGTACGGTTGCACCGGAGCCTAGAGGCTGTGAAAGCTGCTGCGGAGTAACTTTGCCATGCGGCAGAAGTACAACGGATTTAAGCGGGGAGCCAATATGTGAAGCATACAAGGCTGCTGCCGCTGATGTGTCACCGGTTGAAGCGCATACGGTAAGTACTTCGTCCCAGTTATTTTTGCGAACCAGCGCTTTAAGATACGCAAAGGCACATGCCATACCGCGATCTTTAAAAGATGCGCTTGGGTTTTGCCCGTCGTTTTTAAACGCAAAGCGAATGCCGGTTTGTTTGGCAAGATGTTCATTTGCTTCTACGATAGGGGTGTTACCTTCCCCTAAGTAGACAATGTCTTCTTCTTCAAGCACAGGTGCCATCAGCTCGTAAAAACGGAAGATGCCGCGAAGCGCGGTGTTTTTGGAAGCAGCGCGGGTATCGAACAGTTCGCGCCATTCTTCACCGGTACGCTCGGAAAGTTTTTCAAAGTCGAGGTTGTCTAAGAGAAATACTCCGCCACATTCAGGACAGGTGTACAGCAGTTCTTCAATGCCGAAGCGTTTACCACAACCAAGACAGTAATATTCCATTGTACCCCGATACTCGGGGAATACTGATGCGTTTTTCATTATGCTTGTTCCTCGTGCTTCTTTTTAAGCCACGATTTTTCTTCGCCATGAGCAAGGCGGACAATATTTTCTCTATGAGTCCAGAATACGAGTGCGAGCACTACGAGAGCCAAAGGAATAAAAGACCAGTGGCCGGACAGGAACAGGAAGACAGGAAGGGTTACTACAAGAGTGAGTGACCCCATAGATACAAAGCCGGAGCGCCAAATGACGAGTGCGCTGACAATACAGCTAAAAAGTAATGGGAAAAATGCCAGCGGAACAAAAACGCCGACAGTAGTTGCTACAGCTTTACCGCCTTTAAAGTTGAGGAAGCATGAGCAAACGTGTCCCATAAGTGCTGCAAGTGCGACAAGGCTTAAAAATAACCAGTTGTGGCTGATGACAAAAGCAATTGCCACCGGAATAGCGCCTTTAAGAAGATCGCATGTCAGTGTTGCTACGCCGTATTTAAAGCCGCACAGGCGGGCTACGTTGGTAGCGCCGACATTTTTACTGCCGTCAAGACGCGGATCGATTCCGCAGGTAGCTTGAGCGATGAGCAGACCGAACGGAATGGAACCCATAACATACGCGATACCAAGCCAAATAAGTTTTGCCAGCATGTTCAATCTCCTTGCGATAGCGTACTATCTATTCTGTGAACTCTGTAGTTGTGTCAGCCACAAAACAGTTTGTTAACTTTCCATAGCATCCAGAATCTGGATTTCATTATTTAACGGGTGAACCTTGCCGATGCGAACCATGAAATGCTGCCCCGGATTCACCTTATCACCAAAAGACTTACGTCTGCCACGTACGAAAATTTGCTCGTTCGGTAAAGATACAGTTACAAAAGCATCATTTTCTTCAGTAACAATGGATTCACGCCAGACTTTGTCCCCTTGCTGTTTGAAGTACAACAACTTCCAGTAACGAGGGCGGAAACGTTGGATTTGTCCCACGGAATCAAGTCGTGCATTCAGCAGAGGAAGCATTGTCATGATTTCTTCGTTTGACCATTGCGCTTCACCAGTAGCAGCATAGTGTATTACTTGTGCTACGTTGACAAGGTCAGGGTAGCGCCTGAGCGGAGACGTAATCGGGCTGTATGCATTAACACCGATGCCTCTATGCGGTCTTGGTGTTGTTTCTAGAATAGCAGAAGAGAGCGCTTTAACAACACGGGCAATATCGTGCGGTGCACTCCATACGCCGACGTATTCTTTTGGCACAGCTACGTCCTGCGTTCTGTGCAGCAGGGTAATACCGTGTTCTTTTGCCCATTCTGCCACACCGGTATTTGCCAGAATCATCATTTCGCTGACAAGCTTCATAGCCTTTGGTGTCTCATCGGCAGGAATCATTTCAACTTTGGTGTTTTCTCCTTCGCCGGAAAGTTTCACCTTAGGATCATTGCGTTCGATGATAACCGCACCGTTAGCTATACGCTGTTCTTGCAGCTTATCACTTAATTCTGCACCTAGCTTGATTTGCTCTGCAAATTCGGCAGCAGGTGTATCTTCGCCTCCGCCGTTGATGACAGCTTCGGAATCAATATAGGTCAGGTTTGCAGCCAGATTGACCCAGACAGCAACCGGCGTGCAGCGCTCAAGTTCACCTGTGCTGCTGCATTCCATATCAAGAATCAGTGACGGACGTTCTTCCTTAGCATGAAGACTGAAGAAATCAGTACCGAGCGTGGTCGGCATCATGTGGCAATCGCCTTCCGGCAGATATACACTGGTGGCACGGCGCAGCACTTCTTTATCAAAGCGGCTGCCGAACGGCCATGCAACAGCAGGGCAGGCGAGAGAAATTCGTAAGCGGTAGCCGCCGTCACCACGGCGCTCAATGTTGAACGCATCGTCGATGTCCTTGGTAGTGGCGGAATCAATAGAAATGTAGGTTCGTTCTTCTGGTTGCTGGCGAACAGAAAGACATTTGTCTTTGATCTCTTGTACGTCTGTAGTGAACTCGTCAGCCCAGTTGTTGGTGGCGTCATAGTCTGCACGATCGAGCCAGAAGTTGTGATGCGGTGGGACTAAATCCCATGCGCGGGCAAGGTGCAGTGCCATATGCGGGTCTTCCGGTAGACCTTTGGCGAGTTGTTTCCAAACTTGCTCAATTTCGTGGCTATCCGGATCACTAAGGCGGTTCAAAATGATAGATTTAAGTTGATCTGCAACACCTTCATCCGGTGTTTTACCAAGTGCACGACCTTTTGAATGCTTTTCCCATAGGGAGCGGAAAAAGCCCATGCCTTGAGTGACAAGTGCTTCACGTTCTTGACGTTTTCGATCTTCTTCGAGGCGCTTTTCAACTTTTTCAGCAGGATAGATTTCGAATTCAGGCGGCTGAAATTTGAAATGGGTTTTGCAAGCCAGCATCGCACTGCCAAGACCTGCAAGTTGGTCTATGCTAGGATCTTCCCAAAGCAGTTCTGCGAACCACAGGATGGATTCTTTGTCGACTTCGCCCTGTGCAAAATCCCATAGTTCCAGAGCGTCGATTTCTGCGCTTAGAGCATCACGTTTTGCACGGTGCTCTTCTAACAGCGTACCGATTTCCTGTCGGGAGCGCTCACCGCTGTACGATGGTCCTGCCCAAGGAAGAACGCGTGAGGAAGCAAGCTTCATCTCGCGTTTGTTAATCGTCAGAATTCGTAGTTTTCCACCTTGTTCGTCCAGTACCCAGCCTTGCTGAGCCTTGTTACCGTGCATGAACTCTACAACACAGCCCGGTCCGGGATACCGAACCAGAGAAGAAGCACTCATATAACCTGCTTTATTTGGAACCGACAGCGCCGGTATTCATTTGTATCAATGCGGTGAGCTAGTCACCGAGTATTTTTCGGGTGCTTCCAAGTAAGAAGCAAAATTTTTTTGATGCAGCATATGGTAACTTCCCGCAGGTAACACCGTACCTGCGGGAAGTAAGATATTAATGTTTAAAGGAACGCTGCGCGGTAAAGACCATAGCTACCTGTGGTGAAGCTTCGTTTACAGCTTCGATAACTTCGTGGTCACGAATAGAGCCGCCCGGCTGTGCAATTGCGCTTACACCGTGTGCAAGTGCTGCATCAACACCGTCGCGGAACGGGAAGAAACCGTCAGAAACCATAGCGGTTCCCATCAGTCCACCTTTTTCAGCGCGGGTGCGGGCTTCAATGTCGTCCAGAATTGCCTGCGATTCTTTATCTGCAAGAGCTTTAAGCTTAAGCTCGTACAAAGAAATACCGTGTTCTTTAAACGCCAGCATATCTGCAAATTTTGTGTATGCTTTGTGGATAGTAAGTTCTACGCAGCCCACTCTGTCCTGCTCGCCGGTGCCGATAGAAACGGTAGCACCATTGCGGGCAAAAATGATGGAGTTGGAGGTAACACCGGCTTCGACAGCCCATGCAAAAAGAAGGTCGTCTGCTTCCTGCGCTGTCGGTTTGCGTGCTGCTACTTCTACGCCGTCTTTTTCTGCTGTTGCAGGAATAAAGTCGTCTGCTGTGAGGATGCGGTTACGGAAGGACTGCTGCATAACAATGCCGCCGTCGATGAGGCTCTTGAAGTCCAGCATAGGTACGTTAACCAGTTCTTCAAGATGCGCCATTCCCGGAATTTCGAGAATGCGCAGGTTCTTGCGTTTTTTCAGTTCTTCAACAACGCCTTCTTCAAAAGCAGGTGCTGCTACTACTTCAAAGTATGCGCTGTTAATAACTTTGGCACACTCTAAATCCATAGGTCGGTTTACCACCACTGCGCCGCCGAAGGCTGCAATGCGGTCGCTCCAGAACGCTTTGTTAAGCGCGTCTGCAACACCCTTGTCTGACCATGCGGCACCGCAAGGGTTATTGTGTTTTAAGATGAGGGCAGCCGGTTTTGCAGTGAGGTACTGCAAAATGTTAATGGCGTTATCAACATCTGTCAGGTTGGTTTTGCCGGGATGCTTGCCTGCCTGAATCATATTTTCTTCAGTTAACGCAGAAACAAGACCTTTCCCCGGTCCACGAAACTCCATACCACCAAGAGTTAGGGAGCCTTCCGCCAGCTCGTACACAGCTGCTGGCTGGTCAGGGTTTTCGCCGTAACGAAGCCCTTTTTCTTCCCCGTCAATTTCCCACGTGCGCTTGCGATACACAAGCTCTTGATCGCCCAGTTGAACTTTCATCTCGGATGGAAAAGGATCACCGAGAATGGTTTTGTACATATTCTTCAAGTCGCTCATGAGGTTTTGACTCCGCTTGTCTTATGTTAGTAGCCCAAATAAAACACAAACATGTGGTGCATCGCCGAGTTCAGTTGCCAGAACTCGGCAACAACACCCCCTAGAGGCGCAAGAAAGTATCATACAGTAGCACGGGGGGCAATTTTCATTTGAAGGCAATGGCAGATTGCAGTAAGGATTCGGTACCATCATTATTCACATGTAGAAAGGAGCAATTTGCTGTTATGGAACGCGCCCTCCGAAAGCTGGCTTCACAGCTTAATAGCTTCGATGAAGCATCCCTTATGGATCTGTGGGAAAAGTACGCACATAAAACAGATGAGTTTGAACCTACCCGAGAGTGGGAAGAATCTGCGTTAATTTTTTCTCTGATTCAGGCATTGCGCTGGAAAAACCAGCTTTTTAATCATAACTGGGCTGAGTCTGAACAGGCAAATATGCACAGTATGCCGCCACAGGCAGCATTTGATATTGTAGAAAAAAAATCAGATGCACAAACTGCATCAAATGCTGGAAGCGGTGAGGTTAAGGCTGCTCCGAAGCTTGCCAAGGTTCTTCCCTTCCGGCCGCGAAAGAGCGACTAGCCCGTTAAGAAGATAATAGTAGTACCGAATATTTTCCACGTATGTAACGGCTTCGTAGCCGCGACAATAACCGTGTCTGGTCTGAGAGTAGTAACGCTTCCAGGCCAGAAGCGGTAAAATTTCTTTGAGTTCCTGCCATGTTTTTCCAGTGCCGCCGCGTTTCTTCGAAAGTTTAATCGCGTCGGTAACATGTCCAAACCCTTGGTTGTATGCCGCAAGAGTAAAGAACCATCTGTCCCAGTCTGCCAGATTGTACTTTTCAAATCTGTCCCATAATTTACGCAGATAAGTTGCGCCGCCCAGAATAGACTGGTGCGGGTCAAGCCGGTTAATGCCCAGCTCTTTGGCTGTTGTTTGCGTTATCTGCATTAAGCCGCGAACACCGGTTCTGCTGCGCGCACTGCTTCTAAAATGTGATTCCTGAAATATGACAGCAGTTAAAAGAAGCGGGTCGATATTGTTTTTCTGACTCGCGGTCTGCATTGTCTTTAAATATCGTGGAACCTTCCGGCGCAGTGCTTTTTTAAGTTTAGCAATAACGTAGTAGTTTAATTTTTCGGGGAAAAATCCGTAATGTTTCTCGATGAGTTTTTCTACGGTATGGCTAGCCTGCACTTCTTCCCAGAACTCCGCTAAATCTTTTTGCAGTCCTGCTCCGGCAAAGAATACATTACGCCAAAACCAGTGATACGAGCGCGGTGCTCTGGTCTGTGCTTTGGGGACAACATCGAGAAAAAATGGCTGGAGCATGGTGAAGTTGCGGATATCGATTTCCGCAGTGCCGTTCTTATCATTATCGAATGACATGAGATGGTACATGTGGAATCGGTCAAAATCGACGCAGTCTTCGTCGTCGAGAGATTCTGTTTCGGGAGCTTCAGTGGCTGGAATTTCATCGGCTGGAAGTTGTTTGGTCACAGCCGCTTTTTCTTGTTTTGTGTCGGCGTCAACGCTGACAGTCGCACCAAAGAGTTTTTCTTTGGCGTACGGTGTATGCCCTGACGGCTCGCTGTCTTCTCTAGGAGACATTACTTGCGGGAGTGCATCGGCAACCGAAGACAGGAATGTGGCATTTTCGCGGTAGATTTCTCGATCTACACCATGCGGAACAGTCTTGAGTAGACTGGTACAAAGCGCCTGTAGCTCTTTATTGTCTGTAAGTTTTGTGTCTTGGATGGTGACGGAGCGGTATTCGTCGTATGCAGGTCCGGCTGATATTTTATGGGCATATTCTTCTGGAATTTCTCCTCCGAACCCTACGAGCATGTCTGCCTCGTCATTTGCAATCAGTGTCCATGCTTCATTTGCACTTTTGGCTCGAAGAATAGCGATGGTGTAGCCTTTATCTTTGGCAAAGCTACTCAGTAATTCGCCATCGACACCAAGACCATATGGGGAAACAAGAGAGGAAAATTGAGAGACGTTCGGCACAACGACTCGCACCGGTGGCATCCGGTAGAGATACGTCACAACTTCTGTACCCAGCATGATTACCGCTTGCGCTGCAATAAGCAGGAACAGGAAGTAGGCTTCTTTTGAGGTGAAAAAGCGTCTCTTCATTGATTCTCCGAAGTTAGATAACGGGGCGTACCGTCAGATTTTTTCTCCGTATACGTATTATAACAGGAATCTAACAGGTCGCTAGTGAAAAAATTCTCTCGGAATCAATTGACGGCACTATAAAGAGTGTATTAAGAGAAGATGCATTTTTTGCGTTCCTTGGATAGGCAAGGTTGCGAAAAAGCAGTTTCATTCCAGAAGGAGAGGCTAATGTCAAACGTAATCGTGATGGGCGCTCAGTGGGGAGACGAAGGCAAAGGTAAAATTGTTGACCTCCTTACCCGCGACATCGACGTAATCGTCCGCTTTCAGGGCGGAAATAACGCCGGTCATACAGTAATCGTAGGTGATAAGGAATATATCCTTCATCTCATCCCTTCAGGCATCCTGCACGAAGGCAAAAAGTGCCTCATTGGTAACGGTGTTGTGCTTGATCCGGGCGTATTTTGGAAAGAGATTGAAGGGCTTCGTGAAAAAGGACTTGATGTAAGTCCTGAACGCCTGAAAATCAGCAAGAAAACACACTTAATCATGCCGTACCATTGTGCGCTTGATGGTGCTCGTGAAGATCATAAATCAGCAGATAATAAGATTGGTACAACCGGTCGCGGTATCGGTCCGTGCTATGAAGATAAAGCAGCGCGTATCGGCATTCGTGCAGGCGATCTTGCCGATCATGATTTGCTCCGCACTAAAATCGAAGCAGCTCTGGTTGAAAAGAATGCTCTGTTTACAGCTCTTTACGGTCGTGAAGCTGTTTCCGTTGACGCAGTATTCGAAGAAGTTGTGGCCGCAGGTGATTGCCTTGTGCCATACCTTGCCGATGTGACTAGTGAAATCTGGGAAGCATTCGACTCTGGTAAAAACGTGATGTTTGAAGGTGCTCAGGGTATCCATCTGGACATCGATCACGGTACTTACCCGTTCGTAACCTCTTCCAATACTGTTGCAGGTAATGCTTCAGCAGGTGCTGGTATTCCGGCTACCCGTCTGGATCGCATTATTGCAATCGTTAAAGCATACACAACCCGCGTAGGCGCAGGTCCTTTCCCTACAGAGCTTTTTGATGAAGACGGAAGCTACTTGCAGGAAAAAGGTCACGAGTTCGGTGCTACCACCGGTCGTCGCCGTCGTTGCGGTTGGCTTGATCTTGTAGTGCTTGCTGAGACTGCACGTCTTAACGGTCCTACTGACATTGCTCTTACTAAGCTTGACGTACTCAGCGGTATGAAAGAAATTAAAATTTGCACCGCATATGATTACAAAGGCGAACGTGTTACTGTAATCCCGCAAGGACAGGGCGCTCTTGGCGACTGCACCCCGATTTACGAAACCGTACCGGGTTGGGATGAAGACATTACGAAGGCAACCAAATGGGAAGACCTTCCTGAGAATTGTCAGAAGTACATTGAACGCATTGAAGACCTTACTGGTGTGCGTGTAAGCATCATCTCCGTAGGGCCGGAACGCGATCAGACCATCATGCGCTAACTAACCGGAGGTAACGGTTTGGGTACGTCAAAAGACCAATCCACCCAGTCCGCTCTGGAGCCTCATGATATTATAGCCCCGTCTCTGGATGCTCGTCATGCCAGAGTGCGGGGCTTTATTGAGCAGCTCGCAGAAGACCCGCCACAAGTTGTTTTGTTCGAAGGTGGAACCGCCGAAGAACGCGAAGCCGTGGCGCTCTATTGGGCTGCGCGTATTAATTGTCTGAATTCTCCTGCACCGTGCATGGATTGTAGTGCATGCAGACAGATGATTACCAAAGCATCACGCGATTTGTTTTTTTTCGATGGGCGTGCCGGTTCCATCGGTTATGATGGTGAACCGAATGCTACCGGAACTATTAAAATAGAATGGATACGGGAATTACGCACTATTCTTGGTGAGCCGCCACGTTCAGAAAGAAAACGTGTGGTTGTTTTGTTCGAAGCACAATCCTTGAGCATTGCATCCGCAAATGCCTTACTTAAATCCCTCGAAGAACCACGTCCAAACACCAGTTTTCTTCTTCTCGCACCGCAGCGCGAACGATTGCTGCCTACTTTGGTATCACGGAGTTGGGTAGTGACTCTTGCATGGCCTGTGGGTGACTCTTCAGCTCGTTCAGAAGAAGTGCGCGAATGGGCAGATGTACTCGCAACATTCATGGTGGAAGGTACAGGGCTGCTAGCTAAAACAGGAACTCGCGGTGCGCTGGATGCAACTCTTGCCATGCAACTCTTGGTGCATTGTCAGCATGAGCTTGCAAGTGCCATAACTGGTAGAAAAGGTGGCGAGCTTGCACGTCTGTTTGCACAGCTTGATATGGGACGTCAGCGCAAGTTGGATGAAGTACTGAGTGAATGTCAGGATTCTCTTAATGCACTCGTATCCCCGCCACTTGTAGTAGATTGGCTTGGCACTAAGATGTACCTTCTTGCAAAGTTTGCTGCTAAAAGTAGCGGGCGCACTATTCGTTAGCTTTTATTTTTCATAGCTGCTCTCGTTTTTTTGATGGGGCGATTCTTTTTTCTGGCTCAATTTATTGCAAGTTAGCTGCTGCATATGCAAACTGGCTGCAAGAACTCGTCTTACAGCCAGTTGTGTGGGGATATGCTCGAAGTGTACGAATGTGTAGACCGTATCTCTGAGTTTTTCTGTATTTCTATATGTTAGCTAGAGGCTTCCTCTTTCAATTCGTGGATAATCTCTTGAAGGTTTCTAGCCTCAGTGTGCAAGGCAGATACACTTTGTTCTGCATTGCCTGCCATTGAGCGTGATTCATTGGCTATGCCATTAATTTCTTCAATAGACCTTGTGATCTCCTCAGATGCCGCTGACTGTTCTTCGGCTGCTGCGGCAATGGACTGCACCTGTGCTGCGGCTGCGTTCGCCATTTCTACAATTGACTGAAGCATATCACCTGAGGTCTTCGAGCGTTCAGCTGTTGATTGCATGGCTGCTGTAGATTCTTCCATTCCTTTTATATTCTTTTGTGCAAGCTGTTGGATTGTGCTGATGCTGTTGCCAACTTCACTGGTGGCACCCATAGTTTTTTCTGCAAGCTTACGCACTTCGTCAGCTACAACCGCAAAGCCTCTGCCTGCCTCGCCAGCTCTTGCAGCTTCAATGGCTGCGTTAAGCGCAAGCAGGTTGGTCTGATCGGCGATGTCGTTAATTATGGTCATGACTTCCCCGATAGCATCAGACTCGCTGCCAAGTTGGTTCATGTTTTCTCGAAGTGTCTCTGTCATTTCTCGCAGTGTGTCGATAGACTGAATCGTGTCGTTTACGACAGCTTGTCCCTCTGCCGCCTGTTGACGGGATTGTTCTGTACGCTCAGCTGCGTCTCCAGCATTGCGTGCAACTTCAAGGACTGTGGCGTTCATTTCTTCCATAGCGGTAGCTGTTTCGCTGATCCGGTTCAGCTGGATTTCCGCCCCGTGCTCAAGTTGTCTGCTGGTTGCAGCAAGGTCTGTGGAGTTGGCGTTAATGCTTCCTACAAGCCCTGTAAGACGCTCTGCCGCAGTATTGATACCTTGACTGGTTGCAACGGCAGCCTGCTGCATAGCCTCTTCTGCTCGTGCGGCTGCTTCCCTCGCCAATGAAGCCTGATGTTGTGCTTCTTGTTCTTTTGCAGCCATGTCTTCAATATTGTTTCGGAGTGTTTCTGCCATAACGCCGAGTGATGCTTGCAGGGCGGAAATTTCATCATTTCCGGTTGCTTCAACAACTACATCAAGGTTTCCTGCTGCGATTTGACGCGCGACTGAATTTGCTTCTGATACAGGAGTAACGATGGAACGCACAAGAAAAAGACAAAATGGGGCAAAGACAAACAGAAGTACCGTCGCGATGATAGAGAGTTGCAACATCATATTTTCCCACAATATTTGCTCATCTTCTTCTCGAACGATTTGTCCTTGTTTCTCTATGTTGTCGATATAGCTTCCTGTTCCAATCCAGTAGGAGGTTTGTGGAATGCTTTCAGCGTAAGCAAGTTTTGGCTGGTCACCTTGCCCCGGTTTGTTGAATACATATTCTACAAATCCGCCACCCGCCGATGCAGCTTTTTTGAGCTCACGGACGTAGTATATTCCGTTGGTGTCCTGTGACTGCCCCATGTCTTTGCCAACAGCAGTTTTTTTAGTGGGAAGCGCTACGTTGGTAGTATCGTCAAAAACAAAAAAGTACCCTGACTGATCTTCCTTAAAACGAATTTTTTCAAGAGCATTCTGGATGACGCGATGTTGCTCTTCTTTGCTGTCAATAGTGGAAAGTTCAGCACTGAGAGTGAGTGCTAACGAATGTGTTGCAACTTGCAGTGTCTGCTTCTCATCTTCAAGCATGACGGATTGTAAATGGTGAATTGTTGCTTCATTTGATTGTATTGCAAAACGTACATTAATTAAAAGAATGCCTGCAATGAAAAGTAAAACTACTGATAAAAGTAAAAATACACGCACACGAATTGTTAATCTTCTAAACATGTTATCCCCTTTAGCTGTCTGGTCATGGCTGTCGCTGGTATATGCTTATCGGCATTACGGGATAAATATTAATATTCCTGTAGATGAAAAATCAAGAAAAACAGTGAGTTGTGTATCTTTAGTTTGAGTTACAAATAATTTATTATAGTTTTTCTTTATACGGTATTGCGGGTAGGTAATATCTGTAATGACTATCTATTTTTATAAAAATGCAGAGTAAAATTATGTAGTAGTATAAAAATATGAGTCTATTTTTATTATGTTGTTGCTGTCTAAAGTGTATTTAAAGAAAAATACAATCTAAAATTCTCCAAGTAATAAAAACGGTAAGTGTATATATGTACTCCCTTGTTGTGTGTATGGAAGAATTGGAAGGGGTGCGTTTATATTTAGCCGTAAAAGAATGGAATATGGAGTAAAGTAGTACTTTTTTTGTAAGGAGTATCTCTGTTACATTGGTGCAAAAGTTACTTTAGTTCTTGATATAGATACGTGAACTTTTGTTGCAGAGTCTGTCCGCATGTATTTAGTGGAGAATAAAACCCAGTGGCAGGGCTGCAATAAAAAAAGGAGGACACAAATGTGTCCTCCTTTTTAATAGTGCATGATACTGCGCAGATTACTTGAGGTTTTCTGCGAGAAGTTCTGCGATGTGAGTTACTTTCATGTCGTTTTTACGAACATTAGAACCACCGCGCAGGTGCAGGAGACAGCCCGGGCAGTCTGCTACAAGGCGTTTAGCACCGGTTGCTTCGATATTGGTAAGTTTTTTATCCAGCAGTGTTGAGGACAGTTCTGGGAACTTAACTGTGAATGTACCACCGAAGCCGCAACATACGTCTTCTTCTGCGGAAGGAGCGTAGTCGCCTGCCATTTCGATAAGGTTACGAGGCTGCTCAACAACTTTGAGTTCACGGCAGAGGTGACAAGATGCGTGGTACGCAACTTTTTCATTAGACTTATTGAAATCGTCAGCTGATACACCAAGTACGTCATGAACATATGAAGAGAAGTCGATGATCTTAGCAGAGAAGCGTTTTACTTTCTCTTTGTATTTGCGATCACCAGCAAGCAGCTCTGCATAGGATTCTTTCAAGTGGGAAGCACAGGAAGCACAAAGTGTTACGATGTAGTCGCAGTTAGTGCCTTCGAACGCATCAACGTTTTGTTTTGCAACGTCGATGGTCGCCTGTTTTTCGCCCATCATCTGTACAGGAAGACCACAGCAGCTCTGATCCATTGGGAAGTCGATAGCAACGTTATGGCGTGCCATAACTTTTACAGCAGCTTCCATCTGCTCTGGGTATACAAAGTCTTGAACACAACCGGAGAAGAGAGCAACACGGTGCACTGGGTTGTGTACCATTGGCTTGATCTCTTTAAAGCGATCACGGAACGGCTTGTCTGCAATAGTCGGGAAGGAACGGAAGCCCTGATCTTTCATGAACATGAGCGGTAAGTGACGCAGGTATGGTCCCTGTTTTACAGGAGTCTGTGCCCATTTACCGAAGCGCAGGAGAGAGTGGAAGAGCTTGCGGTTTTTAAGAACCTTACCAAGGAGGTTGGTTTCAACCGGCATGCCGTTATCTTCGTTAATACGTGCGCGCAGCTCTTTAATAAGACCTGGAAGGTCAATGCCGCCAGCACAGATGTTTTTACATGCACCACAGTTAATGCAGTTGTGCACAAGGTTTTTAGCTTTGTCTTCACCATGGAAGAAGTAGGTGAGGATAAGACCGATTGCACCAATGTAAATGTGACCC
Source organism: Halodesulfovibrio sp. (assembly GCF_025210605.1). Classification (NCBI taxonomy): domain Bacteria; kingdom Pseudomonadati; phylum Thermodesulfobacteriota; class Desulfovibrionia; order Desulfovibrionales; family Desulfovibrionaceae; genus Halodesulfovibrio; species Halodesulfovibrio sp. Next base: position 232,893 of record NZ_JAOARI010000017.1, on the reverse strand, counting down.
ATCTGGTGACCGCCAACAAGACGGTAAACAGGACATACGTTCGCACAGGCACCACAGCGTACACAGCGGAAAATCTGAGAGAACATTTCGTCTTCTGCAATTTTAGAACGACCGTTATCAAGGAATACAATGTGCATTTCTTTTTTCTGGTCTTCATTCAGTGCACACTCTGTAGCACCGCCAATCCATGTAACGTAGGATGTCAGAGCCTGACCGGTTGCGTTACGAGGAAGTGCTTTAAGTGCTGTAAGAGCATCTGTAAGCTTAGGAACAAGCTTATCGATACCAGCAATCGCAACGTGTACACGAGGAGCTGTTGTAGTAAGGCGTGCGTTACCTTCGTTAGTAGCGATGCCGATGTGACCGTTTTCTGCCACACAGAAGTTTGCACCGGAGATACCCATGTCTGCATCTGCAAAGTCACGGCGCAGTTCGCGGCGAGCAACTTTGGTCAGTTTAACAGGGTCGGACTCAAGTTCCTGACCGGTTCTTTTGGAGAAAAGATCCTGTACCTGATAACGGGAAAGGTGAATTGCAGGCATAACCATGTGGGAAGGTCCCTCATGGCGCATCTGAATAATCCATTCGCCGAGGTCAGTTTCAACAACTTCAAATCGTTCGTCTTCGAGGTAGTGGTTGAGGAGAGTTTCCTCAGAAGTCATAGACTTGGATTTGATGATTTTTTTAACGTTGTTCTCTTTAGCAATTTTAGCGATGAGGTAGTTAGCCTCTTCCGCATCTTTTGCAAGGTGAACATGAACACCGCGTTTTTCAGCTTCTTCAGTAAACTGCTTTAAAAGTGCTGCATTGTTTTTTACAGCGTAGTCTTTACAGTCTGCAATTTTCTTAATGAGTTCTTTTTCGTTGATATCTGCGAATGCTTTTGCACGGTTTTCACGGTAGCCAACAGCAAATGCATCCATAGCTTTGCGCAGAAACTCGTTATCAAGAGCTTCCTGCATGTCTTCGCGGTATTCTTTGAGATTTTCAGCTTTATGCATGATTAGTCCTCCAGGAGAAGAATGTGGAGTTCGAGTGGGCCGTGTGCACCGATAGCAAGTGTGCGTTCGATGTCAGCAGTACGGCTTGGGCCGGTGATTACAGCGGTGTATGCAACGCCGCTCATCAACTCGAGCAGAAGTTTTTCTGCTGCGATGGAGTCCTCATAAATTGTGGAAGCAGAGAGCACTGCAATGTGTGCTTCTGAAACCATAGTTGCGAGGCGCAGTTCTTCTCCGTTGGACTGTTGAACAATAGAACCAGTTTCAACAAAACCAGCGTTTGCAATGGTAAAGCCTGCATCAATACCAGCCATGTAGTCACGCATGCCGGATTTAATGAGCTTTACGTTATTTGCTTCACACTCTTTTTCAAGTGCAGCGTATTGTTCATCGGAAAGTTCTGGAGCAGCCATAATTTTTTCAGCAGCAAACTCTGGCTGTGGAGCATTAGGGCTGGAAGGAATGAGAAGTTCGCATGGATTTTTTTCAGCAACATACTTTGCAGCGTATGCGTATGCTTCGTCCATGGATTTAATGCTGGTAACTTTAGCAGCTACCAATTCTGCTTTTTCGCGAAAAAGCTGTTTGAGGTCGCTCATGTGACACTCCTGAAACTATGGTGTTCAGTAAGAACACCGCTGAGCATACCGTCCACCGCTGCATCCTGATATTCAGGCGGGTTCGTGCATGCAAAACAGCAACCGTAATGGTTGTAGAATCTCCTCAACGGATGAATGTCGTACAGAATTTGGTCTTCCGGACAAATTCAGCAAAGCGGCAACACTAAGCTTTGCTCGTACGGACATTCACCTTTTCTACCTTTGTCTAGAATTGCGGTAGAAAAGAAATGCATATGCAGTGGTGCAATCCGTACTTGCTTTGTGGCAACTGAGTGGGGCAGGGTCTGCACTATTCAGATTGACGAGCCAGTTTTTTACATAGCTTATTGTAATCAAACGAGTTGTCAACAAGTTCAGCGCCGCGTTTGATTTTGACCAGTTCACGAAGTTTTTGACTGTTCAGAATAAGCTCCATGCTTCGAGCAACGGAGTAGGTATCATCTGGAACCTGAATAACAGGAACGCCAAGCTGTTCGGAACGGGCACGTACAATTTCGTTAGGGGTGATGTTTCCTGTCACAATAAGACAAGGACATCCGCCTTCCATAGCGATAAGCTGCAAATCTGTTCTGTCTCCACCAACAATGGTGGCAAGATTGGATGACTGGCGGAAATACGTCATAAAGTTTTCCACCTGCATAGTACCAATCAAGAAGTTCTGAATAATACGTTGGGATTGTGAGTTACCTGAGATGATTTTTCCTTTGAGGCGCCATGAGAGTTCGGATGCTTTAATGGCGTTAAGCATCGGGTCTCTAGGAACCATGCCGAATACATCCACGTCGTTTTTTTCTAAAAACGGAATCAGAATGTCTTCTGCATCGCGTGAAAAATCTTCCGGTACATCGTTAAACAGTATTCCGAGCATATCGTCGCCGAGTGTTTTCTTAATGTTAAGAATGGCATCATAGTTGAGCCTGTTTCTGCGGTAACGATCTACGAGTAACGTTTTCAATCCAAGTTTTCGCGACAAGGTGAGACCATCCACACCCCTGTGGGTACCGGTATATTGGATGGAACCACAACCGCCGACGAGCATAACATCTTTGTCTTTGGAAATGGTGTTGTAGGCACTTTGGATGGCAGCCAAAGCGTCTGTTTCATCAGAGAGGGTAGTGACTCTCAGGTTATCTGGAATAATTACCGGTGTAAGTATATCCGGAGAAATCTCAAGACCGAGAAGCTCCTGAATGACGATGGCGTCCTCATCCCCGATGACATCATCAACCCGTTTAGGAAGTGACCCGACAGGCTTCATATAGCCTACACGCATCCCGCGCCGTTGCATCTCCAGCCCTAAAGCCATCAATACAATATTTTTTCCCGCAAATGCGTCTGTAGATCCAATATAAAGTCCAATCATGTATTCCCTCCCAAAGAAGATGCTTCGGGATATACCTCTTTCGGCAAAATGGCAAATACCGGAGCAGAAACCGGCACGTTTCTGCTCCGGATTAACTTCGCAATGAACTTAAATGCTAGGCGAGTACTTTAACTGTAGCCTGAGCGATTTCGAGTTCTTCGTTGGTTGGGATAATAAGAACTTCAGTTTTGCCACCACCGTTGATGGAACGTTCTGTGCCACGACGGGTTGCATTTTCTTCAACATCAATTTTGATGCCGAAGAGATCCATGTCAGCACAAACCATTTCGCGAACGATGTCATCGTTTTCACCGATACCAGCAGTAAATACAATAGCGTCAACGTTGCCGAGTGCAGCAATGAAGGAGCCGATGTATTTTTTGATGCGGTAAACGAACATGTCGAGAGCGGTTTTTGCTTTTTCGTCGCCTTTTTCTACTGCTGCGTGGATGTCGCGCATATCGCTCATGCCGCAGATACCGAAGAGACCGGACTGCTTGTTCATGAGGGTATCAACTTCTGCACCGGTAAGACCTTTACGATCCATGATGAAAGGAACGAGAGCAGGGTCGATGTCGCCACAACGGGTACCCATCATGAGACCTTCAAGAGGAGTAATACCCATGGTGGTGTCTACGCATTTACCTGCTTTAACAGCAGACATGGAACAACCGTTACCAAGGTGACAAATCACGAGGTTAAGGTCTTCTGGTGCTTTACCCATGAATTTTGCTGCCTGTTTTGCAACAAAACGGTGGGAAGTGCCGTGGAAGCCGTAACGACGGATTCTAAGATCTTCGTAAAGATCGTAAGGAAGCGGGTAAAGGAACGCTTTCTCAGGCATTGTCTGGTGGAATTCAGTATCGAATACACCAACGTTTGGAGTGCCAGGGAAGAGAGTTTCACAAACTTCAATACCATCAAGGTTTGCAGGGTTATGCAAAGGACCGAGTGGGATGTATTTGCGGATAATCTCTTTTACGTTGTCATCCACTTTTACGGATTCTTTAATTTCTTCGCCACCGAGGAGTACACGGTGACCGATTGCGCCAATTTCAGATTTATCTTTAATTACGCCGTCTTTTTCGTCTGTGAGCAGTTCAACAACACGTTTCATAGCCACTTCGTGGTTAGGAAACGCTTCGTCGATGACAACTTTACGTTCGTCGTCGGTGTCAGGAGCAATCTTGTTAACAAGTTTGCCCATGTCCTGACCGATACGTTCTACGAGACCGGAACAAAGAGCGGTTTCGTTTTCCATGTCAATCAGTTGAAATTTCAAAGAAGAAGAGCCGGAGTTAATTACGAGTACGTTCATCTATTTTATCCTTTAAAAGTGCTGGCTAAATAAGCCCTTTCTCAGCTTGTGCCTGAATTGCTGTAATAGCAACAGTGTTCACAATGTCTGGTACGGTACAACCGCGGGACAAGTCGTTAACAGGCTTATTGAGTCCTTGCAAGACTGGACCGATAGCTACTGCATTTGCAGCGCGCTGAACAGCTTTGTATGTGTTGTTACCGGTGTTGAGGTCTGGGAAGATGAATACAGTGGCCTGACCTGCAACTTCGGAGTCAGGAAGCTTAGTCGCTGCAACGTCTGCATCGATAGCAGCATCGTACTGGAGTGGGCCTTCCAGTTTGAGCTGTGGAGCACGTTCCTGAGCAATTTTAGTAGCTTCAATAACTTTTTCTACATCTGCACCTTTGCCGGAAGAACCGGTGGAGTAAGAGAGCATTGCAATGCGTGGGTCAACATTGAAAATGCGTGCAGTGTCCGCAGAGCCGATAGCAATTTCAGCAAGCTGTTCGGAAGTAGGGTTCGGGTTAACTGCGCAGTCACCGAAAACAAGAACACGATCTTTGAGGCACATGAGGAATACGGAAGAAACAATAGAAGCTTCCGGTTTGGTTTTAATAAATTCGAATGCTGGACGGATTGTGTGTGCAGTGGTGTTAACTGCACCGGATACCATGCCGTCTGCATCGCCTTTTTTAACCATCATAGTGCCGTAGTAAGTGGTATCGCACATGGTGTCACGGGCGTGCTCCATGCTGATACCTTTCTTTTTACGTGCTTCAAAGTAGGTTTCTACGTAGTCGTCAAAGTTAGGTGCAAGTTCTGGCTGAATGATAGTGATATCAGAAAGCTGGAGACCTAATTCAGAAATTTTCTGTTTAACGATTTCAACGTTACCGAGCAGAATGATTTCTGCAACACCGCGACGGTTGAGCATTTCAGCTGCACGTAAGATACGCTCTTCCTGACCTTCAGGAAGTACAATGCGCATTTTATGTGATTTAGCTTTCTCAATGAGGTTGAACTCAAACATCTTTGGAGTAATTTTGTCAGATTTACGGGAGATAACGCGGCGTGAAACTTCCGCAGTATCTACGTTGTCTTCAAAGATACCCAGAGCAGTTGCAACGCGGCGGCTGTCTTTAGGATCAATGCGACCGTACATCTGGTTGAGAACCTGAATAGCGAGGTAGGTGTGCTGTTTTACGCTGATTACAGGAATTGGAGCCGCAGACCAGCCTTCAACAAGGCGGCTGACATTCTTTGCCATCTCAAGACCACCAGTAAGCACAATACCGGATACATCCGGGTAGGTGGAAGACATGCGGGAAGCGAGAGTGGAAATAATGATGTCTGAGCGGTCACCAGGGGTGATAACAAGACTGGCTTCTTTCACGTAATCAAGGAAGTTGCCAATCTGCATTGCTGCAACGCACAGGTCGTCTACGCGGGTGTCCAAGCGGTCTTCACCGTAAACAACTTCACCGCCAAGCCACTGAGCCACGTCTTTCATAGTCGGTTTGCTCAGGGTTGGTTCTTCAGGAATAATGTAGACTGCAAGCTCTTTGTCAGCATCGTCTTTGGTGCCGATCTGAGAAATGATGTCTGCGCACTGTGAAGAGGTTACTTCTGCACGGTTAATGACGGAAGCAACGATATCGAGACCTTTGTCTTCGAGAGAATCGAGTGTGAGCTTGGTGGAGCTGATAATTTCTTCGCAGTCCTGTTTCTGACCGTTGATAACAACAAGAACAGGGGAGCCTAAGTTAGCTGCAATATCTGCGTTGAGGTCGAATTCGAAAGCTGCATCTTTACCGAGGAAGTCAGTTCCTTCACAAAGAACAAAGTCGTATTTGTCAGCAAGCTGTTTGTACTTGTTGAGAATATTCTCAAGCAGGATGGAGCGCTGACCGTTGTTGATAAGCTCACGAGCCTGATTGAGTGTGTAAGCATAGGTATCCTCGTAAGGGATATCCATGCCGAAGTATTCAAGAATGAGGTTGATGTCGTGGTCTTTTTTGCCGTTTTCATCATCATTGATGATAGGGCGGAAGAACGCAACGTTGCTGATGTCTTTAGTCAGCAACTGCATCATGCCGAGCACAACGGCAGATTTACCTGTTCTTGCTTCGGTAGCTGTAATATAAAGGTTTTGGGACACTATGGACTCCTTGCATATCCATTGATACTAGCCAATTTTTATGATCGAACCTGCACCCTCAGAACCACTTCCTGAGGAATACTTTTGCAGACCGATGGCAAACCCGTACATTGCGTTATTGCAATATAAATTTCAAGCTCTTACGCACTATACGTCGGAGAAAGATATCTACCGCAATGACAATGTACGGATTTGTTTCAGTCTGTAAGTTCAGGACGTTGTCACTGAACCATATATCGCATAGCGATTACAGGGTTTCAGCGTAGAGTTCGATGCTGTGCTTTACTTCTACATTGTCGTAGTTTTGTGAAAGCATATCATTCATTTGCATCATACAAGCAGGACAGCCTGTAGATACAACCTGCGCACCGGTATCAACAATGTTGTTACGCTTACGTCCCCCGATCTGTTTAGACAGATCATAGTGGTATAATGTGAAGGTACCGCCGCATCCACAGCAACGGTCAGCTTCATTCATTTCTACCAGTTCGTAGTTATTGTTCATGCGGATAAGGTCGCGTGGCTGTTCTGCTACGCCGAGTCCTTTTTTAAGGTGACAAGAATCGTGGAAGGTCACCTTTTTTCCGCCCTTAGGTGCATCGCCTTGCGGTTTTACACCAAGAACATCTACGAGGAATTCATTAATATCCATTGCTTTGGCAGCAATCTTTTCGATTTTTGCCTGCACGTCAGCCGGATATTCTTTACCGTACTTAGGCCAGTATTTCATGATGGTAGAAATACAGGAACCGCACGGGGCAACAATATAATCATATTTACCCTCGGCGAAAATTTCCGCGTTGTATTTCACCATCTTGTCATAGGCAGTTCTATCGCCTGCTGAAAGAGCAGGAATACCACAGCAAGCCTGAGTAGCTGGCATCCAGACGCCTACGCCGTGATGCTTGAATACTTTAAGACATGCTTCGCCCATGTTGGTGTACATTTTATCCGCTACACAGCCAGGGAAGAAGAGCACTCGCAGACCGGATTTTCCGGCAGGAGTATCAATTGTACCGTATTTGGCGTGCAGTGATTTTTTAGCAACCGGATTAAAATGACGGTTGCCGATAAATGGCTCAAGCAATAGTGCTTTGCGGGTAGCCTGAGTTTCAGATGCTTTTGATGTCATCAGGTTCTGGAACTTAGAACCGAAATCAAGAAGCATGTTGAAAAGCTTAGGGTTGCCGACCATGCCGCGCAGGATAGCTTTTTTCACTGGGGAAAGCCCCATGTACTCGTTAACAATGCTACGAGCTTTAATGAAGATATCGCTAATCTGTACGCCGGATGGACAGTTGGCTCCGCAGGAGCCGCAAAGCAGGCAGCGGTTCAGAGCTTCCTGAACACCTTCTGCATCGTTAATAAGTTTTGCTGCAAGACGCTCGAGCAGGGCAATTTTACCACGGGTTACGTCAGACTCTTTCATTGTTTCGGAGAAAACTGGACAAACAGCCTGACACATGCCGCACTTCATGCAAGCAACCATCTGGTCATCCAGCTCCTGAAGGAGCTTCGCAAGTTTAGTAAGATCTGCTGACATACTACTACCCTGCGATGATTTTACCTGGGTTGAGGATGTTATTAGGATCAATCGCACGCTTCATATTGAGAGAGTAGTCAATTGTTGCGCGGGAAGTTTCCTTTTCCATCCACTTGGATTTTGCCATGCCAATGCCGTGCTCGCCGGAAAGTGTACCTTTGAGAGAAAGAGCTACGTCAAAGATATTATCAACAGCTTCTTCTACACGGTGGAATTCTTTTGCATCACGACGGTCACAAAGGATTGTCGGGTGAAGGTTACCGTCACCAGCATGACCGAATGTGCCGATAGCAAGATCGTATTTTTTCGCAATGTCGTTAATTGCAGCTACCATTGCAGGAATCTGGGAGCGAGGTACTGTTGCATCTTCAAGAACTGTAGTCGGCTTAGCACGAGCAAGAGCTGGCAGCGCGTTACGGCGTGCTTCCCACAGTTTGAATTTCTCTTCAGCGTCTTTTGCAACGTGAACAGCAGTTGCACCAGCTTTAGAGAGACATTTTTCTACAACAGCAGCTTCGTCAGCAACCTGTCCCGGGTGACCGTCTACTTCGATAAGAAGAATAGCAGCAGCTTCTACAGGAAGACCTGCTTTAGTGTATGCTTCAACGTGTTTGAGTGCAGCCTGATCCATGAATTCAAGAGTACAAGGAACAACGTGGGCAGCAATAATGGAAGCAACAGCTTCGGAAGCTTTGTTAACATCGTCAAATACAGCCATCATAGCTTTAGATGCAGCAGGTGGTGGTGTAAGTTTGAGGATGATTTCGTTGAATACACCAAGAGTGCCTTCAGAAGCAGCCATAAGACCTGCAAGGTTATAGCCGGTTACACATTTAACAGTGCGTGAACCGGTTTTTACGAGCTGACCGTTTACATCAAAAAAGTCGAGACCCATAACGTAATCTTTGGTTACGCCATATTTAAGACCGCGAAGACCACCGGCGTTTTCGGCAACGTTACCGCCGATAGTGGAAACAGCCTGAGAACCCGGGTCAGGCGGGTAGAACAGACCACGTTTTGCAACTTCCTGTGCAAACTGTGCAGTAACAACACCCGGCTGAACAACAGCGTAAAGATCTTCTTCGTTGATTTCGAGGATCTTGTTCAGACCGTTTGTGAGAATAACAATGCCATCACGCTTATCTGGAATAGTGCCGCCGGAAAGGTTTGTACCGGCACCGCGTACAGTGATAGGGCAGTTGTTTTCGTTACAGAGCGCAATAACTTTACCTAATTCTTCAGAATTGGTCGGGCGAACAACCAATGCAGGAGTTACAGGTTCAAGTACAGCGGAGTCATAAGAGTAAGCCTGACGCTCCGGCTCAGAAGTAAACACATTTTCTTTGCCGACTGCGGCTTCAAATTCTTTAGTCAAGGACGCACTAATCACGGAGTTCTCCTCAATAATTATGTTGTCTACAATCAGCCTCAAGTGCTCAAAATAACCGGCAACGAGCAGCTTGGGCGAATACTTGAAAAAACGGGGCACACTTCCGCAGTAGCCCCGTTCTTCAATACACTAGTAAAAAGCTGGAGACAGCCGTATGTGACTGTCTCCGGCAAGTATACTTTAGAAGAGGGTTGGGAACATCACGATACAAGCTGATACCATGATACCAACTACGATGCCGTAAAGGAGGAAAGGACCGTAGGTACGACGAAGGATGGCGCCTTCACGACCAGAGAGACCTACAACCGCACAAGCAGCAACGATGTTGTGGATACAAACCATGTTACCCATACCACCACCAACTGCCTGAGCAGCAACGATAAGCTGACGAGGTAACTCGAGCTGTGTTGCCATGCCCCACTGGAATTCAGCGAAGAGAAGGTCAGATACGGTGTTGGAACCAGTAATAAATGCACCTAAGCCACCAACGAAGGATGCAAACATTGGCCATGCACCACCGAAGATGTTAGCTGCAACTTCCGCCAATGCCAATGGCATGGAAGGAAGACCTGAAGGGTTGTTAGCGGAAAGACGGAAGATGGATACCAGCGCTACTGCGAATACGAGAGCGATGGTTGGGTTCTTCATCTTAGCGATAGCTTCACTCCAAGCACGTTTGGTATTTTCACCGCTCATGCCGTGCAGGCCGATGGTGAGAATAGCAACGAGTACGAATGGAATGGTGCCCGGCAGGTAGAGGTATTTAATTGAGTTCTTAATTTCTGGGTGGCCGAGGAAGCCTGCGTCGAAGCCGAGAGATACGCCAGCGAGCATGCCTTTGAGACCGAGTTCAGGAATACGGGTAACAACGAGGATAGCACCGATAAGAACGTATGGAAGCCATGCACGGAACTGAGACATGTGAGCAGTAAAGTTGGTAGAACCACCACCTTTAATTTCGCCAGTCCATTCAGGATCCCATTTGTTGTGATCACCAAAGTCAAAGTGATCTTTAGGCATGCAGAAACCGTTTTTAGCACCAAGAATGATGATACCGAGACCAACGAGACCACCGATAAGGGATGGGAACTCAGGACCGATCATCCAAGCGAATACGAGGTAAGGTACGATAAATGCGGTTGATGCAAATACACAGAATTTCCATGCGCCAAAGCCTTCTTTCCAGCTGCGGTTAGGACCGAAGTAGCGGGTGATGAAACCGAGCATGAAGATAGGAAGGATGTAAATCATTGGTGTGTTGTATACGGTTGCCCACTGGCCGATAACAGCGTTGAACTGATCGACAGAAGCGAAGTTGAGACCCGGGATGCCAGCTGCAACAGCCTGATCCACGAGAGGGCGAACGTATTTAAGACCGAGAATAATCGGGGTACCAACAGCACCAAAAGTTACTGGGAAAGAGTTAAATACGAGACAGAGTACTGCTGCTGCGAGTGGCGGGAAGCCAAGAGACAGAAGCAGAGGTGCAGCAAGAGCAGCCGGAGTACCGAAGCCAGCAGCACCTTCAATGAATGCAGCAAACATGAAACCGATGATGATCGCCTGAACGCGACGGTCAGCGGAAATCTGCTGCATGCCGTACTGAATTGTTTCCATACCACCGCTGTACTGCAATGTGTACAGAATAAGGATAGCACCAAAAACGATGATAAGTACGGAGATTGCTGTAATGAGGCCATGGAAAGACATAGCGGCTACGTAGCCTGCATCAAGACCCCAGCCTGCCATTGCGCCAAGAACAGCACACGCCCAAGCTACAGGCATAGCCTTAGTTGCAGGCCAGCGAAGGCCTACCATGAGAATAAGAGCTGCCAGAATAGGCAGTACAGCAAACATTGCTAACATAATAAAACGCTCCTCATTTAGGTTGTTAGCAACCGTATCCGCTTTTCCACCATTAAAACGGATACGATTGAATAAAAAGGTTCCCGGCTCAGGCTTCCGCTCCCTTACCGGGAACCTTTAACAGCTAGTTAGCTGGCTGCGTGCTATTTAGCGTCGCGGCCATCGTTGCAGGCATCACCTGCACCGTTTTTGCCGTCGGTTTCGGCGGTTGCTGCAATTTCGCAACGTTCTTCGCCGTTACCTTTAGAGGCAACTGGTGCACCCGGAGCCGCTACTTCGATGCCTGGAAGATCGCTGAGGGATTTGAAGTACTCGTAGCGCTTCATGTAATCCTCTTCAATCTGAGCACGGAGGCGTTTGGACTCTTCAGGGGCAAGCTTCTCGAGCAGAGCGTAACGGTTTTCGCCAGAGAGGAATTCCTGAATCTGACCGTTAGGTGCTTTGGACTCGTAGATGAATGGGTTTTTGCCTTCGTCAGCGAGAACTGGGTTGTAGCGGTACAATGGCCAGTAACCAGTCTCAACTGCGATTTTTTCTTCTTCGATGGATTTGCCCATACCTTTACGGATACCCTGGTTGATACAAGGTGCGTAACAGATAACGATGGACGGACCGTCGAATGCTTCAGCTTCTTTAAATGCCTTGAGAACCTGGTTCATGTTAGCACCCATGGATACGGATGCAACGTAAACGTAGCCGTAAGACATTGCGATAAGACCGAGGTCTTTTTTACCAACTTTCTTACCGGAAGCTGCCATTTTCGCGATGGAGCCGAGTGGGGTAGCTTTAGAAGACTGACCACCAGTGTTAGAGTACACTTCGGTATCCATTACGAGGATGTTGATGTCTTCGCCGGAAGCGAGAACATGGTCTACACCGCCGAAGCCGATGTCGTATGCCCAACCGTCACCACCGAATACCCATACGGATTTTTTGGTGAAGAGGTCAGCCATGGAGTAGAGTTCGTGTGCCATTGCACTGTGGTCTACGCCAGCTTCGATGAGTGTAAGGATTTCTTCGCCAGCTGCTGCGGATGCATCGCCCTGATCTTTAACTTCAAGCCAAGCAGTGAGAGCATCTTTAAGCTGTACGCTTTCAACGGTGTCGATAGCTTCTTTTACAACGTCTTCAAGTTTGTTGCGACGCTGTGTGTAAGCCATGCCCATACCGTAACCAAATTCAGCAGCGTCCTCGAAGAGTGAGTTACCCCAAGCAGGACCGTGACCGTTTTTGTTTACAGTGTATGGTGTGGTAGGTGCAGATGCACCCCAAATGGAAGAACAACCGGTTGCGTTAGCGATAATCATACGCTCACCAAACATCTGAGTGAGGAGTTTTACGTATGGAGTTTCACCACAACCTGCACATGCACCGGAGAATTCCATCAGAGGCTGCTGGAACTGAGAGCCTTTGAGAGAGTCGCGGGACATGAGAGCATCTTTGATCTCGATTGTTTCTTCTGCGAAAGCAAGGTTAGCAGCCTGATCGTCAACCTGAGTTTCGATTGGCTTCATAACGAGTGCTTTTTCTTTAGCAGGACATACGTTTGCACAAGAACCACAACCGAGGCAGTCTTCTGCGTAAACCTGCATGCGGTACTTGAGACCTTTTACTTCTTTGCCTTTAGCATCGAGAGTAGTGAAGGTTGCTGGTGCGTCAGCAAGTTCTTCTTCAGTAGCAAGTACAGGACGAATTGCAGCGTGAGGACAAACGTAAGAGCAGCGGTTACACTGGATGCAGTTTTCCTGTACCCATTCAGGTACGAGAATAGCTACACCGCGTTTTTCGAATGCTGCAGTACCAACTGGGAAGAGACCGTCCGGTTCGAAAGCGGAAACAGGGAGTTTGTCGCCTTTCTGTGCAAGGATAGGACGAACAACGTTGGTAATGAATTCTGGAGCATCGCCAGTGCAAGCGCAATCATCAGAAGCGGTTGCCCAGTCTGCAGGAATTTTAACTTCAACAAGAGCGTCAGCAGCTTTATCAACAGCCTGAACGTTCATGTTAACGATGTGATCACCTTTCTTGCCGTATGCTTTCTTAATAGAATCTTTAAGGTAAGCTACTGCCTGATCGAAAGGAATTACGTTTGCAAGCTTAAAGAATGCAGTCTGCATAACCATGTTGATGCGACCGCCAAGACCTACTTCAGATGCAATCTTAACAGCATCTACGTTGTAGAACTTGATGTTCTTTTCAGCGAGAGTACGTTTCATGGAAGCAGGGAGATGTTCGTTCATCTCTTCTGGTGACCAGTTAGAGTTCAGTACGAAAATACCGCCATCTTTGATTCCGTCGAGGAGATCGTACTGGTTAACGTAAGCAGACTTGTGACAAGCAATGTAGTCAGCTGCGTTAACAAGGTAAGTGGACTGAATTTTTTCGTTACCGAAACGAAGGTGAGACACAGTGAAGCCGCCGGACTTTTTGGAGTCGTAAGCGAAGTAACCCTGTGCGTACATGTCGGTGTTGTCACCGATGATTTTAATAGCCTGCTTGTTAGCACCAACAGTACCGTCAGCACCGAGACCGAAGAATTTACACTGAACTGTGCCAGCAGGTACGGTGTCGAGTACGTCACCAACAGTAAGGGAAGAACGAGTAACGTCGTCTGTAATACCAACAGTGAAGTGGTCTTTAGGACCAGCTACTTTCATGTTCTCGTATACTGCGAGTACGTCAGCAGGGGTGAATTCTTTAGAACCGAGACCGTAGCGACCGGAAAGAATTACTGGCATTTCACCGTGTTCTTTAAATGCAGCGCAAACGTCAAGGTAAAGAGGATCGCCAATTGCGCCAGGTTCTTTTGTACGATCAAGAACAGTGAAGATTTCTGCGGAAGCAGGAACAACTTCGAGCATGTGCTTGATAGAGAACGGACGGTAGAGACGAACTTTAAGAAGACCTACTTTTTCACCTTTTTCGGTAAGGTAGTTAACTACTTCTTCAATAGCTTCGTTACCAGAGCCCATACATACGATTACGCGTTCTGCGTCTTCGTGACCAACGAACTCAAAAGGTTTGTAGGAACGGCCGGTGATGCTTTCAACTTTAGCCATTGCATCGATAACTGCTGCAGGAACAGCATCGTAGAATGTGTTACAAGCTTCACGTGCCTGGAAGTAAATATCTGGGTTCTGAGCAGTACCACGAAGATGTGGGTGCTCAGGGTTCATTGCGTTCTGACGGAATGCTTCAATTTTCTCAAAGTTAACTACTTTTTTGATATCTTCGTAGTCGATAACTTCGATTTTCTGAAGTTCGTGAGAAGTACGGAAGCCGTCGAAGAAGTGACAGAATGGAACGCTGGTTTCGATTGCTGCAAGGTGAGCAACGAGAGCCATATCCATAGCTTCCTGTACGGAGTTGGAACATAAGAAAGCAAAGCCAGTCTGACGACAAGCCATTACGTCCTGATGGTCACCGAAGATGGAGAGTGCATGTGATGCAAGAGCACGTGCAGAAACATGGAAAACGCCAGGAAGAAGTTCACCGGCAATTTTGTACATGTTAGGAATCATGAGCAGAAGGCCCTGAGACGCTGTAAATGTAGAAGTCAGCGCGCCTGCTGCGAGACAGCCGTGTACCGCACCAGCAGCACCAGCTTCTGACTGGAGCTGACGGATGGAAACTGTCTGGTCAAAGATGTTTTTCTTGCCGGCAGCAGCCCAGTCGTCTGCAGCTTCTGCCATGTTGGATGATGGAGTGATCGGGTAGATAGCAGCCGTGTCACTCAGCGCGTACGCAATATGCGCAGCAGCGGTGTTACCATCCATAGTTTTCATAGTCTTGGCCATTAGAGTAACTCCTTTATGTAGCCTGAAAGCATGTGGGTCATGCTGTCCTGCATTTTCCTGAGCGTCGCAGTTACTTAACTTTGCATGGAATGCGGGTTTATCCCCGCCCCACATTCCTCGACAGGAAAAAACAGGGTGATCGGGTTAACCAATACAAAAGATATGCCACTTGTGTGATTTTTTATAAACCCAGCGATTACAATATGTTATATTGAGAAGCTGTTGTTGTGGTTTTTTGCGAATCACGAAGTTGTCTGAAAAATAAGACTATCAATAGATGATAGGGCTAATAGTAAAAGGATAATCCCTGAATCAGGGGGGCTTAACCCTGTAAATCTAAAAGGTTATCTTGTCTTAAAAATCAGACGAATATAACTAGTTGCTCCTTCTACAACAAAATGAGTACACAAACAATGCTTGTTTGCATAATATTAGCGTTTATTTTGTTTGTTTTATCAACCTTGTTTTATAAGGAGATATTATACTTTTTCAGCAATGCATAGAGATGGGAGCGGGATAATCCCGAAGTTTCCAAGATTTCTTGAATGTTGGAACCATGCTGCGCGATGAGTTGTAGAAGGTACTTTTTTTCCATATCAGATTTAAATTGTCGCAATGTGGGCAGCGCATCGAAAGAAAATGAAAACGGTGCCGCAGATTGCTGGTCTGATTTTTCAGACACCGGTGATTGAGTCTCGGTAGTTGTCTGATTTTCCAGTCCGCGCACAAGGTTTGCTTGTGCAATCTTGATACGGATGTCGGCTGGAAGATGTCTTGCGTAGAGGACAGATTCCGAACCGGCAGCGACTAACGCCTGTTCAAGGGCGTTAAATAACTCACGAACGTTTCCCGGCCAGTCGTATTTGGCTAGCGTAGGGAAAAAGTCCGCAGAAAAATGTTTAGTGGGCATTCCATATTGTTTGCAGAGTTTCTCAATTCTATATTGTGAAAGCTGTTCAAGGTCATCGTTACGAAGACGAAGAGCAGGAAGTTCAATATGGACTGTTTTAAGGCGGAAGAAGAGATCTCGGCGAAACTCTCCCTGTTCGACCATTTGTTGCAGGTTACGGTTTGTTGCGGAAATAAGGCGGAAATCGCTTTTTTCTTCAACAGTTCCCCCTACAGGTCTAAAGACCCGTTCTTGCAGGAAGCGCAAAAAGGATTTCTGAATAGTTAGAGGCATTTCGCCCACTTCGTCTAAAAACAGTGTGCCGTTGTCTGCCAGTTTTACCAACCCGTCCTTATCGGTTTGCGCGCCGGTAAATGCCCCTTTTTTATGTCCGAACAGTGTCGATTCAAGCAAGGTTTCTGTTAAAGCAGCGCAGTCAACAACAACAAAATCTCCTTTTGAGCGTTTGCTGTTGGTATGTATTGTCCGTGCCGTAAGTTCTTTGCCTGTTCCTGTCTCACCCGTGATGAGCACGTTTGCATCGGTAGATGCTGCCTGTGCCATCAGACTGAAACAGTTTTGGATGATAGAGCTGGTGCCGACCATATGGGCACTGGCTAGTGGCTTTGTGTCGCGGCTTTTATCTCGTTTTTCTTGACGATATTTAAGAACACGCTTGAGTGTCTGCGTAATATCTTTGATAGATGCAGGTTTTACAAGGTAGTCCCACACGCCGCGTTGAATAGCTGTTTCGGCTCCTGCCGGGTCGCCATCACCTGTTAAGATAATAACTTCTGGTGGATTATCAAAATGTCCGATGTCAGAAAGGTAGTCTAGTCCGTTGCCATCCGGAAGGCGGACATCAAGAAAGAGCACGTCAAATTCTTGTTCCCGCAGCAGACTGAATCCTTGAGCAATAGTCTGTGCTGTGGAGCAATCATATTGAAGGCGGGAAAGCAGACTTTCGAAAGTCTCACAGATATTAACGTCATCATCAATAATCAGAATGTTGGGCATGCTCAGTTTCCGAAACTTGTGTTTCTGCGCCTTTTGGGGCGGTTAGCGAGAAGTTACTGTAACGGGTGCAGTACAGAAGTGATTGCTTTTCCAATAATGGAACTGTTGTACGGCTTGCTGACCAAGGTTTTGACAGACGGAATTTCTTGAGCACCTTTGGCTGCGAGATTTCGACCGGAAACCATAATAACCGGAAGCTCCGGTGCGGTGTCGCTGATATGTTGCGCTAACTCAAGACCGTTCAGTTCGGGCATATCAAAATCCGTGATGACGAGATCCCACGATTCGGGTTGCTCACTAATCATATCTGCTGCTAACGCAGCATCACCTATAGGGTCAACCTCATAGCCTAAGTTTCTGAGAACTCTAGGAATTGTCGTAAGTTGGTCAGGGTCGTCTTCAACAAACAAAATACGTCCTTCACCTTGAAGAATACTTTCTACGTGCTGTTCTTCTGCCCTTAAGACTGGTTTGTCAATATGCGGGAGATAGATTGTGAAAGCGGTGCGTTCAAACGGTATACTACTTACTTCGACACCCCCGCCGTGCCCTG
Source organism: Halodesulfovibrio sp. (assembly GCF_025210605.1). NCBI lineage: Bacteria > Pseudomonadati > Thermodesulfobacteriota > Desulfovibrionia > Desulfovibrionales > Desulfovibrionaceae > Halodesulfovibrio > Halodesulfovibrio sp. The sequence continues at coordinate 215,396 of NZ_JAOARI010000017.1, read as the reverse complement.
TGATAATTCCAAGAACAACGGAAAGCCCCAAGCCGGTTCCTTCTGTCTTTCCTTTTGTAGTGAAGAACGGGTCAAAAATCTTGTCTTGAATTTCAGACGTAATGCCAGGCCCGTTATCTTCAATGACTAATTTGAAGTATTCACCCTTAGGGATGTTGAACTGACTTGCTTTTTCTTCTGTAAGATATTCCGCATCCACACTAAGGCACAACGTGCCGCCATGCTCGCGCAATGCTTGGAACGAGTTTGTACATATATTCATCATGACCTGATTCATTTGAGTCGGATCACCGAAGGTATGTGCATCATCAACATTATAGGTTGTTTCTACGTTAATATTACGTGGTAGCGATGCTGAAATAAGTCCCACGGATTCGTTCATAATTTCCAAAATATTAATTGTACGGAATCCGGCAACGGATGGCTTGCTGAACGTAAGGATCTTTTTCACCAGTCCGCTACCATGTTGTGCGGCGCGCAATGCACGTTCCAAATCTTTGGATGTGAGCGTTTCCTCGTCAATATCAATAAGTGCCAGTTCAACTGAGTTGATAATGGACGTCAGAATATTATTGAAGTCATGGGCAATGCCACCGGCAAGAGTGCCGATAGCTTCCATTTTTTGTGACTGAAGCAATTGGCGCTCAAGGTTGATGCGTTGCGTAATGTCTTCTGCTGTGGTGAGCAGCCCCACAATTTCGCCTTTGTCGCCGTGAAGCGGCAGACGGTTTATTTCCAGCCAGACAAGATTGCCTTCTTTATCCGTGATACGCTCTTTGGATTTTAGCTGCGGGATGTTGCGGGTAAGCACCAGACTGTCAGCATGCTGCATTGCATCGGCATCTTGTTTATTGAACAAGAATTCTGCGTCTGTTTTGCCTATAAGCTCACGGGCATGCTGGACGCCAAAGAACTGATCGAACGACCTGTTGCTTCCCATATATTTGAAGTTATTACTTTTCCACGAAACATGCTGTGGGATGTTGTCCATGACGGATTGCAGCATTCGTTCTGAATTGCGTAATGCTTTTTCTGCGCGTTTGCGTGTAGTGACGTTTTCGGAAAAGCCTTCGAGAAGCTCAATGTTATTCAGGCGGTCACGTACAACACGCACAGATAAGTTTGCGGCAATTTTCGTGTTATCTGGGCGCAGCAGTGTTTTTTCAAACGTCAAAATCTCGTTTGCACGGGCTTTGTGGAAATCAACATCCTGTAACAAATCTTCAAGGGCATTATTTTCATCTGCCATAAACTCTGCTGGCGAAGTATACCCGTTCATCCTCGCAAACGCAGGGTTTACATCAACAAAGGCTCCTGTAGGACGTACCCTGAAAATGCCAAGCGGGGAGTTTTCAAAGATAGAGCGGTATTTTTCTTCTGCAAAGCGTAAGCGGTCTTCTGCCTTTTTGCGGTCAGAAAAATCAAAGATGACACCCACCATGCCCGCAATTTCACCACGGGCGTTCACGTTTGTTGCTTTGTGCAGCAGGATATTGTGTACGCCGCCTTCGCGGGATGAAATAGTCTGTTCGTAGATGGATTCATCCGGTTCTTGCAGCAATTGATGATCGACAGGGTGCTGCAACTGGGACAGACCGAATTCTTGCAGCTCCCATTCATTACAATTCAAAATGTCGTCGCGTTGAACTCCGAAAAACTTTTCGAACGCAAGGTTGCATTGCTGGTATCTTCCATACTTATCTTTCGAATAAATAGGAATCGGGATGGTATCCATAAGCAGGCGTAAAAATGAAAGCTGATCTTTAATTTTTTGCTCTACAGATTTTTTTTCAAGAATATTCATCACCAACAGAACAAGTGTGATGGTGAGAAGAATAAGGCTGATGATAATGACCCAGAACACCTGCTTGTTCAGTTCGTAGAAGCGGCTCGGCGCGTTAATCATATTAGCAGATTCCGGTAACGCGCGTTCGCTTATGTGCAGGCGCTTTAACTCGTTGTAGTCGAATGCCCACGGTGAAGTGTTTTGGGATATAACAGGGATTTGATTTGCAGGTGTGCCGTTAAGGATTTTAAGACCAAGCTCAGCGGCAAGTCTTCCGTCAGTTACGCCGGAAATTAATTTACCCCCGAGGATGCCGTGCCCGAGTAAGAATCTCCAGTTTGAATAAAGCGGTGCATGTGTGTTGTCATGCACCTTTTGCAGGAGTTCCTGCGCGGAATAAAATTGACCGTCAATTTCCCGATACATCGGAATAAAATAAAAAAATGTATCGCGGGAAACCTGTTTAACACGGTGGATAATTTCTTTATGCGGCAGGTCTGTCCAAAATTGTACCTTCAACCCTTTATCAATAGTAGGAATACCTTCCACAACCTGTTTGCGAATCGCCTTACCCGTGACGGATTCGTCACCAATAACAATCAATTGCTTCAGGTTTGGGTGCATCTCCAATGCAAGACGGATGTTTGCTGCTACGTCAAACGTTTCTGTGACACCAGTAACTTGCTTGCCTGCAATTTGTGCTGGGTTAAAGTCGTTTACCCCGACAAACACAACAGGGACATCTGGAAAAAGTTCTTCCCCGTATTTAATGATAAAATTGAATGCATCGTTGTCTGAAACGGCAATCAGGTCGAAGGGAGTGTCAGAAAATTTTCGTCGGAACAATTCCATGACATGTTGGATTGCTTGTTCGTAAGGAAATTTTTTGGAGTCGAGATATTCAACCTGCAACATTATGGAATACGGACTGTCTTCAATGCGCTTTTTAAAACCTTCGAGAAGGTTGTCCGACCATTCGTACCCGTTGTGGTAGGAGTTTAGATACAGAATATTTTTTCGTTCTTTAATTGGCGCAGTAGGGGCAGCAATAGCGTATGTCGCCGACAAAATGACGGTTACTAGTACGCAAAAAAAGATTCGGAAAAGGCGTGCACCCATAGAAAATAATCCCCTCGCAGCTAATGATTGAAGGCGCTCCAGTATGATTTTGCAGCATCCCTCTCGCCTCCGTGTACCGTTTATTTACTCAATTGTCACCAACGGTGAAGTGGCGTCTTTTTGACATTGTGTTGAATTAGTTCTTTATAAACAGTTGCTTACAAAAATGGCAAGCTCCTTGCTATAAGTCACGGCAAAGACAATTATGTGGCGTTCCCGATAGATAGGGTGCCAATTCAGGAGGACTACAATGTTATTTTTGCTTGGTGGAAATGATAAAAAGCCGACACAGGCTGAACAGGCTCGTACCGAAAATATGGAACGTGTTAAGGACTTATTTCTTGCCGGTCGGTTTCCTGTAGTAACTACTGAGGTACTCGAGGGACGTGCTATCGGAAAAGTTCTCGGGCTGGTTGCATGTCGCGGCTATGATTCCGACGATGCCTTTTTCGGTATGACTGCTCGTGCAGTTAATAAAGGTGCTCAAGCCATCATCGGATATCAGGAGAACATAGCGTTCCATCCGGATGGTAGTAAATATTTCTCTTGTTACGGTACTGCTGTGCAGTTTGACCGTTCCAAACGAGCTTAGCTATACGCCTCCAAATGGTTGTTTCACATTTGGCAGCGTAATACTACCTTTACGGCTTGTTGTGTATTCTCCCCCCCTCCGAGAACTTACCTAGGTTCAGCACAGCAAGCCGTAAGGTATTATCTGGCGCATAAATCGTCTTCAGCGGCGGTTGCTAGATAGAGCTATCCATTCTTCTATTCCCCATATCACAGCAATCTTGAGATGTGTTGAAGCATGCGCGGACAATGTGCTTGCAGAACATTGTGCGATACTGTTCGTGCACAGTGCTCTTTGTAGCCATATTCACTGCCTATGCGTTTGTGGAAGCCGTAGAGCAAGCCATACACATCCTGCCATAATGCTGGCAGCGGTGATAAATGCCCATGCTGTTCCGCCCGCCATGTACGGTAGCAGTAGTATATATGGTGCAATTGATTGTCCTAGTGTGAGCATACTGGCATTGATTGCCATAATGCTTCCGCGCTGTGCTGCGCTGGATGCTTCGGAAAGAAACATCAGTATTGTACTGTACGACATGCCCTGAGCCAATCCGCTTAACGCCATAGGTATAGCTAGCCCCCAATATGTGCCAGCAAATGGCATCATTCCCATACTTATTATATAGAGAATAAAGGATGCCAGTAGCATACTGCGCTTTGAAAACAGGGTGTTGATGGCAACGAGTTGTGTCGAAATAACACCTGATACCAACGCTGAAAGCGTGAGTATGCTGCCGATTTGTGCGGGACTTCCAGAAAAGGCGACATTTACCAGCTTGGGCATGTATATTTGATATGCACCGAAGCTGCCTGCGCTTGCCAGTAGTGTAATTGAATACAATATCAGACCATGATGTAAGAACAGAGATTTTTTTATGTTTGCGAGATAGCTACGGGTGTCTGGTGTATGGTTTGGATTGGGTACATAAAGATGTTTGAACGCAAGATTTGCATATACAAATCCAAAAATAGGCAATGCAAAGGGAAGCCGCCAGTGTATGAGCGCCAGCAAGCCTCCTGCAAGTGGAATTACGGCTGTGCAGGCGCTGAATGTTGTGGTGATATAGCCCATGTTTCTGACACGTTCTTTGCCTGAATATAGGTCTCCGATGATCGTGGAAAAAAGTACGCCAAACGTTGCCACGCTTATACCCTGTAATAGCCGAAGCCAGATCAGCATACTAAATGATGGTGCAAGCGCACATCCCGTTCCGGTGATAGAGTAAAAAAGTAAGCTTGGAATAAGAATTTCTTTTCTGCCGAATCGATCTGCAAGATACCCGGCAAAGGGTGTCAAAAAAATGCTTGGCATCGTATAGGCTGCTACTACAAGACTCACCTTGCCAAGCGAAAGCCCCAATTCATCGCTCATAAGTGGAAGAATAGGAATGATGCTGGAAATACCCAGCTGGATAAAAATGATTAAACCAAGCGAGAGCAGCAGGTTTTTATCCTTGAGAGGATTGGGGAGTGCAGAATCTGACATACCGCAAGAATAGCGTGTCATCTCTCTGTCTTTCTAGGATAATAACTTCTGATTTTTTAAAAATTGTTTGTTTTTTGTCGGTAGAATTTATGTGGCGATTTTTCTTCTTTATCTTTAGTGTGTTACCGAAAGAGTGTTCCCCACCCCCGTGGGGATGAACCGCTGCTTCATTAGAGCGGCGAATTACACACGAAGTGTTCCCCACACAAGTGGGGATGAACCGGTACGCTTGATGGACTATGTTTACTGTTTGAGGTGTTCCCCACGTCCGTGGGGATAAAAAAGACAATCTCCAAATAGAGTATTGTTTTTTTGTTGCGTATCGTTGAGTTGGTTTCCTAGAATTGTACTAGGGAATTACACAAAAAGCCGCCCAAGCATTGTATGTGCTTGGGCGGCTTTTGTTAATTTTTTGTCTGTGCTGAGAGTTCAGGTATTTATGCCTTGTTTACTCAACAACAATTGATTCTATTCAGAATCATCATCAAGGCTGCGGGTGTAGCGGCATGTTTTTTCAGGACAAGCTAAGTGCTTGCCGCGTGCCTTGGTTGTTTTGATTGTCAGAAGTTTGGAATCACACTGTGGACATTCTTCCTCAACAGGGTAGTTCCACAATGCGTAGTCACATTTTGGGTATCTGCTACAGGAGTAGAAGATTTTACCAGAGCGTGAAGATTTTTCGACAATCTCGCCTTCGTTACAGCGCGGACATTTGACGCCTGTTGAAAACGGCTTGGCGTGTTTGCATTCTGGGTAGCCTGTGCATGCAATAAAACGACCTCCGGTACGAGTGCGTTTGAGCACGAGGTCTTTGCCACAGTCAGGGCATTCACCCATTTTTTGCAGCTCTTCTTTTGGACGCTCTACAAGAACGACGTTGCCGTTGTCGTCACGGGTAAAGTTTGATGTGTTCTTACAGTCTGGATAGCCGGAACACGCGAGGAATGTGCCAGCCTTACCGAATTTAATCATCATCGGCTTGCCACACTCTGAACAGGTAAGGTCTGTTTCAAGTCCCTGCTTCACGGACTCCATTTCCGTTGCTGCTTTTTCGAGCGTCGGATTGAAATCGTTCATGAAGTCAGTCATCAACTGTGTCCAGTTGAGTTTCCCTTCTGCAACGTTATCAAGCAGTGTTTCCATCTGCGCGGTAAAACGTACATCCATAAGAGTGGAGAAGTGCTTTACCAGCTGCTGACAGACGACGCGTCCTAAATCAGTCGGAATAAAGTTCTTTTCTTCCAGCTGTGCATAGCCGCGATCTATTAATGTGGAGATAATAGCCGCGTAGGTGGAAGGACGCCCGATGCCAAGCTCTTCCATTTCGCGTACCAGTGACGCTTCAGAGAAGCGGGCTGGCGGCTGCGTAAATTTTTGTTCTTTATCAAGCTTGATGAGACGAATGGCTTGTCCGGCTTCAAGTTTTGGCAACTCAACAGAATCTTCTTTGGTCTTCTGCGGAGAAACAGCAAGGAAGCCAGGGAAGAGCATACGCTCGCCCTTAACTCGCCATGTGCTTGCAAGCGTATCTGCGTCTTTGATTGTGGTCGGATTCGGAGCGGCTGCGATGGTCACTGTGGTGTCGTGGAACTGCGCAGCAGCCATTTGGGAAGCCATGAAACGTGACCAGATGAGCGTGTACAGGGCGTGCTGCTCACGCGGGAGCAGGCTACGCACGGAGTCCGGTGTGATGGAAGCATCAACAGGGCGGATAGCTTCGTGAGCATCCTGAGCACTGGATTTAGTTTTGAAGAATCTCGGCTTTGCCGGAACGTATTCTTCGCCGTACATGGAGAGAATTAATTCTTTTGCAGCGTCGCGTGCGTCGTCCGCAATTCGTACAGAGTCAGTACGCATGTACGTGATAAGCGCTGTTGTACCTTTGTCGCCAAGCTCAACACCTTCATATAGGCGCTGCGCAATGGACATGGTGCGTTTTGCAGAATAGCCGTGTCGCTGACTTGCTGCCTGCTGAAGTGTGGAAGTGATGAAAGGCGGCAACGGCTGACGGCTGCGTTTTTTCTCTTCAACTTTTTCAACAGTCATTGTGGAGGCAAGCACTGCTTCCTGAAGCGCAAGGGCGGCTTCTTCATTTGGTACAACTGCTTTTTTACCTGCAATTTTATGCAATGCTGCTTTAAACGGCGGCGGAGTTTCACCTTCCATTTCAGCTTTGAATACCCAGTATTCTTCTGGAGTAAACGCATAGCGCTCTGCTTCGCGCTCAACAATAAGACGCAAGGCAACAGATTGTACTCGTCCGGCAGAGATACCGCGTTTTACTTTGTTCCAAAGCAGCGGAGAAAGCTTGTAACCAACAAGACGATCCAGAATGCGTCGAGCTTGCTGGGCATCAAATAGATCTTCATTCAAATCTTTTGGGTGCTCAAGTGCTTCTCGAACGGCGCGGGCGGTAATTTCGTTAAACTGAATGCGCTTAGCGTTAGGATTTTCTTTTTTGATAATCTCAGCAATATGCCATGCAATCGCTTCACCTTCGCGGTCGGGGTCGGGAGCAAGGTATACATGGTCAGCTTTAGCGGCTGCTTCTTTCAGTGTGGAAACAACTTTCTGCTTACCCTGAATGATCTGATACTTTGGCTTGTAGTTTTTTTCTTCGTCAACGCCGAGATCTTTTTTTGGCAAATCGCGCACATGACCTACACTGGCGTGAACCATGTAGTTACGGCCAAGAAACTTTTTGATTGTTTTCACCTTTGCGGGTGATTCTACAATTATCAGGTCTTTTCCCATTGAATGTCCTGTATCCGAAGGTGGTTAAGGTGCAGCAGCTATCGTACAACAATAGATAGGTGCACCAGATGCTAAGCGTTTTTCCGTTAGGGGAAGATACGGCAAATGCTGTCAGCGTCAAGTGTCGATTTTCTAAAATCTGAATACGGACAGCATATCTTCCTGAAGATCAATGCAAAATTGGAGAACGGATTGCCATTGCTTCTATATTACAAAAAGTACACAGCTTGGGAATGATACAGACTGAAGGAATGTTGCTTGCGATGTGTTGCATCCATTTTTAGTAAATTACTTTCAAATTATTGACAAAGTTTTGGATTACAGCAGTGAGTACGTACTCTCGCCCCTCTGGGAAGCCACGGATTATAACGAGTCTAAAAGGTTGGCATTTTACTTGCTTAATAACGTGAGTACGTTGTCAAGCTCGGGGGAGCTTTAGGAGGAAAACTATGTCTGTGACCCAGATTTCTATGGCGCAGGTGCAGGGAGTCCTGCAGCAGTCAAAACGGCGCACAGGTGCGAGTAAACTTGATAATGCTGCACAAAACAATGGTGTAAGCCGTTTTGAAGCCTTGCTTAGAGAACCGCAGCAAATTGCAGACGCGATGGCATCGTCTTCGTCTGCCGGAAATTCTGTTCTACCTATTCAATCTCCATACTATGGATTGCTTGGTACAGAGCAGGTTTCATCTGCAAAAACGAACCTAGGAAATGTTTCTCAACTTGCAAACTTTATAGACATTTCAGCTGTTAAGCCGAATGTTTTAAGTAATGCACTCAAAATGCTGACAGAAGCAGCTGAAAAAAATCAGCTCGAAACAGCTTCTGCCGCTGGTGTTGCATTTAATTTAGAAGGAATGATGAGCCGCGAAGTCGTTCGTGGTGATCTTGAAACGGTTGTTCAAGCTTCTGACAGTGCTTCAAGCGACGATAGCGAACAGCATGAAGCTGAAAATGTGATTATTGGTAAAACCAATGTTCGCGGATCGTTAGCAGCAATGTTTGAATCTGGAGCAGCCGGAAATATTGGTGCTATTGGATACGATGCAACAGGCGGAACTTCGTACGGTAAGTACCAGTTCTCTTCTGCACGTGGAACAATGGACGATTTTTTGACGTATCTTGATACGCATGCCTCAGATATCTCATTGCATCTGCGGGCAGCGGGCGAAATAAATACTGGTTCCAAGCAGGGTGAAATGCCGACAGCTTGGCAAGAAGTAGCCAATATTGACCCTGTACGGTTTGAAAAAATGCAGGATGCATTTATGCAGTCACGCTATTTTACGCCGGTAGCTCGTGTTGTGCAGGAAAAAATGAATATTGATTCCATGAGTACAGCTATGGAAGAAGTTCTGCTTTCCACCTCTTTGCAGCATGGTCCTCGTGGGGCTGTGAAAATATTTGCAAAAGCATTTGGCGAAACAGGCGGCTTCTCAGAAGAAATGCAGGAAACATTTATTAAGAATGTTTATGCACAGCGTCATACTGAATTTGTAACCTCATCTCCACTTGTTCGATCTGGTGTACAAAACAGGTTGAATGCTGAGTTAAGTGCTGCTTTAGCTATGCTTGCGTAGTGTATTATAATGCCGCGCTCAGAAGAATGACAGCGGATTGAGTTTACAAAGCTCATCATGTGTCAATAAGTAGACGGAGCCTGTTATGACTATAGGTATCGAAAGGACATCACCTTTGATGTCCTTTCAGATTGATGGCTAGTCTGCATGTTGCAGTGTTGTTTTGGTAAATAAATGGCGTTGCAGCAGTAATCTTGTATGACGCGGTACTCTCTTTTTCTATAATAGATTCAGATTGTTATCATTTAAAAAGGACATCATTTTTGATGTCCTTTTTTTGTTTAATTGAATCCTATTTTCAAAAATAATTTTTTTCAATCTTGACCGGCTGAGCCTTCTGTTTTAATTACATATGAACACGTATTCATGTGTAATGCTTTTTCAGAGGTAACTATGGAAATTGTAATACAATACTTTGCCGAAGTATGGGACATACTGCTTGAAGCCGCACCATACGTTCTTTTCGGTTTCTTTGTCGCAGGGCTTCTTAAAGGATTTTTGCCGGATGACTTTGTTGCCCGCCACCTTGGTAGCAATAAAAAAGGGGCAGTTGTTAAGGCGTCTATGTTCGGCGTTCCCTTACCGCTTTGTTCCTGCGGGGTTATTCCGGCAGCAGCGGGACTGCGTCAACAGGGTGCAAGTAAGGGAGCAACGACATCGTTTATGATCTCTACTCCCGAAACCGGAGTGGATTCAATAGCGATTACCTACGCGTTGCTTGACCCTATTATGACTATTGTCCGTCCGGTGGCAGCATTTATATCCGCACTGACTGCTGGAACACTGGTTGATATGTTTCCCGAAAAACCAAAACCGGGCAAAGTGGAGTTCACTCCGCTTAATTTCGCACCGACGACCTTAAAGAAAGAAGAGTGCACTTCTGGCTGTTGTTCTTCAAAATCCACTGGGTCAAAGTTTACAGAAAAATTTATGACCGGTATGCAGTTCGCTTTTGGAGAGCTGGTTGCTGATATCGGAAAATGGCTGTTGATTGGTATACTTATCGCTGCTGTTGTCTCTACATTCCTGCCGGTTACATTCTTTCAGGAATATGTGGGTGACGGACTTTTGAGTATGATTCTAATGGTAGTCATTGGTGTGCCTATGTACGTCTGTGCAACGGCATCGACACCTATTGCCGCCGCATTGGCACTTAAAGGACTTTCTCCGGGTGGTGCGTTGGTGTTTCTGTTAGCAGGACCAGCAACAAACGCTGCAACCATCACTGTCGTAGCGCAGACTCTCGGTAAACGTGTAGCCTTTATTTACGTAAGTTCCATTGCGGTAACATCCGTCATTCTTGGTCTTGCCGTGAACTGGTTGTACGCAAAACTTGGTCTTTCAGTTTTTTCATGGATTAATGATGTCGAAGCGCATCAGCATGGAATTATCGCCTATGTATCTGCGATTTTATTACTTATCCTTGTGGGTAGGCAGTATGTCGGGCGTGGAAATCAGCATGGTGCTTCCTGCGGATGTCACTAATTTATTGATAGTTATAGATGCAAAAAGCCACGCTTGAAAGCGTGGCTTTTTTGTTTTTCAAATATGCTGACAGAATAAGATGTTATAAGCGTTTTTATTCACCGAGCGCTGCGTTGAGAGCAGCATCAACATGTGCCTGTACCGTATCAATAAGTGGTATATTGCAATCTGTCGGCTTAACGAGCAGGGCTATTTCAGTACAGCCTAGGATAATTGCCTCAGCGCCATCACGCTCAAGCTGCTGAATTATACGGATGTATTTTTCACGAGTGCTGCTAATGAATTTTCCGTAACAAAATTCATTAAAGATACTATCGTGGATAACTGTCCGTGCTTTTTCATCAGGAATAAGAACGTCTAGCCCGTATTTTTCTGTAAGAGGTCGGGTGATAAAATCTTTTTCCATAGTGAATGTAGTGCCAAGCAAGCCAAGCTTCTGTACATTAAGCTCTTTTGCCTTTTCTGCGATAGCGTCAGCAATATGGATGAGAGGAATTTCTAATGAACTCTGAACCGTGTCAGCTGCCATATGCATAGTGTTCGCGCCGATAAGAAGCATATCCGCACCAGCTGCCTCGGTATTGAGTGCAGTTTGTGTGAGCTTATTGCCGATTCCTTCCCAGTCATCTTTTTGCATCAGTGTTTCGTATTCTGAAAAATCAACACTTTCCATAAGAATACGACATGAATGCAAACCGCCGAGCCGTTCACGCACGCCTTCATTGAGTAGTCGGTAGTATGTAACAGTAGACTCCCAGCTCATTCCGCCTATCAACCCGATCTTTTTCATGCGAATATCCTTTGCGTGATTTGAAATATCATGGCTTGGTCAGCCAATATGTACGCTTTGTTGTTAATATAAAATATATATAAAATACAGCGTGTTGTTTTGTTAAAAAATGCTTGTGCGGATATGGCTGTTCCGACTACGTAGGGTAGTGAAAAGAGATGAAGCTTGCTTGTGTAGTAAAACAGCTGCTATCTATGGTTCTGTGTGGCTACTATCTTTTGTCAGGCTTGACATAATTGTGTGAGCCTATCAATCTTCCGGTATCTATATGTTTGGAGTGCAAAATATGAAAAAGGTAGTTGTATCATTTCTCGGCAAAGATGGTCCGGGAGTCGTACATGCGGTATCCAGCCTGCTAACAGGGTTGGAATGCAATATTAATGAAGTAAGTCAAACTATTCTGCATAGTGAATTTGCTGCAATCGTCATAGCTGAGATGCCGGACGGGTGCACTGTTGAAGCGTTGCAAGAATCACTGGTGAAGGGACTTACTGAGCGACAGATTGACCTTAGTGTTACAGCGCGCCTTTATGATGGTAGAAGCTGGTCTGCTGAAAATCCACAGCCATTTGTGGTAAGTGTGGATGGCCCTGACCAGAAAGGGCTGGTTGCTGCAATTTCAGGTATTCTTGGTGAGTTTAATGTGAATATTGCCAACCTGAAAGCTATTGTTCCTAAAGATCAGCCGGATGGACATGCTCTTATTGTTTTTGAGGTAACTGTCCCCGGTTCTGTAGAGCTTGCAGCTTTACGTGGTGCGCTGAATACCAAAGCGGAAGAGCTTTCGCTGCGGGTGAGCGTTCAGCATAGGGATATTTTCGAAGCGGTGCACAGGGTGCAACCTGTGTAGCTCAGATGTGGTACAATCATTACTTGATTGTCGCAGCTGTATAAGATGAGTTTTTGTGTACATCATTTTATAAGGAAAAAAGATGCTTTCAGATCGTGAAGTACTCAGTACTTTAGCTATGCTCCGAAATGAGCACTTGGATGTTCGTACTGTTACGCTTGGTGTCAGCCTTTTTGACTGTGCAAGTCACGACTTTGACGTGTTTGCAGATAGAGTTCGCACCAAGATCAGACATTATTCTCAAAAACTTGTGGCTACGTGTAATGAGGTGGGCGACAAGTACGGGATTCCAATCGTTAATAAACGTATCAGCGTAAGCCCGATGGGTGTTGTATGTTCTTCTTTTACGCCGGAACAGATGGTTAAGGCGTGTCAGGTGCTTGATGAAGCTGCACAGGAAGCGGGTGTTGATTTCCTCGGTGGTTTTGGTGCGCTTGTAGAAAAAGGTATGACCAAGGGCGACCGTGCCTTGATTGATTCCCTGCCGGAAGCACTGGCAGTGACACAACGTGTTTGCTCGTCTATTAACGTTGCATCGTCACGTAGCGGTATCAATATGGATGCGGTTGCACTTATGGGGCAGCGAATTAAAGATATCGCAGCGCGCACGGCAGATTCAGACGGTCTTGGCTGTGCAAAGCTTGTTGTCTTTGCCAATATTCCGCAAGATGTACCGTTTATGGCGGGAGCCTACCTTGGTGTGGGTGAGCCGGAAGCAGTTATCAATGTGGGTGTTTCCGGTCCCGGTGTTGTTAAAAAAGCTATTGATCGTGCCGTGCAGGATGGCAGTGCGAACAGCCTTGGCGACATCGCCGAAGTTATTAAGCGAACTGCGTTTAAAGTAACCCGTGTCGGTGAAATCATCGGTAAAGAAGTGGCAGAGCGTCTCGGACTTCCTTTTGGTGTGGCGGACTTGTCATTAGCTCCGACTCCGGAAGTGGGTGACTCTGTCGGTGAGATTTTTGAAGCTGTCGGACTCTCTTCTATTGGTGCACCGGGTTCCACTGCGGTTCTTGCTATGCTCAACGATGCAGTGAAAAAAGGTGGTGCGTTTGCATCATCACATGTCGGTGGTCTTTCTGGCGCGTTTATTCCTGTGTCCGAAGATTCCAGTATCGCTGCGGCTGCTGCATCCGGTGCATTGACTATGGAAAAGCTTGAAGCCATGACCAGCGTTTGTTCTGTAGGTCTTGATATGGTTGCAGTTCCGGGGGATACCACAGCCTCGACTCTTTCCGGTATCATTGCAGATGAAATGGCAATCGGCATGATTAACAGCAAAACAACAGCTGTACGAATTATTCCGGTTCCGGGTAAAGGTGTCGGCGAAAATGTTTCCTTCGGCGGTCTGCTTGGCGAAGCGAAAATTATGGCTGTACCGGGTGGAAATGCAGAGCCGTTTATTAAACTTGGCGGTCGCATTCCTGCGCCTATTCATAGTTTGAAGAACTAGGCTGTCCTTTAGATTTTTATCCCTGCCGATTATACAAGAAAAGCCGTTCTGCATAAGCAGAACGGCTTTTTTATTGATAGTATCGTACGCGCAGACTAGTTGCCGCAGCAGCAATCAGTTACCGCAGACAGTGCGTATTCCTGACGTTCGCGGTATTCTTCCTGCTTACCTTTGTTCCAGCGTTTTACTGGACGGTAGTACCCTACAACGCGGGTGTATACTTCTGCTTCGCTGCCACATGTCGGGCAGTTGAAGTGTTCGCCGTTGATGTAGCCGTGTTCCTTACAAATGGAGAAGGTAGGCGTTACGGAAATGTAAGGAATTTTAGTATTGCTCATCGCTTTGATGAGGAAATTCTTTACGCTTTCCGGTTCCGGTACAGCTTCGCCGAGGAAGGAGTGGAATACAGTACCACCATTGTACAGGGTTTGCAGCTCGTTCTGGTGCTCAAGAGCGTAGAAAACGTCCTGAGTAAGACCTACAGGGAGCAGAGTGGAGTTGGTGTAGTACGGAACTTCACTACCGGCAGAAACGATGTCTGCGTAAAGGTCTTTGTCTGTTTTAGCCAGACGGTAACAAGTGCCTTCACCCGGTGTTGCTTCAAGGTTGTACAGGTTGCCTGTCTCTTCCTGAAAACGCACTGTAAGAGCGCGCAGGTGGTTGAGTACACGACGCATGAGGCGCAGACCGCTTTCTGTTTCGATACCTTTTCCGAGCAGGTTGAGGCATGCTTCGTGACCACCGATAAGACCGATGGTGGAGAAGTGACCTTTGTATCCGTTTTTGAGGTAACGACGAGAGAACGGGAACATGCCAGCATCGAGGTTCTTTTCGCAAAGTTTGCGTTTGAACTCGAGAGATTCTTTTGCCATTTCTGCATATTCTTCAACGAGGTCGAGGAAATCTTCTTCATTGTGTGCAAGGTAGGCAAGTTTAGGCAAGTTCAGAGTAACAACACCGATGGAGCCGGTGAGGTCGCCAGCACCGAAAAGACCACCAGTCTTTTTGCGGATTTCGCGAAGATCCATTTGCAGACGGCAGCACATGGAACGAACATCTTCCGGATTAAGATCGGAGTTGATGAAGTTCTGGAAATACGGAACGCCGTATTTAGCTGTAAGTTCCATCAGAAGCTGAGCTGGTTTGGAATCCCAGTCAAAGTCTTTGGTAACGTTGTATGTAGGAATTGGGAAAGAGAAGATACGACCATCTGCGTCACCTTCGAGCATAACCTCGAGGAATGCACGGTTAATCATATCCATTTCTTTCTGGTAGTCACCGTATGTGGAGTCTTGGAACGCGCCGCCGATAATGATTGGTTCGTTAGCAATGTGTGCAGGAACAACCATATCGAAGGTAAAGTTGGTGAACGGGCTTTGACCGCCCCAACGGGAAGTGGTGTTCAGGTTGTAAACAAGTTTCTGAATCTGCTGACGAACGGTAGGGTAGTCAAGGTTATCGTTGCGGATAAATGGTGCAAGGTATGTATCAACGTTGTTGAACGCCTGTGCACCGGACCATTCGTTCTGCAATGTTCCGAGGAAGTTTACAATCTGACCGCACGCAGAGTCGAAGTGTTTTGCAGGAGCAGAACAACAGCGACCTTCAAGGTTGAAGCCTTCAAGCAACAGATCGCGGAGACTCCAGCCGGAGCAGTAGCCTGCAAGACCGAAGGAAAGATCGTGAATGTGGAAGTAACCGTGAGTATGAGCCTGACGGATTTCTTCCGGATATTTTTCAAGCACGTAACGAGCCTGAACGGAACCAGCCATGTGAAGAATAAGACCTTGGAATGAATGCCCCATGTTGGAGTTTTCATTAACGCGCCAGTCACTGCGGTCAAGGTAGCTTTCAATCATGCTGGATACGTCAAAGTATGCCTGATTTTGTGTACGCATTTCACGGCGTTTTTCACGGTAAATGATGTAACGCTCAGCTACTGCATACAAGCGAGCTTCCATAAGCACTTGTTGCACAGTATCTTGTACTTGTTCTTGCTCTGGAGCTTCTACATTGGCAAGTTTTTCCTCAACCTTGCGTGCAAGGCGTTTAGAAAGAAGTGGGTCTTTGATGCCACTGCTTTTGAGTGCTTTAAGGATCGCTTGGGCAATTCGTTCGAGGGACCAGGTTTCAATACAACCGTCGCGCTTGAGAATCTGTTTAGGCATTACAACTCCGACGTCATAAAAAGTGCATGGCAAAAGAAAGGCACACGAAAAGAACGCATGCGTTGCGAAGCAATTCGACATCTAACAGCCTGGGATGTGTATACTGCGGCGGAACCCCAATATACGCAGGCACAGGTTATGGATTATTTGAATTATACCGGCAGCACGTTTGTGCCGGTAGACTTCAGGAAGGGAGCTGGCTTTCTTGCTTCATATACCGTGTGGGCGATAGTCTTTGAGAAGACTGGCAAGATTACAGCGGCAGGACCGCACCGGATTTTTGACCGGATTTCCTTTGCGCCTTTCGGCTCCTGAAGGAAGTATTCTTTGGGTGGCAAAGAGCTATCAAAAAGGCTCTTTAGCATCAAGTAGTGAGTTTCTAAACGAGGGCAAATCCACACCTAATTCACAAGATAATTATCCAGATTCATTTATATATTTTTTTTACGCACAAATTCGATGTACCTTTTTTGCACTTACGTGTTCTAATCCGGTGAGTTAGCAAAAAAAGCAGCCTTTGAGCGTCCGTAAAATACCGCTCAAAGCCCTGTAAACTGTGACTTGAGTTACAGAAAAAGAGGGTATGAAACGGTTACATGTAGATGTGGTGTTATTATAGATAATTGCGAATGTGCTTTTAAAAAAATGAGTATAGAGCGTAAAAGAAAATGTTGTCACTTCTCTGCGAAGGCTGTCTGGGAAATCAGAGTCATGTTGTTATACCCTGATTGATGATCATTCCGTGCGCTACGATTTAACTACGAAAAGAATATGCTTTTTGCAGTGGTTCGCTATATAGTGCGATTGTTTTTTGTACGTGCTAGTCGTAGCCGCCAGCCTTGGCAGGGATAAAAAATGACAGCATTGCGTATATGATGGGACATGCGTGTGGCGTAATGTCTCAATGTATCGTCATTATAAAAATAAGGAAAAAGATATGCGAGTATTGTTACTGGCAATGAGCTTAATGCTCGTTGCGCAGGTTGCTGTGGCTGCTCCAAAAGAAATGAGTAATGCTCCCGTTGCAGGAAATTATAAGAATAAAATTCAGTGCGGATACCTTGCGCTTGAAATGCGTAAAAATGCCGTTGCAAAGCAATACTTCACTGAGGGGGAAGCGTTATTTAAAAAGCAGAACCCAAAAGCAACCGAAATGGATTTAGCCAAAGTTTTTTCATACGAGCGTGGTTTTCTGCATGGATATCTTGCAGGACAGATGAGCGGTATGAGTTCAATGGGTGACTTGAATAAGCTTTTTACGCATGCATACGAGAACATGTGTAAAAAAGCTTCTGATAAGCCTCAGTTGAGAGAAAAAGAATAACTAGCTTTGCGTAGTAAATAAGGACAAGGGGGCAGTGCTCCCTTGTCCAGATAAATTTTGAAAGGTTATGGTTTGTTTTTCCATCCTTTGCCACGATGCCGCGCCGGTATGTTGCGCATTCCTTGAATGACAGCGCATGGTGCAAGGCGTTGATTGCGCAGTAACCTGTTGTCGAGCACCACAACAACTCCTGAGTCGGTCTCGCGTCGAATGAGTCTGCCAGTTCCTTGTCTGAATTTTATAGCAGTTTCGTAGCGGTAACGATCCCAGAAGGCTGCCTCTGGCAGAAAACGCTTTCGGGCATCCATAAGTGGTGAGTTGGGCGCAGGGAAGGGCAAGCGGGTAATCACAACTTGAGTAAGTGTTTTTCCTGGAAAATCTACACCATGCCAGAATGTTTCTACGCCGAACAGGACACTTTCGCGGGTTGTTCGAAACTCTTCGATAAGTGCGGTTGCTGGCTCTCCTTTTCTCTGAAAAAGGAGGGGGTAGTTACCGTCGTATGTATTTTCCAGACTTTTACGGAGCGCTTCTAAATCCTCATAGCTTGCACAAAGAACAAGGGTTGCGCCGTCATTGTATTCAATGAGTTTTGGCAAGACCTTCAACGTGTATTCCAGCCACAGCTTTTTTTGGTCATATAAACCGCTCGGTGCGTCTGAAGGGACGACAAGAGAGTAGTCCGGTGTAAAAGGTGGAGCTATGCGGGCAACGAAACACGGCTTTTGCGGTGCTTCTTCATCTGCAAAAGGCACTCTGTCTGCTTTACCAAGTCCCAGCGAACGCCGATACGGAGTAAAACTGGATTGGTGGGTGAGTGTGGCAGATGTGAGTACCATTGTATCGAGATGTTTGATGATGGACTCACGGATGAACGCTCCCATGTAGACTTGTCCACCGCATAACAGCCAGTTACGCGGGAAAACATGAACAGACTTCCATGTGCCGTCCTCGTGCAGACCTTTTCGTATCAGATCAAGGTTTGTGCAAACATCCTGCAATAATGTTCGCATTGTGCGGCAACGGGAGATAGTTTTGTAGCCGAGGGGAAGATCTTTTGCCTTTTTACCAGTGAAAAATGCCGATAATTCGTGAATGCGCTTGAGGTGCTTGTTCAAAATAGCAAGATCTTTTGCGGCATCACCTTCTGTGAAGGCTGCATGGGCAGGCGTTACAGGAACAGCCCCATATGCGGCAGACTGATTCATCTGTTTGAACTGATCCCGCAGTGCATTCATTTTGGTTACTGCATACGCAATTTCACTGACAACCGCTTCTGCCTGATGCTCTATTATCTCCGAAATGGATCTGGCATGTATAAGTTTGCGGCACTGCTCACGCAGGTATTTGCAGTAGAAAAAAATGTCAGATGTAGATACTTCTGGGCTTAATGTCGTGCGCACTGCGTCTTCAAAATGATTTGCTTCGTCGATGATGCAATGCGTAAAAAGTCCGCTCAAGAGTGTGTCATTTTCCATGAGCACAAGCTTATTGTGGTTTGTAATGACCAGCCGTGATTGGGCAGCTTCCGCAGTAACAATATTTCCGGGGCATTGTTTGTGGGTGCTGAAACATCCATTGCCCGCCGATACTTCTTGCGCAATATTGCTCAGGGTACGACCTTCATCAAAGTAGGCTCGCATGCGTGGCGTCACGTCATCTAAATCTGCAATACGGTAGTTATAGCAAATGTTGGCAAAATACAGCCATGAGAGGAGTTCTATCCCATCAAGAAGCGGGGAAAGAATGTCATTTAATTTGTGCGCACACACATAGTTAGATTTCCCTTTAATGAGCGCAACGGGGATATCCTTATATTGCCCAAAAAGTTCACGGCAGGCGTTCAGTTCGTTACCGTACAGTTGCTTTTGTAAGCTTTTAGTATAAGTGGCAATAGCAACCCGTTGGGAAGGATTGCGCTTAAGAAACTCCATTACAGGGAGCAGGTAGCCTAACGTTTTGCCAGTGCCTGTTCCTGCCTCAATACAGGCGACAGCGTTAGAATTTATGGCATGTGCAACGTTGGTAGCGTAGTCTACTTGAGGCTGACGTACACTGTAGCCTTTACGTTTATGAGCAAGCTGATCGAACAGTTGTTGAATCTCGTTTTCCGGCAGCTTCGTGAAAGCTTCGCGTCGTGGTGTTTCCTTGTTCTGCTTCGGAACAGTGTCTAAAAATTGCTCCCAATCGGCAGTTTCCGGTCTACTTGCCGGAGTAATGAGGGATTGTCCGAAATAATCGCTGTAATGTTCCAGCATGTGACAGCAAAAAGTACCGAAAAGCGTGTTGCTTGCCCGTAAGTAGTAGCGCAGCGTGCTCGCCGCAGGGTATGATGTGTCGTTGAGAACAGTGCCGAATACATGCTTGAGCAGATCAACGCATAGTTCAGCACCTTCCATTGCTGAAAAGCTTACCTTTTTGCGCTCCTGCTTGTTTAAATATTCCCATAGGGATTTTGCTGTAGCCGCACCAGTCCACGGCATGAAGTAATCTGCCAGCAGAGCGGCATCAATAATGCGTTCATTGTTGCAGAGCGGCTCAAGGGAGATGATATGTCCATTGGGAACATATCCTATAATATGGTCCACCCCTTCGAGAAAGTCTTGTAAATGACCCGATGCCGTTATTTCGTCCGGTGCTTTTTTTAACTGTGCTTCGCTAAGTTGAGAATGGGCATACTCTCGTGCGCGTAATTTATCTGAGCGAATGTGTGAGGTGAAGGTGCTGGTCTTGGCATCTGGTGAAATTCGTACCCCAGCGATGGAATATATTCTTTTCTGACCGTCGCTGCGGGTGCGTTCATGTCCGAAGATGATGGCTATATCTTCAATAGGGGTAGTAAAAGGACGAAACATGCTATGGATATATCAAATGCTACCATGCCTGTCAGGTGTGATTTCGTGAATAGGTGTTCTGGGCTGGAAAAATTTCACTATCAGGGGGAAGCTGTTCGTGTATAAGCTTCCCCCTGATAGTGATTAGTACCAATACTTATTTCCGCACAATGAGCGGTTTTGCCAGACTTTTGAAATGGGTTCCGTGTTCTTCCGGTGGGTTGCGCCATTGGTGTCCGCTTCGTAGCAGAAGATCATCTGAGGCAGCAGGGCCCCATGAACCGGATTTATACGGATGCAGTGGTGCATTTTCTGGGTGATCCCGCCAGTAATTGAGGATTGGATCGACGACTGTCCATGCGGCTTCTACCCCTTCACTGGAAAGGAAAAGGGTACGGTCTCCGAGCATACAATCGAGTAATAATCGTTCATACGCATCCGGTGGAACAATGCCGAACACTTCTTCGTACTTAAACGAAAGGGATAAGCTTGCCATACAGGTTTTGGGACCCGGCTGCTTTGTATGGATTGTAAGATCGACCCCTTCATTCGGTTGAATTTTCATAACCAGAATATTGGCTGGCATCTCGTGCTGGGAAGCAAACCCGAACATGGAGTGTGGAACACGCTTGAAGGTTACTGCTACTTCTGATTCGCGCATGCTGAGGCGTTTGCCGGAACGCATATATATAGGCACTCCCTGCCAGCGCCAGTTATCGATATAGAGTTTCATGCCGACAAAGGTTTCTGTCTGCGAATCTTTCGCGATGTTTGCTTCATCGTGATACCCAATAGCGTCGCTGCCGTGCAGCCTTCCTGCGGTGTACTGTCCACGGACAATATTTTCCTTAAGAGTACGCTCTGACCACGGACGTATAGCTTTAAGCAGTTTAACCCGCTCGCCTTGAACAAATTCTGCTTCAAACCGTGTTGGTGGTTCCATTGTGACAAGTGAGAGCATTTGCAACATATGGTTCTGGAACATGTCGCGCAGACATCCCGCCTGTTCGTAGTATCCGCCCCTGTGCTCAACGCCCACGGATTCCGCTACGGTTATCTGGATGTTATCAATATAGCGCTGATTCCAAAGCGGTTCGAACATAATGTTTGCAAAGCGGAGCATCAAAATGGACTGAACCGTCTCTTTTCCGAGATAGTGATCTATGCGGAAAATCTGTGACGGTGTGAGCATGGAGCAAAGATGTTTATCCAGTTCCAGTGCTGAGTTTAAATCGTGTCCGAACGGTTTTTCAAAAACTACGCGTGCCCACGGATTTTTATCTTCACCTTCCATAGTTAAACCGCATTCAGATAACCGGCTGACAACTGTTGGATGCAGCTGTGGTGGCAGTGCTAGATAAAAGAGCTTATTTTCTTTTTGTGAGAAATCACAATCGCAACTGGCAGCTTTTTTTTGCAAGCGCTTATAGGCTTCAGGATCTTTGTAGTCACCGGAGACATACATGCATTTGGAAAGAAAAGCGTCAATAATTGCAGAATCGCTCGTTTCGTGGGCATCGCTGAGTGCTTCCCGTGTTCGATTCCGAAAGTCGTCATCATTCATATTTGTGCGGGCAAATCCAAGAATATAGAATTGCTCCGGCATGAGTTCGCGCATAAACAGATGAAAGAGTGCCGGAAGGAGTTTTCTGTATACAAGGTCACCGGATGCACCAAAAATAATTACTCCGCATCCGTCCGGTCTGCGCTCTTCACAGGGGGCAGAGGATGGAGCAACGGTTGCTTCAAAACTTGGCATGGGCGCACCTACTCTTTTTTAACGGCATGACCGCCGAATTCGTTACGAAGAGCTGCAAGAATTTTGTTGGAATAAACATCTTTCTGCCGTGATTCAAAACGCTTAAAGAGAGATTGCGCCAGCACCGGAACAGAAACGCCGTTTTCTACGCCATCGAGTATTGTCCAGCGTCCTTCGCCGGAGTCGTCAACGTATCCTCGAATGGAAGAAAGGTCGGGGTCACGCTCATAGGCAAGAACAAGCAGCTCGAGCAACCAGCACCGGACTACGCTACCTTGTCCCCACAGGTCTGCAATGCCGCCGAGATCAAGGTGATCGAAAGGACCGTTATGCATGAGATCAAAGCCTTCACCAATGGCTTCCATCATGGCGTATTCAATGCCATTATGTACCATTTTAACAAAATGACCGGCTCCAACAGGCCCTACATGTTTCCAGCCTCGTGGCGGAGCAAGAGAATCGAAAATAGGTTTGGCGCGGTGGACAAAACGGTCTTTACCGCCAACCATGGTGCAGTACCCGACTTTTAATCCCCACACGCCACCGGAAACTCCGGCATCAATATAGCCGCACCCTTTTTCGACAAATTTTTTTGAGTTTTTTTGATCGTCTTTCCAGTAAGAGTTGCCGCCTTCAATGACAAGGTCGTCAGAATCAAGTGCTTCTAAAATTTCTCCAAGAGCTTTCTGGGTGACAGCACCGGAAGGGAGCATGCACCATACTATGCGCGGTGCAGTAAGTTTTTGTACTGCTTCTTTAATTGATTGTGCTCCAATTGCACCTTCCGAAACCATGGTGGCAACTTTATCAGGGGAACGGTTCCAGACAACAACTTCGTGCCCGTCCTTGATAAGTCTGCGTGCCATGTTCATTCCCATACGCCCAAGCCCGATCATTGCTATTTGCATACGATTACCTCGATAAAAGTACTATTGTTTCGGTAAAAGAAAGAATCCAGTTTTCAGGGTACGTGAGCTGCGCGGTTAGTGCAATCTTCAGTGATTATATATGCCGTAGTCGTGGCTCTGCCTTGCCTTTTCTCAATCTCCTTTGAACGCTGTAATTGTACTGGCAAAAGTTTGTCAGCAAAATCACTTCCTGATATGCTCCGCATATGCGAATTGCAGTTCTGTCAGATATTCATGCAAATTATGAAGCCCTTACTCATGTGCTACATGATATTACCCATTCTTTTCCAGATGTTTCGGAGATAATTTCTCTTGGGGATATTGTGGGGTATGGTCCCGACCCTGAATTATGCGTAAAAGCGGTACAGGAGCGGGGTATTATTTCCGTTGCCGGAAATCATGAGCTTGGCGTTGGGCGCAGTAAGTATCGATCCTGTTTCAACAAGCAATCCATAGAGGTCGTGGATAAAACAGCGTTGATGCTTTCTGAACAGTCATTGCAGTACTTGCGCTCGCTCCCTCTTGTCCTTTCGTTACACGGCGCGTTGTTTGTTCACGGGCTACCGCCGCGTTCTGCTTTCCAATATATATGGGAACTGGACGACGAAAGAGTTCTGCTAAAATTTTCTCGTTTTCCCGAACAAATTGCTTTTCTTGGACACACACATGAGTTGGGACTCGTACGCGCTGCAAACGGCGTTGTAGAGCGGTGTGATTTGCATGAAGGGGAATATACTCTCGATTTTATCAGCCGGTATATGGTAAATGCAGGTGCGGTAGGGCAACCACGGGACGGTGACCCACGGGCAAAATATCTTGTGTGGGACACGGAGTCTCATGAGCTTATTGTACGCTGTGTTGCATACGACCCCGCTGAGACTGTTGCCAAGATGAAGGCTCGCGGTTTGCCGGAACGGTACGCCAGACGGTTGATGCCGTAGGCTACAGGAATATTTCATGAAGATTGGACGTTATACGGTATGCGGGCTTCTTGGAAGAGGCGGCATGGGAGCTGTATTTAAAGCTCGTCAGCCTGTTACAGATCGAATTGTAGCTCTCAAGGTGCTTAAACCATCAGAGATGATGGAGCTTCTTGTTGATCGGGACGAGTTGATTACGCGTTTTGAAACAGAAGCTCGTATAATGGGTAAACTCGATCATCCCAATATTGCAGCAATATGGGACTACGATACCGCGGGCGACACGCCTTTTTTTGTGATGGAGTATTTTTGTCGTAACCTTGGCATGGTCATCGGTGAAAGTTACCGTGTTGAAGCACCAACTCGGAAATTGCCTCTCACGGTTGCGGTTTCGTACGCGTCCCAGACCCTTGATGCTCTGTATAGAATGCATCAGGCTGGAATTGTGCACCGCGATGTGAAGCCGTTTAACTTGATGATTACCGGACTGGACGAAATCAAGCTTATAGATTTTGGATTATCCCGTTTGCGCGGGGAAATGTTGCCGACATCCACGGCTAAAGGTGAGCGGATTGGCTCTCCGTATTATGCCGCGCCGGAACAGGAAGCAGCGCCGGACAGTGTAGACGGCAGGGCGGATATTTTTTCAGTGGGCGTTATGTTATACCGCATGCTTACCGGAGTGTTGCCTACGGATGAAGCTCTGTATACAAACAATGTTGTTCCGCGTGCAAGCCAGTATTCTCTTGATTTAGATAGTGACTGGGATGCTTTTTTTGATAGAGCAATGGCGTTTGACCCTGCAAAGCGTTTTTCTACAGCTAAAGAAATGCGGTTGGCGCTTGATTCGCTAGTGGAAGTATGGCGCGAGCGGGTAGATAACGAGTGCCGGTTTATTGACGAGTTCGCCGAGACGCCTCCTTGCCCTACAGATGCCCCTGTTCTTCGTTCAGAACCTGTTAAGGTTCGGCTTGATAACGCACAGAAATTTTTTGGACTGGATTCATTATGGCGACCAGATTGCGTAGGCATGGCAGATTTGGTTGATAATGAAGACGGCACAGTAACGGATGCTGCAACCGGTAAAAAGTGGCAGCAGTCCGGCAGTGAATTTGCTTGTACATGGGATGAAGCTCATACATACATTACGGTGTTGAATGAGCAAAAATTTGCAGGCTTTCAAGATTGGCGATTGCCAACAGTCGATGAATTATCGTCACTAGTGCAGGAACCACCGGAACTTGGAGCGTTTTGTGTGCCGCAGTTGTTGGACAGCGCACAGGATACGCTCTGGACGTGTGATACAAAGTCGTATATGGCGGCATGGTTTGTAAGTGCATCAATGGGGTTTGTCGGCTGGCAGGACATGACATGCCAGTTTGCTGTACGAGCGGTGCGGGGATAGACGAACTGTCCATACAGATAAAAAAGGAGACCTAACATGGGTCAGGAAATACAAAAAGAATGTACCCGTTGCGGTACCTGTTGTGCCAAGGGCGGTCCTGCTCTGCACAAAGAAGATTTAGAGCTGTACGAAAAAGGTATTTTTCAACGTAAAGATCTTATGACATTTCGTCGTGGTGAGTTGATGCGTAACAACGTTACAGGTCAGCTTGAACCGCTTCAGCAGGAAATTGTCAAGATTACCCGCCGTAACGAGAGCACATGGACTTGTTGCTTTTTTAACGTAGTGGATCGTCTGTGCTTCATCTACAACGACCGTCCGGCAGAATGTAGAACTCTGGACTGTTGGAATCCTGATGCAATTCAGGAAATGTACGACGAAAACCGCATTACCCGTTTTGATGTTCTTGGTGATAACAACGGCTATGCTGAACTGGTGCGGATGCATGAAGAAAAATGTGGTTACGAGTACCTCGGAACTATTTTTGAGCGCATGAAAGAAGACCCTTCCGCAAAAGAAGAGTTTCTTGAAGCAGTTCGTTTCGATATGGCTTTCCGTAAAGTTGTTATGGAAAAAGCCGGAGTTCCGGCAACTGAAATGGAATTTCTTTTTGGACGCACCCTTGGCGAAACCGTATCTATGTTTGGCTTGCGAGTAGTTGAAACTGAGCATGGTCCGAAACTTGAGAAAATTACCGAGAAAAAAGCAAGCTAGCTCCTGCTAGGAGGACATAATGTACATTGTTACTGGTGGCGCCGGAATGATCGGCAGCGCTATGGTCTGGAAGCTCAACGAAATGGGCATTACAGATATTATTGTTGTGGACAACCTCGCTTCTACAGAAAAATGGAAAAACCTTGTTAACCGCACATACGAAGAATATGTCCACCGCGATACTTTTCTTGAGATGGTGATGCATGACCAGCTTCCTTGGGAAGTTGATGCAGTTATCCATATGGGTGCTTGTTCTTCTACCACCGAAAAAGATGCAGACTTCCTTATGGAAAACAATCTGCAATACACAAAAGCAATGTGCGAACTTGCGCTTATGAACAACGCCCGTTTCATTAATGCAAGCTCTGCTGCTACATACGGTGATGGACAGTTCGGTTTTGAGGATTCTCTTGAGACCATGCATAAGCTCAAGCCATTGAATATGTATGGCTACTCCAAGCAGCTTTTTGATCTATGGGCAGAACGTACCGGACGTCTCGACAAGATTGCGTCTCTTAAATTCTTTAACGTGTACGGTCCTAATGAATACCATAAAGGCAACATGATGAGTGTTGTTTGCAAGGCATTCTCTCAGATTGGTGAAACTAAAGAGATGAAGCTCTTTAAGTCTTACCATCCGGATTACCCGCACGGTGGGCAAAAGCGTGACTTTGTATACGTAAAAGACTGCGTTGAAGCTATGTGGTGGCTTCTTGAAAATCCGCAGGCTAACGGCATTTTTAATATTGGTACAGGCAATGCCCGTACTTGGAATGATCTTGCCAATTCTGTTTTTGCTGCAATGGATATTGAATCTAATATCAGCTACATTGAAATGCCGGAAATTTTGCGCGGTAAGTATCAGTACTTTACAGAAGCACCAATGAAACGTCTTCAGGATGCAGGTTGTCCGGTAACATTCCGTTCTCTTGAAGAAGGTGCAAAAGACTACGTGCAGAACTACCTTGCTCAGGAAGACCCGTATTTATAGTTTCTAGCGCGTATAAAGCATATGAAATCATATGGCAGAGTGTATCTGCCACATGTAATTTGCAATAAAAAAAGGTGGAGATGTATGTCTCCACCTTTTTTATTTTTGCAGTGTTACTCGACTGTTTCACCGGCATGGCGAACAACGCACATGGTCACAGGTTCGCGTAGAATAATACCTTGTTGTACCATGTCGCAGAGTGTTTTGGAGAACCCATCAAGCTTTTCTGCTTCGTCGACGATGCTGATTACAACTGGCAGGTTGGAGTTGCGACCAAGCGGGCGGTCACGACGCAAAACTTTTCCGGCACCGTATCCCATAATACCTTTGGTTACGGTAGCGCCGCCGAGGTCGTGCCCTTGAGCCGCTTCAACAATTGCGCGGTATAATGGCTCGCCATCGTGAGTTCTATCTTCGTCGATGATGCATGTAATACGTTCAACACTTTTACATTCTTTCATTTCTGCCTCCGTCGGAGCTGCTCTGAGCGTTGCGGGTATGGAAAATAGTGTGCGTATTCATGGAGAAAAAAATTCACTGAATACCGTTTCACAATACAGCGTTCTTGATGTTGTATCTGCTATTTTTAGCAAAGTGGCAGGCTGTTATGGGACAAAATCAATCCACAAACGGTAATCAAAGAGAGCAGTCCTCTTAATGCGTTGTAATATCTATCGTACCCTATGAAAGAGTATTGCGTTTAGCTGCGTGATATTCGGTAGCGCGATACTTGGAATGAAAAAAGAGCAGCCTGTTTCAGGCTGCTCCAGTGTTATTTTTGATAAAGGAATATTAGATAGACGGGGAGATGTTACCCTTTGCGTTTAAACATCTTTTCCAGATCATTAATGGTGAACTGGAGTACTGCCGGACGTCCATGCGGGCAATAGGTACGATCCGGTGTTTTCAGCCATTGAGCGATAAGTCCGGCTGCTTCGTCAGATGTAAGTTTTTGTCCGGCTTTAATAGCACTTTTGCAGGACATCATAGCCCATAAGTCTTCCATTGAACTTATTTGTCCGGAAAGAATTTCACGTAAGAATTCTTTGGCTTCAGCCGTGTCTAGTGCTGTCGGAATTCCTTTGACGCGCACAGCGGTTTCCCCAGCTGTATCAAGAGAGAAACCGATTGTTTCGAGATCGCCCCACATTTCTTGCAGTCTACTTGATTCCGAAGGATGCAGCGTGAGGTTTATCGGCAGGGCAAGAAGCTGTGAATGTCCTTGTGATGCATCACGTTTAATACGTTCAAATAAAATTCGTTCATGCACTGCATGCTGGTCAAGCAGCACAAGCTTTTCATCCCGTTGCCGAATGATGAGGTATGTGTCTGCCAGCTGCCCGAGATACGTAAGATCACCAATGATAGCCGTACTGTTTCCCTCTGTGTGATTTATAGCTTCCTCATGCACAACTTGCGATTCAACTGTTGTGGCATGGTCAGTACTTGAAGCAGAATATGCTTGCGGCGCAAGAGAGAGGTCACCTTGGCTTGCTGTTGGTGACGGCGGCTCCTCAACTGCCATGGCAGGTGTGTATGGTGTTTCCGCACGTTGCTGTGACGGTGTAAAATCGATGGTGACGTCTGCAAAATCAGCGTGTGCAGATGAAATTGAGCTAGACGCAGCATGAGAAGTCGGCATTACTTCTGTTTCGTAGCCGGAGACTTCTGTAGATGAATTGTTTCCGATGACGCTTTCATCGTCTGCTGCTCCCCAGAAACCAGCGGGTTTCGGTGCTGGTGTTTCCAGATTTATACTGGTTTGTATGGCTTCAGGGGCTTGTGGCGCGGGAGATGAAAAAGGATCCTCAGTCGCTTCTGTCTGACTCAGCTCTGTAATATTCTCCAGTGCGTGCTCTATTGCCTTCCGAACTGAAAGATAGACGCTGTTTTCATCTTGAAAACGGACTTCATTTTTTGCCGGATGCACGTTGGCATCGACAAGATCTGGTGACATTTCAAGGAACAACGCTATTTGAGGATATTCCTTGCTGATAAGACGCCCCTTATATCCGTCGCGCGCTGCGCGCATAAGAAGTCTGTCGTTTACGGAACGTCCGTTTACCCAAAAGAGCATACGGTCAGCACGGCGCTGTGCTTTTTTAGGATGCCCTGTGAGACCGCGAACGGTATATTCGGATCGCGTGTGTTCAAGAGGCAGTAGATCGTCGGTAATAGCCGGTGGCCACAGGACTGCTAAACGGTCACGAAGGGATTGATTCTGCGGAAAACGCCAGACTTCTCGTCCGTTGTTGGTAAAGGTGAAACCAATGTCAGGACGCGCCAAAGCAAGACGGGACAGTAATTCCTGACAACGTTTCGTTTCGGTATTTTTGGTTTTTAAAAATTTGAGTCGTGCAGGAATATTGGCAAACAGGTCTCGAATTTCAACCACAGTGCCTTGATGCAACGCTGCTGGACCTTGGCTGACGATGGTTCCGTGCTCTACCTGAATAAAGAAGGCATCTGCCGGAGTATTGGGTGACGATGCCACGGGAGCGGATGTCATACTGAAAGTAGAGACAGAGGCAATAGAAGGGAGCGCTTCACCACGGAAGCCGTAGCTGCCGATATTGATGAGTTCTTTTAGGTTGGCGACCTTGCTCGTTGCATGGCGGGTTACTGCCATTTCCAGCTCGTTCTGTGGGATGCCGTGCCCGTTGTCGCGCACTTGAATAAGGTTTTGTCCACCTTCTTCGATGGTTATATCGATGTGTGTTGCACCGGCATCAATGCTGTTTTCTACAAGTTCTTTGACGACGGAGGCTGGACGTTCGACAACTTCGCCTGCCGCAATCTGGTTGCGAAGGTCGGTCGGTAAGACTTTAATATTGCGTCTAATTTCAGTTTGCTGTGTCATATACAATTCCATGTTACGGCGATTACGTTTAGAACGGGCAGTTCTACTATTCATCTACTGAATTAGTTATGCTTTGGCAATTTGCAACCGATAAAAAAGAATGAATTGATGGTGACTTTTATAACGTATTGTCTAGCCCTGAAGTGTGTGCCTGCTCTACTTTTGTAGAGTTAGATATGGAATTGTAAAATGGGTTTACAAGGAAACTTTGCGCAGTTATTTACGTTATAACATAGTATTAAATAACATTTTGGTATACTATAACGAATGTTTTGTTGTAATTAAGAGGCGTGGTTGCAGCAATATGTGAAAAAAGAGGACTCTATATAGAATCCTCTTTTTATTTAGTTGCCTAAATCTACATCCATGAACTTAACAAGTTCAAATAGTTTCTTTTGCTGTGTGGAGATGATGTGGAACAGCGAATTTTGCGGCACCAGAATATAGGGTACATCTGCTTGCCTTCGGAACAGGAAGTGGGACAGAATCATGCGGTTAATGGCTTGGTGTCCTACAATGAGGACACGTTCTGCATTGCCGGAAAGGAACAGGGCTTTCTGTAAACCACGGTCTACCCGCTCTTTGAGCGTAATATATCCTTCACCTTTGGGATAAATATACCCGTATTTGTCATAGGAGCGATCACGCGCAATATCTGGATATTGTTCCTTAATTTCTGAATACATCATGTCTTCGCATACTCCCGCATCAATTTCGTCGAATTCAGGAAGCGGGATTACGGTGCAATTCTTCATTTGGTCAACCACGTATTGTGCGGTCTGTTTTGAACGCCGCTTCATGCTTGTAAATACGTAATTAATTTCATTTCCCTTAAAGTATTCGCCAAGGCAGCTTGCCTGCTTGTGACCAAGTTTTGTCAGGGAAGAATCACCACCTATTCGATCCATTACGTTGTATTCTGTTTGACCGTGACGGGCGAGATACAAGTTGCGAACCCAGTCCGATACCAAAATATCACGGATGTTTGCGTAGAAAGGCACTCCGCTTGGAACGTTTTCATTGAGGATAAGGTTGTGCAGAGAGTCTATAACAACCCACATTTTCTCATCAAGCAGCGGTGAGTAAATATGCTCGTAATACTTAATGCGCTCTTTAAAGCTCATGCAGGCTTGTTCTTCTGAAAGCTTAGCAAATTCAGGAAGTTTTGTTTTTCGTACAATGGATGCTTCCACCAGCTCTTCGTCGTTGTTGATGCACTCAATCCAGAGAATAGGGTAGATCGCCAGTCGCTCAATAATAAGGCGGCGATGCCTGCTGACGTTGGTTGCATCCAGAATAGCTACGTTACCACCGTTCTGTAAAAAATCTGTGGCACGGTTCATATTGGTGACGGCGATTTCTTCGCGGGCAGCGCGCCCTGCCTGATTTGTTGGACAATAAAAATCAGGTTCGGAAGATTTTGCGCCGATTTGTTCGCGGCGGATATCTCCGTTATTAAAAATTTCTGTGCGGATTCCTTCTTTGGAAAGACCATCAAGGATTTTAGCAGCGACAGTTGTTTTACCGCGTGCAGGCAGACCTACCATCCCAATATAAAGCTTATGCATTCTTCCTCCGGCATGTGCATTCTGGCATAGAGCCAGTGCTGTGTATCGCGGATAGTTTCTCTTTTCCTGTCTGTTATGTCCAGCGTCCAAATAATCCTGTAAGCTGTGATAGTTTTCTGAACATAGGGTGGTGCTGTTGGTCTTTGGTCATACGCCACTCCCAATTGCCATTTGCCGTTGATGGTGTGTTCATCCTAGCTGCATTGTCCAGACCGATAATGTCCTGAACGGGGAATATAACGGTGTTGGCAACACTCTGCATGGCGAGGCGTAAAAACGTGATGTGGACATTGTCGATGTCTGTACATTGTCCAACAAACTCGTGCAGATTATTTCGACCTTGGTCTCCAGCTTCGGTTGCGTACCAACCTTTTACCGTCGAGTTGTCATGTGTGCCTGTATAGAGCACACAATGAGGCTCATGGTGGAATGGTGTATCAGGGTTTTGGGTAAGGTCACCGCCGAATCCGAATTGTAGTATTTTCATACCCGGTAAACTGAATTGTTGCTTGAGTTCGCGTACATCTGCCGTGATTACTCCTAAGTCCTCGGCAATGATAGGCAGTATGCCTAGGCGGAGGGTGAAAATCCTAAACAGTTCCATTCCCGGTGCATCAATCCAGCGTCCGTTGATGGCAGTTGTCTCTGATGCAGGGATTTCCCAATAGCCAGCAAAGCCACGGAAGTGATCGAGCCTAATTTTATCTACGAGCGCGATATTATGACGCATGCGCCGTACCCACCACTCGAAGTTTTCATGCCGCATGGCGTCCCAATTAAAGACAGGATTTCCCCAACGTTGCCCTGTGGCACTGAAATAGTCCGGTGGAACTCCACCAACATGCGTAGGCTCACCGTTGCCATCCAATTTAAATAAATGTGGAGATGTCCACACATCTGCGCTGTGGTGGGTAACATAGATCGGAATATCGCCAATGAGGTTCAACCCGTTTCTATTGCAGTATAAACGCAGCCTGCGCCACTGTGAGAAGAAAATATATTGAACGTACTCTTCGTACTCAATGGCATCTCGATGGGCATGATCCCATTGGATAAGCGCATCTCTTTCACGGTATTTTAGGGGATCAGGCCATTGGCTCCAGATTTTCCCCGGATATTCATCCATGATGGTAACGAAGCGTGCATAGTCCCGCAGCCAGTGAGCATGGTTTTCTTTGAAAACTGCGAATCGTGGGCAGGTGTTGAGTGATTTTTGTTTTCGTGCATAGGCAAGCCGCAGAAGGTGAGCTTTGTAGATTTCCACTGCGCCGTAGTTAACATGCCCTTCATGTCCCTGCGGAGCGTCTCGTACTTCTTCCCATGTGATGATACCATCTTCGACCATCATTTCAGGACTGATAAACAGCGGGTTACCTGCAAATGCAGACCAGCTGGCATACGGGGAATTCCCCATTATTTCTGTGGTGGGAGTTGTTGGCAGAAATTGCCAGTAAAGTTGTCCGTGAGATCGGAGAAAGTCCGCAAAATCATACGCAGCAGGACCTAGGTCACCAATGCCGAACCGCGAAGGAAGTGAGGTAATATGTAAGAGTACGCCGCTGGAGCGAATATTCATAAAGAGCCTCCAAAAGTCGAGTTGCACTCCTTTCTATAGCATGGAGGCAGCCGCGGAGACTAGCACAGAGGCTTAATTATACAGAAGCTGGATAGAGTTCTGTTCCCGCACGGTGTTAACTGGTGCAAGGTCGAGAACAGAGGAGAGCAGTTCTTTCAGAAGGCTTTGTTCTTTTTTAGGACCTTCTTCAAGTGGGAGGGGCTGGTCAAGGTCACAAAGTTTTGCCAGTTCCATATACGCTGTTTCTCTGTCACCCAGCATATCAACAAAACCAAGCTTGAAGGCTTGTTGCCCTGTCATGGCGCGACCATCAGCATATGGCAAAATCTTTTCGCGTTCCATTTGGCGACCTTCTACTATTACATCAATGAACTGGTTGTACATATCCATAATAATAGCTTGCAGGTAATCTCGTTCTTCCTTGGTCATTGTCTGGAAAGGACTACCGGCTGCTTTAAGTTTGCCGCTTGTAAGTGAGAGATAGGAAACGCCGATTTTTTGCATCAGCCCTTTGAAATTGGGAAGCTCCATCTTTACACCGATAGAGCCGGTGAGGGTAGCCGGATTTGCAATAATTTTGTGTCCGGCTGCTGCTATGTAGTACCCGCCGGAAGCTGCCACTGTGCCCATAGAAACGACAACCGGCTTAACTTTAGCAAGGCGTTTGATAGCGTAATACATTTCCTGTGAAGCTGCGACACCGCCACCCGGTGAGTTGATGCGTACAACGACACCTTTGATGGAATCATCATTACGGAGGGTGCATGCCCAGTCGGAAACTTTGCGTGAATCTGCAATAAAGCCGTTAACATTAATCACGCCGAATTTTTCCTGCGTGAAGTACGGCATGTCATTGCCTTTCGTAACGCGTAAAGCCGCAGTAGCGCCTGCGAACAGGGCTACTGCGGCAATAATTAGCATTATGCCAAACAGAAGCGGATGCTTCTGCGAGAACTTAGGCTTATTCGCCTGCATCCTCAAGCTGCTTGAAGATATCGCCGAGGGTCTGCTGACCACCATCGGAACCGCCGGAACGGAATTCACGAGGCTTTTTGCGATCTTCTTGTTCTTGAAGTTGCTTGATGGAAAGTCCGAGACGACGTTCTTCAGCGCTAACGTGGATAACTTTAGCTTTGATAGTTACGCCTTCTTTGAACATTTCAGAAGGAGATTTCACTTTTTTCTGAGAGATTTCAGAAACGTGAACGAGACCTTCAATGCCTTCTTCTACTTCAACGAAGAGACCGAAGTCAGTGATGTTAGTTACAACACCTTCAACGATGGTACCGTTAGGGTAGTTGGAAGGAACTTTAGACCATGGATCTTCGGAAAGCTGTTTAACACCGAGGGTGAATTTTTCGCTGCCCTGATCTACTGTAAGAACTTTTGCCTGTACAGTGTCGCCAACCTGGAAGAGTTCGTTAGGGTGACGGATCTTTTTGGTCCAAGAAATGTCGGATACGTGAATCAGGCCGTCAATGCCATCTTCGATACCGATGAACATACCGAATTCGGTGATGTTCTTGATAACACCTTCAAGGATAGTACCTTCAGGGTATTTTTCAGCAACGATTTCCCATGGGTTCGGCTTAACTTGTTTCATGCCGAGGGAGATGCGTTTTTTATCTTCGTCTACGCCGAGGATAACAACTTCAACTTCGTCGCCTACACGTACCATCTGGGATGGGTGACGGAGTTTACGGGTCCATGACATTTCGGAAATGTGTACGAGACCTTCAACGCCTGGCTCGAGTTCCACGAATGCACCGTAATCAACGAGGTTAGTAACCTTGCCGCTGAGACGCTGACCTTCAGGGAATTTAGCAGTGATGTCCTGCCAAGGATCTTCAACAAGCTGTTTGAGACCAAGAGATACTTTCTGGTTCTCTTTGTCGAAGCTGAGAATTTTAAGCTCGAGTTCCTGACCAAGCTGTACCAGCTCTTTTGGATGGCGGATACGTTTCCAGGACATATCAGTGATATGCAAGAGACCATCGAGACCGCCGAGGTCAACGAATACACCGTATTCGGTGATGTTTTTCGCTTTACCAGTAACAATCTGACCCTCATCAAGAGTGAGGAGAAGGTCCTGACGTTTGGAATCGCGTTCTTCTTCGAGAAGTACACGGCGAGAAACGATAACGTTGCTACGACGACGATTGATCTTCAGTACACGGAATTCAAACTCTTCGTTCACGAGTGCGTCCATGTCTGGCACTGGGCGCAGATCAACGTGGGAGCCAGGAAGGAATGCTTCAATGCCACCGAGGTCGACTGTGTAGCCACCTTTGATACGACGAACGATGCGGCCAGTAACGACGGAGTTCTTTTCCTGAACTTCTTCGAGCTGGTCGAACATCTGCATGCGTTTTGCTTTTTCAAAGGACAGGGTGATGGTGCCTTCCATTTCGTTCTTGCGAACAACGAAAACATCCACCTTGTCCCCTACGCCAACGCTTACTGCGCCGTCTGCATCTGCAAACTCGGAAGCAGGGATCTGACCTTCTGACTTAAAGTTTACGTCAACGAGAACGTAGTCATTGTCCACGCGAACGATTTCGCCCTTAACGATTGAACCTTCATCAAGCTCACCAAAATCGGAGCTAAGGTAATCTTCAAGAGCAGCCTCAAAGCTCATTTCAGCTTCGAGTGAGTTATTTTCCATGGTTTCCATAAAGAATCCTCCAACCAACAAAAAAATTTTTCCCACTTGGAAAGTGAGATGCGAACAGTTAGCAAATTACCGTTGAGAACTCAACAGAAAATGCTGTGAATATCAGGATTTTACCTTTGATAATTCCTTAGTTCGCCCGTTTTGCGTATGTTTTTCGTATAGTAGACTCTATTTTGCGAAAAAACATCTCAAAAAAGGCTTCAGCGCATTATGCAAGGGCGACAAGGTCATAATCGCGTGTTTCTACGATTTCTGCTTCGACCATGTTTCCAGGTTCAACACCCGGACCACTTACATAGGTAATGCCGTCCACTTCCGGTGCTTGGAACCAAGTGCGCCCAACGTGCAGACCCGGCCATTCGTCGTGTTCGCTGTCGACAAGAATGTCCATTCGCTGCCCTTCATATTGCTCTAAAATATCCTCGCTGATGTCGCCTTGGATTTCCATAAGCGCATCGCGTCGCCACTCTTTTTCTACATCATCAATCTGATTTTCCATAGCTGCCGCAGGAGTGCCTTCTTCAGCCTGATATGAGAAAATACCGAGGTGATGGAAACGGGTCTCAATGATGAAATCTCGCAGGTATTCCCACTGTTCCTCTGTTTCACCAGGATAGCCGACTATAAGACTGGTACGAATGGCAGCTTCCGGAAACACGTCCCGTATGCGGTCAATAACTTCTCGCGGATTGCGGGCAAACGGGCGTCCCATTCTGGAAAGAACATCAGGATGAGCATGCTGAATAGGTACATCAAAGTACGGCACAAAAGGTTTACCGGCATCGCGGAGATATTTGAGAAACTCTGTGGAAAGTCCAGCAGGGTACAAATACATGAGGCGTAATCGCTCAAGTCCATCAAGCGGTAAAATTTTATCCAGAAGTTCCCGCAAACCGTGCTTGAGCCCCAGTTCTCTTCCGTATGCTGTAACATCCTGTGCGACAAAAATCAGCTCTTTTACACCGTGATCCAGTGCATGTTTCGCATCACGGACGACTGTCTCGGCAGGAGTTGTACGTAAGTCTCCGCGGATAGACGGTATAGTACAGAATGCACATTTGTGGTTACAGCCGTCACTGATTTTTAAATATGCATACGATGGACCAGTTGAGATAATACGCAATGGGTCTTTAATGAGCGGAAGTTTCATTGCCTTAGCAATCATTTCCGGCCATTCGTCCATTTGTGTATTGGTCAACCACAGATCAACTTCAGGAATTTCAGAAGCAAGGTCGTTTTCACCAAAGCGACCTACAAGACAGCCGACAACAGCAATCAGCGGGCGTTTGCCTGCTGCCATGTGTTCAACATCGGCAACAGCTTGAAGGATAGTCTGAACGGATTCTTCAATGGCAGGCTGAATAAAGCCACAGGTGTTAATTAAAACAAGGTCTGCTTCTTCAGGTGCTTCAACCGGCGTAACTTGTTCACTCACAGCACCTAAAAGCCATTCGCTGTCGACTCTGTTTTTCGGACAGCCAAGGCTGATGGAATAAATATTTATCATGGGGCGATTTCCAGTGTATATACTATTTTGACTGATATAATTCTATTCGTTGCTCTGCCATAGGAGATCATACGTGAAGATTAAGCAATATTTTGAAACAGGCAAAGACATATTCACAACGCTGAACGTTGCAACTGTCGGGTATCGCGATTCCTACCGAGAGTTGTTAATGCATCTGTTTTCTACAACAGTGCCGGACGGCTTGGTGCGAATCAAAATTTTAGCTATTGCCTGTGCGCCGTATAATGAGTTGCCCGGTCTTATGTCTCTTGACGGTGTGGCGTTCTATGACAGTGTTGAGGAGCTATGCGAGAATATAGCAGATGTCAATATAGTCTTCGACCTTTCAGAGGAAGGTGAATATATTGAAAAGGTTAAGCAATGTGCTCCGAAAAATGTGTCGGTTGTCGGCGGCGATGCCATGCTTTTATTCAGAAAGACTGTGATTGATCCTGAGCCGTTGGAAATTAAAGCATGTGATCTGGACAGAGCGCTTGGGTTGTTCAGTACATTTGTTGATAAAGCTGAAGAGGAATTTTGGTTGCTAGACAAGGAGGGGGTTGTTCTTGATGCAAACAGCGTTGTGCTTAATAGGGAACGGGATGAAGAATTTGAAGGGACGCATGAAAAGCTGGTAAATAATGTTCTACTTTACGCATTGCAGCCGGGAAATGCCGTTACTGAATCTATTAACACTGCTCGACGTACAGATCAGGTGGTCACCAACGTTACAAGCGATGGTGAGTTACAATATTTCGGACTATCCGCGTACCCTGTGGTAAAACGTGATGGAACCGTACGCTCTGTTATTTTGACACGTAGAGATATCACCGAAAACTATTTCATGGTGCGTAACCTTCAGCAGACAGAAAAGCTGGCAGCAGTGGGGGAAATGTCTGCTTTTGTTGCTCATGAAATACGTAACCCCTTGTTCGCCATAGGCGGCTTTGCAAATGCCCTGCTAAAACAGAATCATTTAGAAGGTGGCGATAGAAAGAAAATAGAAATAATCTTCAATGAGTCTAAACGACTTGAGAAAATTCTTAAGATTATTCTTAACTTTGCACGTCCGGCGCATGGCTCGGATGGTGAGGTTGATGTCAATGAAGTTATTATGGAAGCACTCGGTTTGCTACGACTTAAATTTGAAGCGCAGGGTGGCATAGTTATTAGCAACTTGAGTGAAAAGGTTGCAAAAGTCCGTGGTAACCCAGACCAAGTTAAGCAGTGTGTCATCAATGGGATTAAAAATGGATTTGAAGCAATGCCCCATGGCGGCACATTGAAGGTGGAAACAACTCTCAGTGCAGACAACTGGGTAATAGTGCGAATTATCGATTCCGGTGAGGGGATTCCGGATGATGTTCGTGAGCATATCTTTAATCCGTTTTTCAGTACAAAAAGTGGTGGTACTGGTCTTGGGTTGGCTATGACGAAAAAAATTATCGAAGATATGGGTGGCAAGGTGAAGTTACGCAGTAAACCATACAAAGGAACGATGCTGGCTTTTTATTTGCCACCGATTTCTCTAAATCCACCAAAGCCTCCTAAACAAGAAACAAAGGGCAGCGAAGATGATACGGGGAATGTGGGATTTTTCGGTGGGCCGGCTGAATATATTCCATAGACAGAACACGGTAGAATTCAGGGCAGCTGCGGACGTATTTTATGCTTGATGCGTGGGCGGATATGCTACTAGGATATGTGGTTTGAATGATGAATAGTAGATTCGGATACTCAGAATCTACATAGCCATATAGAGCATCCGCTGCATACAAGGATTGTGTAATGGAAAAAATTATTGTGCTTGCAACTCGCAACGCAGGAAAAATTGCTGAGCTTGAAAAAACACTCAGCGAGTACGGTCTCACCGTAAAAGGGCTTGATGCCTACCCTGAGATTGGTGAAATTGTTGAAGATGGTGTTACCTTTGAAGAAAATTCTCTTATCAAGGCGCGTACTGTTGCGCAGCTGACAGGGCATGTTGCAGTAGCAGATGACTCTGGATTGGAAGTTGATGCCTTAGATAAAGCTCCCGGTGTGTATTCTGCTCGCTACAGTGATGATACCCTAAATTTAAAGGGTGAAACACGCGACAAGCGAAACAACGAGAAACTGCTTATGGAGCTTTCCGGTATTCCGCATGAAAAGAGAACAGCACGTTTTCGTTGTGTGATGTCTGCATGTGCACCGTCCGGTGAATGCATTACTGCATCAGGTGCATGGGAAGGCTTTATCGGTACTGAAGAAGTGGGCGATAACGGTTTTGGATACGACCCTCTCTTTATTGATGCTGCTGATGGGTCTGTTTCTGCGTTGCTCAGCCGTGAAGCAAAAAATGCCCGTTCGCATCGAGGTAACGCATTAGCTGCGTTGCTTTCTCAGTGGGATGATTTTTGGAAAGAGCATGGCAAATAAAATATAGCAGTAAAAAAGCGCCCGACAATTGTCGGGCGCTTTTTTTGTGTCCGTGTTCCGAATGTTAGATGTAGGCTGCAACGATGAGGAATACACCGCATGCAGAAGCAAATGCGATGCTCAATTTGCCGCCTGCAACTTCATAAGGAGCTTCCGCATTTGTTTTGCTGCGTTCGTTACGCAGTTTCCAGCTCATAGCACACGGCAGGCAAAGACAAAGAATGGCAAAGCCGACACCTGCATGGGCAAGTGCTTTAATGAAGCTGTCTGGAGAAAGATAAGAAGCTATAACTGGCGGGGCAAATACTACAATAGTAGCGATCACTCTATGCAACTGAGATTCACCAAGACTGAATGTTTCGCTGGCAAGGTCGTACAGTGACAATGACACACCGAAGAAGGAGGTAACCAGTGCAAAAGATGCAAAGAGTGAAAGAACTGCTTTAATGAAAACAGAGCCTTGTGCAATGGCAGCAATAAGAGAATCCACGTTGCCAGCCATCTGGTCAATTTTTGTCATCGGAATACTGCCGAGAGCAAGGAAAAGCCACAGGGCGTAACAGACAAGAGGAACAATTGTTCCGATAATCATAGCCCAGTAAAGAGTTTTTCTGTCGCCATCAACGATCTTACAGCTGCTAGGAATACAGAAGTGGTATCCGTAGGCTGCAAATAAAATAGGCAAGCTGCCAAGCAGGTAATCATAGTTTGGAGCAACTGCGAGCAGGTTATCAAAATTAACAGTAGAACTGAGTGATGTGAAAGCAAAAGACATTGCTAACACCATAATAATAAAAAATGTGTTGTTAAAACGCAGGATGGTTTTGGTTCCGCAAAAAACAATGAACGCCATTATTAACGCGAAGGTTATGGAGCAAACAGAATTGCTGATTCCGCTAGCGGCAATCTGAGGAATGTTGGCAAGAATACTTCCCATGCCTGTAATGTAGGCAACAAGCAGTGCATAGAGAAGAAAACCGAGACTCGCTACGGCAATGACTTGCCCCGGGCGTCCCAGCACTTTTTTTACCATTTTATTGAAATTTAATCCGGGACCGACCTGCATGTCGACTTCAATAAGGAGCAAACCGGAGTAGAGCGCTAATGCCCACATAAAGACAAGTAAAACACAACTCATGGTGAACCCGAGATTGCCGACAGCCATCGGTAGACCGAGCATCCCTGCACCAATTGTTGAACCTGCAACTATACATGAAGCACTAAATGCTTTTTTCTTCATATCGAACCTCCCAGTTGATGTTGTAGTCGTACGTAAAGTAAAAATTCTCCGCTGTCTAAAAAATAGTCTTATGTTACATGCATAGCAGTGTTCGCTAATGCAAAGAAACAACAGTCTTTTTTGTTTTTGATAAACATATTTAGCAGCACTAAAATGTATAAAGTTGTTTTATTATATACTCGATATAATGTAATAGCGTGCTGAAATTTGAAAATACGTTCATTTTTTCTCATTTAATTAATGAGAAAAGTTCAAATCGAAAAAAGAAAAGATACGCCTTGTGTACCATGAGTTGTAATTTTTTTCGCATCATTTTTCTTCCCTTTAACAAGGCACAACTGTTTACAATTACGTTCTAAAAAAAATGAATGCATGATGTTTTGTAGATTCACTACGGAAAAATGGCTGACAAATATGTGTAACTATTCGTTGCACTGGTGAAAATAAGCATATTGCTAATAGCTGTTACAGTAGACACTTATTAAGGTATAAGAAGAACCAAGATTGTTGACTATGCCCTTGGCTGTCAGATTGGCGTTTAGCGTTGCAGCGCAAGGGATACAGGATGGTTTAGAATCCAAAAAAGATTTGAACATGTTGTATATGAAGCTGCTGCGTGCAGGTTGGTCATCAGTCTGGGACTCAATCGGTGTTTATTCTCAAGGAAATAACAAAGGATACTGATTGAATGTATGATGTCGGCAATGTGTGGAGGATAGACACCATGACAAGACGTATCGTAACCGCTTTTTTGATATGCAGTTTTTTGCTCGCACCGATTACATCGGCATTGGCAGCTGGTAATGCACTTTCAATACAATATGAAGAGCCGCAAAACGGAAAGCAGCAAAGAGCAAAAGACGCGATTAAAGATTCCGGAGTCGTTGAAAAAATTGCTGAATATATCAACACAAATCTACAGCTTCCTGAACCTATGACGTTGCGCATTACGGCAAATGGGTCAGATGAAGCTCGCTACGACAATAAAACACGAACAATCGAAATTCCGTACGGGCTTTGGAGTGAGTGCCATACATGTTTTGAAAAGGAGTATTCTGACAAAGACGTTGGCAACGTTCTAGATGAACTTTGCAAAGCTGTTGTGGCGTATTCTATTTATCGGGAATTGGGGCATGCGTTTGTGGATGTATACGATCTGTCAGCAAGAAAGTATGCTGATACTGCAACTGATGAATTTGCCGTGCTGATGCTTATCGACAGCTTTAATTCAGGAAGAGATATGGCGTTGATAGCAGGTGATTATCTGGTTTTGAGGGATAAACAACGTTATAAAGTAGCTGATAAGGATTTGATAAGTAAGCTTGTGCTGCACAATACACGAGTTCTTGCTGCGTATTGCATGGCGTATGGTGTTCTGCCTGATGAAGAGTTGAAACAGGAAATGCTCGAATTGAAGATATCTGAAAAGCGCTTGGAACAATGCATAGTTGATGCTGAATCCAAGGTGGCAGAGTGGGTGGAATGGTTAAAACGGCATGGCAAGCTACATGAACAGCAGCACGACTAGCGGCTTGCTCAGGATTTTGTAATTAAAAAAGGTGAATCGTATACGATTCACCTTTTTTTGTGGCATATTACTTACGGAACCATCGGGGCGAGTTTAAGTCCTTCTGTGATGTCCAGTCCGCACATAATGTTGGCGTTAGCCAAAGCTTGACCGGAAGCACCGCGGCAAAGGTTGTCGATGGCGCTAACGATGATGAGGCGGTTTGTACGCTTGTCTATAACAAGCCCTATGTCACAGAACATGGTTCCGCGAACATACTTAGTTTCTGGTAGCTTTCCAGTAGGCAGTACCCGCACCCATGGGTGCTTGCGGTAGGCTTCTTCATAAATTGCGTGTACGTCATCCAGCGTCATGTCTTCTGATAACGTTGTGTAGATTGTAGAAAGGATACCACGGTTGATTGGTAGCAAGTGCGTATTGAAAGAGACTGTAATGTCATCTTCTGCGATCAGGGAAAGCTCTTGCTCAATTTCTGGCGTATGGCGGTGCGTGGTTAATCCATATGCTTTGAAACTGTCCGAAACTTCACAGAACAGTGTACCGACGTTTGCTTTTCGACCTGCTCCGGTTGAGCCGGATTTAGAATCAATGACAATCCCGCTTTTAAGAATAAACCCTTCCTCAAGAGCAGGGTATAAGCCTAGGATTGCAGAAGTCGGGTAGCACCCCGGATTTGCAACAAGCTGCGCTGTAGCCACTTTCTCGGCGTACAGTTCTGGCAGACCGTACACAGCCTTATCAAGCAGTTCGCATTGTGTATGGTCACATGCGTACCAATGTTCGTATTCATCTTTGTCACGCAAGCGGAAATCTGCTGACAGATCAACAACCTTCAATCCTTTTTCCAGCAGAACCGCAGCGATCTCCATAGCGGTACGATGGGGAACTGCGAGGAATACGAGGTCACATGCCTGCGCAAGGTCATCTGCATCCGGCTCTGTAATTGTCAAATTGCCGTTGTCCATGCCGAGCATGAACGGGTAAATATCATGTAGTTTTTTTCCGGCTTCTGCACGCGAAGTAACACGCACCAGTTCGAAGTGGTCATGAGTCTGCAAAAGGCGCATCAGTTCCATTCCGGTGTATCCGGTCACCCCTACTAAGCCTACTTTAGTCTGTGCCATTTGCATAATACCTTGTTTTGGTTGTTACTTGGTTTTCATTACGTATTTCATGCGTAAATCATAAAGCAGTGTGTCGAGCAGCTGCTTTTCGTCATTTTCTAAGCAGGATTTTGTTTTTTCCTGTAGCATAGATAAAATATCAATTGAGTGCTTGGCTGCAAGCAGGTTTTCCATCATTTGCCCGCTTTCAGGGTCAGCTACTTCTCCAAGCTGTACCAGCGCTGAAGAACCAATAGAAAGAATAAATGTAGAAAACGTAACCTCTGGCATTTCGGTATGTTGATCCGCCATTGCCTGCTCCTTTATAATATTTCTGAATCGTTCAGTGCACTGTGGTATGCGTGCAGACCTTTTTCAAGATATCCAGACGTAATTGAGCCGCCGCAAGCTTTGCAGCCTTCTGCAAATGCATGCAGACCGGCAGCAAGGTCTGCCCAGTCGACCCAGCCCATATGCCCGATACGTACAAGACGTCCTTTCATATGCGCTTGTCCTCCAGCGAGCGTAACACCAAATTGTTCTTTTGCGTATTCCAGAACTGCGCTGGCATCGACATTTTCCGGCACTAAAACACTTGTAAGACCCCAAGTGAAGTGGTCTTTAGCAAACAGCTCAAGTCCCATTTCTACAATGGCAGTACGCGCCATCATGGTTAACGCCCACTGTTTTCTGAAAACAGCATCAAATCCTGTTTCCTCAAACATTGCAAGACTTTCGTTTAGCCCAACAATAAGGTTTACCGGCGTTGTAAATAACGTCTGGTTTTGCAATGTTTTTTGCTTTTCTGCACGCAGATTGAAGTAGAAGCAGGAAGGAGTTACTGATTCTGCTTTTTGCCATGCTTTGTCACTGCATGCGATCAGTCCTAGACCCGGAGGAAGCATAAGCCCTTTTTGAGAGCCGGTGAGCAGGCAGTCTATACCCCATTCATCCATGCTACACGGAGAAATGGAAACAGCAGAAATACCATCCACGACAAGAAGTACATTTCGGTCTTTTGTAAC
Source organism: Halodesulfovibrio sp. (assembly GCF_025210605.1). Classification (NCBI taxonomy): domain Bacteria; kingdom Pseudomonadati; phylum Thermodesulfobacteriota; class Desulfovibrionia; order Desulfovibrionales; family Desulfovibrionaceae; genus Halodesulfovibrio; species Halodesulfovibrio sp. Next base: position 170,998 of record NZ_JAOARI010000017.1, on the reverse strand, counting down.
TCCGGCAATTTCATCGACAGGGTGTAAAACGCCCGTGGATGTCTCTGAAAGCTGCACAAGAACGCCTTTGCAGTCTGGATGTATGTCCAGCATGTTTGCAACGGCTTCCGCAGTAACAGCTTCGCCCCAGTCAAGTACAAGCTTTTCAACAACTACATTGCTGGCGTTGCAGATTTCGCCCCATCGCTCGCCGAATTTGCCAGCCTCAATTACAAGGACTTTTTCGCCTGCTGCAAACAGGTTTGTTACAGCCGCTGTCATGACACCAGTGCCTGAGCATGCAAGCGGCATTACAGGCTGGGTCGTACCGAATAATTTTTGTAACCGCTGCTGAACCTGTGCCATAATGGCTTTGAATTCAGGTTTGCGGTGATGGATCATGTCTTGCGCAAGTGCGAGACGGACACGTTCTGGAACCGGAGTTGGTCCCGGTGCTAACAACCTTTTTTTGTTACGCATGATCTTCTCCGCAATTGATTGTAAATACTAATGTTACGTGGGTTAAGAAGTGGAAGAGTCTTTTTCTGTGGTCGTACGGTTTGCGGCAACAGGAAAAATGTTTCTACTTCTATTGTTGAGTATCTTGCTGACTGTACCTTGGCAGCGCAAAAAATAAAAGTCGGGATACGAGTGTAAACAACGACTTTTTGTGTATCGGAGGTCTGTACGGCATACATTCCAGTGCTTCGGGCTATAACTAATGCAATGGTATGTTGCGAGATACGAACGCACTGACTTGATACAACAAATAGGGGAACTAGGGAATTAGACGCATCGCGGGCGTTCAAGCTGATTTGCAAAAATTGAGCTGGTTGCTCGGAAGCGCTAAGGGGCTGTGTTGCAACCTTTTGCTGTAATGACTTTTTTGAATGAGTTATCAGCAAGAAATTTGTTTGAGGTAACGCTGCTACATTCTCACTTCTGTTGTATACGAAAAAAAGCTGTCTGAAATTGCTGCGTGTATAATCTAGAAATGCCCCCAAGAGCTTAGGGCTTTGGAATAAAAAAACTGGCGGATGATACATCCGCCAGTTTATAAGATTGATGTATTCAATCTTTAATGAGATGCCGCATTGTTGTGTAAGGAGAGGAGGGGTATGGGAGCAACGCTGCTGACATCATCTCGGGCGTTTATTTTTTGAGTAAAAATTTATTCTGTGCGCAATGAATCTACCAGCGTGTTGAGCTGCCCAGCCTGCTCGGCAATTCGGTTGATTGCCTGAGTAGAAAGTGTAACTTCTTCAGCAGTCTGTTTTGAAATAGTACTTATTTCTTCAATTGCTCTGTTAATATGGTCGCTTGCCTCAGATTGTTCATCACTTGCTGTAGCGATTTGGCGAATTTTCCCTGAACTTTCGTCAACAAGTTGAACAAGTTCACGTAAATTTGCGCCAGCTTTTTCTGCTAGCTGTGCCGTGGAGCCTACCACCCCTTTTGCTTCATTCATTTGCGCCACATTGTTGTTTGTGAGCTTTTGGATGGAACCGATTGCTAATTCAACTTCTTTAGTTGCTGCGACAGTTTTTTCTGCAAGTTTGCGCACTTCATCAGCGACAACAGAGAAGCCGCGCCCTGCTTCGCCTGCTCTGGCAGCTTCAATTGCTGCGTTCAACGCTAGTAAGTTTGTTTGGTCTGCAATGTCATTGATGACATCAATTACCATACCGATACCCTGCGCTTCTTTTCCCAATAGTTCGAGAGCATCGCGCATTGCTTCAGCATGTTTTGTGATTTCAACTACAGAGCCGATAACTTCCTGCATGGTTGTTAATCCAGATTCCGCAACATTGAGAGCGTGTTCAGCATTTGTCGCAGTGGTAGAGGCGGTACTGGAAATGTCTAGAACCGACGCGTTCATTTGTTCCATCGCGGTGGCAGTTTCTATTGTTCGTAAACGTTGGGTTTCCGCCCCGGTCACAACGTGTTCAACCTGTATAACAAGCTCATTACTCATGGCTGATATTTGATTTGAAGAATCTTCCAGAGTGGCTGCAACGTTGTGTTTCGTTCTTGTTTCTGCTTGCTCGGATTGGCGTTGAGCTTCTTCAGCGTGTTGTTTTGCTTCTAGTGCTTCTTTTTCATTACGTTTGGCTGCATCAACTTTTTCCTGAAGCCTTTCATTGAGGTCAGTAATTTCTGCGAGCCCTTCGGTGACTTTTTGTTGGAGGTATTTTTTTTCTTCTTTGGAGAAGCAGCAGAACGCCATGAGAATAGGGAAGACAAGTAGGAGTAGGACAACGCCTTTAACAATCTGTGCGAGTAACTTTTCAAAAAGTAGATCGTTTACGGTGTCCATTTTTATGTCAGCACCAGTAATATAGCGGGTTCCGTCAGGTGCTGTGCAGGGAATGAATACAGAGCGGAAATTGCCGTCACTATCTTGAAAATTTTCAAATGCAGGCTCATTGCTGTGAAACGTCTGTTTCAAGAGCTGGCTGGCATCGGTATATTCTGATAAATACTCATCATGATTGTCTTTTGCTATCTTCATGGGGGATGCATTACTGCTTGTATATAGCACTTTCCCATTTTTGATGATCATGGTGTATGTGAAATCCACATCAGTATTTTCAATTGCACGATCAAGTTCTTTTATTAAATTGATGTATGTTGCTTCATCTACTTTTTGTGGACTAATATTAACATGGTAGGATGTTCCCAACATTGAGGGAACTGAATATGCAGCTATTTTTAGTTTTTGATCTGTTGCAGTGAGTAGTGTCTCTTTTTCACTGATGTATTCATAACACGTGAACAGTAGAGCGCCCAGTATGTAGATAGAAAAAGCAAAAAATATTTTGAGCTTACTATTTTTCATATCTGATTCCTGCTTTATATGAAGGTTAAAGACATACTTAGATTGTAATTCATGAACAAATATCATTAAAAATAAATTTAACAATATTGTATAATACAAAATAAAAATTGAAAGATGTAGTGCTTCAAGTTTTAGTGTAAAAAATACGCAGTGTTTAACATTTTACTGACTTAGTATTATGCTTTACGGTTGGTTATAAAAAAACATTAGTAATTAAATTATATTTTTTTGTTTTGTATACTTATTTTGTAGTGTTTTTTGTTTATAGTGAAGTGTTACTGTATTAAAAAAAATGTAGATTGGCGCTTTTTGAAGATGGCATAACATAATTTGAGGTGGGCAGTCATCGCGGAAAAGTACACGTAATACTTTCTTATATGCAATAAAAACAAAAAAAGCTGGTGGAACAATGTTCCACCAGCTTTTTATCTGTATGCGTTTCGAGTAGCAGTGTTAGCTTTTGAATACTCGGACTGTGTAGCTTTTGAGGTAGTGGGTTTCTGGCATTGCAGGGTGTACCGGATGGTCTGGACCCTGATGACCCTGAATGAGAGTCTGGATGCGTGTTTTAGACTTGGATGCAGCGTGAAGCAGTACACGGTTCAAGTCTTGAGCACTCAGATGCTGTGAACATGAACAGCTTGTGACGATACCGCCATCTACAACAAGCTCCATAGCGAGCTTGTTTACTCTCTGGTATGCAGAAAGTCCTTCTTTAAAGGCTTTTTTGCGTTTGATGAATGCTGGCGGATCAACGCAGATTACGTCAAACTGCGCGCCGGAATCTTTGAGTTCTTGCAGAGTGTCCAGCGCATCGCCGTATACGGTATCTACTTTATCAGGAGAACCGTTGAGGCTGGCGTTATTCACTGCTGCATCAAGAGCGATTTTAGAAGCATCAAGGAATGTAACTTCTTTTGCGCCAGCTTTTACAGCGTTACAACCGAAGCTGCCTGCGTAGCAGAATGCATCCAGTACGCGCTTTCCATTGCAGAATGATGCAAAATCACGACGGTTGGTACGCTGGTCATAGAACCATCCGGTTTTTTGACCTTCAATCATTGGGATTTCGAATTTAACGCCGTTTTCTTCGAGAGCAATTTTCGCCGGAACTGTGCCTACTGCCTGCTCTACATAACGATCAAGACCTTCGAGCGGGCGGTTAGCAGAATCGTTGCGGAAAAGAATTGCTTTAGGGTGCAGGATATCACAGAGAACAGATGTGATCTGATCTTTCATTTTTTCCATGCCAGCAGTGGTAAGCTGTGCGACGAGAAGATCGTCGTAACGGTCAATTACCAGACCAGGGAGGAAGTCTCCTTCTGCGAAAACCATACGGTAGAATGGCTTGTCGAACATGGATTCACGCAGGGTAAGCGCTTGTGAAATACGCTTGTCGAGTAATGATTCAGTCAATCCTTCATGAGGACGATTGCTTATCATACGAGCGCAAATGAGAGAGTTCGGATTCACGTATGCAGAGCCGATAGGACGCCCTTGAGCGTTTACAACTACTGCGCTTTCACCCGGTTCAAATTCTTTAAGCGGGCTTTTTTTCGTGTCTACTTCGTTACTGAAAATCCAGAGGTGACCGAGGCGGATACGACGGTCTTCACCTTTTTTGAGAATTAATTGTTTCATCTGTTCTATCGGTTTCCTGTAAACCGTACGGTTATGTTTGGGTTCGCTTGCGCGCCCCGAAAAGGTATGCGGTGCATACTCCCAAAGGGAAAAATATTAGTGTGCTTCGTTCCATCGGTCACCGATTCCGGCGTCAACCTTGAGTGGAACTTCCATCAAGGTTTTACCGTCAGGGGCAACGTTGGACATAATTTCCTGAAGACGTTCAGCAGCAGCTTTTGCATTTTGTTCGGGTACTTCAAGTACCAATTCATCGTGAATTTGCAGAATAAGCTGTGCACCCAGTTGTTTTAACTGCTCATCATGTGCGGTTTTAATCATCGCTATTTTGATGATATCCGCTGCACTTCCCTGAATGACAGTGTTGATAGCCTGTCTGCGTGCTTGTGATTGCAGCATATTGTTACCGGATGTGATTTCCGGAAGGTATCTGCGGCGACCGGCAAGCGTTGCGACGTAGCCATGCTGCTTGGTATCTTCTTCTACTTTGTCGTAAAACTCTTTGAGATGCTGGAGCTTTTCAAAGTAACGGGCGATAAACTCTTTAGCTTCCTTCAAAGAAATTTTGAGTTCTCCCGCCAGCTTCTGCGGCCCCATGCCGTAGATCAGTCCAAAGTTGATGGTCTTGGCATCGCGTCGCTGATCTGATGTTACTTCTTCTACAGTTGATTCAAAGAGCAGCGCAGCTGTTGAGCTGTGAATATCTTTGTCCTGCTGGAATGCAGTAAGCAGTGTCGGGTCTTGTGAGCAATGCGCAAGTACGCGCAGTTCAACCTGCGAGTAGTCAGCAGACACAAGTTTTTTGCCCTCTGCTGCAACAAAACAGCTACGCATGCGTGTACCGAAATCTCCGCGTACTGGAATGTTTTGCAAGTTCGGATTGCTGGAAGATAAACGACCTGTCGCAGTTGCCAGCTGATTGAACGTAGTGTGAATACGGTCATGAGCATCAGCAAGTTTCGGAAGCGGCTCAAGGTAGGTTGAGCGGAGTTTTTCGAGCTTTCTGTATTCCAGAATAAGGTCGATAATTTTGTGCTCACCAGCTAGTTTTTCCAGCACAGCTTGTGACGTGGAAGCTTGTCCGCCACTTGTTTTTGTTTTGGATGCCAGCCCTAAGTCTTCAAATAGCACTTTGCCGAGCTGCTGTGCAGAACGAATATTAAACGGCTTGCCCGCGATGTCGTAGATGGAACGCGTCAGATTGTCGAGGTCTGCTTGCACTTCCTTAAGAAATTCTGTGAACGCTTCGCGATCAATGCAGATACCTGCTTCTTCCATCTCAGTCAGAACGCCTACGAGAGGCAGTTCAATATCCAGCATGAGAGGGCGCAAGTGTCCACCATCAAGGCTGCGTTCCAACTCTTCAGCAATGGCAAGTGCAAGGAGTCCACCGTTTTTACGGGAAATCTCCAGCTCATCAGCTTTGCGTGAGAGTTTTTTCCATGAGTAATCACGGTCTTCTGGATTCAGCAGATATGCCATAAGTCCTAGATCAAGCAATTTGTTCGGGTCAATGGAAGACCATCCTTCATGCTGATGGAAAAGAGCTTTGGCATCCGGTGTGATGATCTGCTTTGCATTCGCGCAGAATGTTGCCAGTTCATCCATTTTGCCAGCGTAGAGAAATTCTGTCTGATCAACAGCAACCAGAACGGAATTGCTTTCGGTCTGATCGGCAAGCAGTACCGCTACCCGCTTGTCTGTGCAGGAGGTGAGTCCGGTGACATCATTAGCAGACATAGCAGGGCGTGCATCCGGCTCGTCTGGTGTTGTTTTTTCTCCACCACCGAAAAGACCAAGCTGGTCTGTTGCAACTTTTTTCTTTTTTGCTTCCGGTGCAGGAGTGTCTGCATTTGAGAGCGAGTTTACTTCACGCACCAGTGCGCGCAATTCATATTCTTTGACGAAATCGAGTACTTCTTCGCGGGCAATTGGCTTCCACTTGAAATCTGCAAGTTGTTCGTTGTCGCATGAGGTTGTTCCCAGCGTAGTAAGCTTACGGAAAGTGAACATGTTCTCAAGATGGTCAGCAAATTTCTTTTGCAGGTTTGGCTTTAATTCATCAAAGCCGTCGCGGATTTCTTCTAATGTCTTAAACTGAGCAAAAATTTTGTCTGCTGTTTTAGGACCAATGCCCGGCACACCCGGAATGTTATCTGAAGAGTCACCGATAATTGCTTGATAGTCCGCCCATTGGCTTGGGAGAAGATTTGTTTCTTCTGTGAAATCTTCAAGACTGGTGAGCTTTTCCTGTTTTGCACCCGGATCCCAGAGGAATACGTTGGTGTCGAGGCACTGTTTCAAGTCTTTATCAGCTCCGACAATAACAACAGGATGATCTTTCTTGAGTCGCTCCGACAGCGCTGCAATGCAGTCGTCAGCTTCGCAACCTTCAGAAATGATGAGGTGAATGCCAAGATGGCGCACCATTTCTTTGATAGGCTCAAATTGAAGAATCAAATCTTCTGGAGTTGCAGAGCGGTTTGCTTTGTAATCGTTGTAAAGTTCATGACGGAAGTTCTTACCACGTCCATCGAGAACAAAGGTGATATATTCCGGAGACTCATCCCGCAGCATCTTCATTAAGATACGGGAAACAATAAACAGGGCGTTGGTTGGAAAACCATCCGCACGTTTAAGATGCTGCATTGCGTAAAATGCACGAAAAATAAATGCAGAGCCGTCAATAAGATAGACTGGTGGTGATGTGAGACCAAGGCGTTCTTGTAAAGACATATAATATAGATAGGTGGTTCGGGTTGTTGTAATGACAGCAGGGAAGTATCATTAAATTTATGCAGGAAAAATGCTGCCGTGTCATCAGCCTCTAGCTGTATGGTGAAAACTTCGCAAGCGCGGCGTTGCGTTGTAGAAAAAAATACGGTTATCCGGTGAAGGATGTTGAGTTCTTGAACATTCTGATGCTTTGCATGGCACAACGTGACCGCCTTCTGGTAAGTAAGACGGTGTCGATTGTCTTCGACAGCAAATGATACTCACTAAGTCTTTCGCCTGCAAACACTAATGCTTGTATTTTGAGAGTCAAATTTATTTTTTTAAAATTATCTTTTTTGAACCTAATATTTTGTTTTTAAAAGGTAAGTGTTGTAAGTGGTCATTTGTGGTGAAAATTAAATGCAAAAAAACAAAAAAATGGTTTGACAGTCAGCACTGTTTTCCATAAATACGTTTTCGCACGTGAGGGAACTCACGAAGCACTCAAGCGTCCCCATCGTCTAGCCTGGCCCAGGACACCTGCCTTTCACGCAGGCGACAGGGGTTCAAATCCCCTTGGGGACGCCAAGCAATTTAAGCTCTTACACTTTTGTGTAAGAGCTTTTTTGTTTTTGATATCCTTTTGGGTAACATCGCTGGGTAATAATTTTGCCATTAAATTTCTACTCTGAACATATCTTCTGGATCGCTCTATTGGCATCTTTTTGTATATTCCACGTTAAAAAACAAGACAGAGCCTCTAAGAGAGACTCTGTAGGCAATTATAACAAAACGAACATAATCAATAAGTGAATCAGTGTTATAATGCGCGATATGTCTCGCGAACAATTTCGGAGCCATAAGTTCGCTCAAGTTTTCGCACTATAAAATGCCCTTCTGCCATATCCTGAAAATGATCTATAAACATTGTATTAATTGCAGCTCCGCCTAAAGCTCCTACAACCGGTACTGCTTGAGCTAATACTTTTTCACTAACACTTATTCCATACCGCTCAGTAATAGACTCAATTAATTTTACCAAAACAGAACTACTATTTTTGCTAGCAACTTGCTCTGCCGCTTCATTAACTGCTTTAGATGCAGCAGCACTTGCGGCATCTGCTGCTGCAACTCGTGATGCCACTTCTGCAGTAGCTTCACTTACAACTTTTCCTAATGCATTGCGAATAGTCCAATACGAAGATTCAGCAGCATCATCACTTGCAGATCGCCCACCTAGGGCAAAGACTTTGAGACATTCAAACTTAACTTCAATATCAGCAAGAGATTCTCCATGGCTACGAGCGATGTCTGCAATTGAGCGGAGCATAATAGTAGTAGATATTGGTAATTCAACAACTAGAGCTTCAATACCCAAAAAACCTCCTACAGCGCCTGTTGTCGCTACCGCTGCTTTATGGACATAGTTTGACTTTGATTCTCCTTGTAAATCTTTCATCGAAAATAGAGCTGCATCGGCTGCTTTCTCTAATCCAACCTGCACGGTATCCATTACTTTTTTGGGTAATGCCTCTAGCCCTTTTTCAATTGGCATCCCTAAATAGTTTATAGCCTTCATTGCGAAGCCAGGATTCTCTAATATCATTTTTGCCCGCTTTAATTCGCCAATATCGCTAATAGTCATTGTATTCATTATAACTCCGACATGTTAAAATTTTTTACAAATTACAAAAACAGGATGTATAAGTAAATATACACAGACAAGATGCGTTATGTTTTTTTAAGTTTCTGAGTTTAGCTACTATTTAATGGACATGCTTTTTAAGTGTTTGCCCTATATGGCGTAGTGTTATGTGTTAAACTTCGGCTAACAGCTGGGAATATTCATCGATTCTAATGATTATAAAACGATACAGAATAAAGTAATCTTCGCGCTAAATGTAGGATAGGCGCTAGATTTATAGTGTTACCTGCCTTTCACGCAGGCGACAGGGGTTCAAATCCCCTTGGGGACGCCAAGCAATTTAAGCTCTTACACGAAAGTGTAAGAGCTTTTTTGTTTTTGAGCCGTAAACAGATGTTGTGTTACGTACTGCTGACGTATTGACCGCTCCTTCCTCTATAAGCTGTTAGGAAGCTGGCGTAGTAGGCAACAGTATGCGACGGCTAAGCCTTGATGAATTACGGTGTTTGGCTTTTAAAGAATATGTGCTTCAAGATATTCAGAGCAGAATCTTTTTCGATTGAATATCTTGAAGCTCATTTTTTATTTCATGGAATTTTTTGTGTATGGCATCGAAATGATGACGGTTATGCACTCACCGGAAGCTCACTTCCTACAGCATCAACTTCCTGGTCTTGAGACCAAAGCGAAGTGCATATAATTTTATCCATTATGCACCGTTCCTTGTACTTTTCTGCTGTTTCCGCAATTTCAACCAGTAATCCATCAGAGAGCGTGGTCGGTTCTAGACCTAATGCTCGGAATTGTTCCCGTGTGACAACAAAGTCGTTATCAGCGGCTTCAACTCGTGGATTGCGGAAGTACATAATTTTGGCGTTGGTTAGTTCAGAAACTTTCTTTGCAAGGTTTCGGACGTTATATGTCTCGGTAGTCTGGTTGAAAATTTTCACTCGCTCACCATGTTCAGGAGGATTTTCTATTGCAATCCTCAGACATTTAACGGTGTCCTGAATATGAATAAAAGGTCGAGTCTGCCCGCCTGTGCCGTACACAGTTAACGGGTGTCCAACCGCACTTTGCATCAAAAAACGGTTTAAAACAGTTCCGTAATCTCCATCATAGTCAAAGCGGTTGATAAGCTCTTCGTGGAGTCTGGTTTCTTCTGTTGTTGTTCCCCATACATTTCCTTGATGCAGGTCAGTAATGCGAATTCCGTTATTCTTGTTATAGAAGTAGAAGAAAAGAGCATCTTGTGTTTTTGTCATATGATACACACTGCCGGGCCCCGGAGGGTAGAGTATGTCAAAGTCCACGAATGTACCGTCATCTTTTGCTACTTTTACGGGCAAATATCCTTCTGGAATTGTTATGCCTGTGGTTTCGTACCCGTAGACTCCCATTGTCCCTAGGTGAACGAGGTGAACATCAAGCTGACTTTCAGCAATAGCGCATAGTACGTTATGGGTTGCTCGAAGGTTGTTGTTTACTGTGTATCGCTTGCATTTAGCATCCCGCATTGAATAAGGGGCTGCGCGTTGTTCTGCAAAGTGAATGATGCTGTCAGGCTGAAAAGAAGAAATAAGAGAATACAGTTGGTGATATTCTTCGGCGATATCGAAATTATAAAATGTAATTTCTTTGCCTGTTTCTTTTTTCCAACGAGCGATTCGTGTTTCAATAGATGCTATCGGGGTTAATGAGTTTGTTCCTAGATCAACGTCTATTTTGCGGCGTGACAGGTTATCTACAATTACTATCTCATACCCGTGCCGCGAAAGGTGAAGCGCTGTTGGCCACCCGCAAAAACCATCTCCACCCAATACAATAACTTTCTTAGCCATAGCTGCTCCTGATTGAAGCGAAATATCTATTCGTAAGCCTAGTGCTGAGTCTACCGAACTGGTGAGAGCTGCACACCGGCATATAGTTATCCGAATTACCGCGATAGAAATTTACCGATTATCTTTGTGCAAATTCTGAAAACAAACGAACGAATTTCTGAATACTACCTGATTAAATGCCATCACTTCATAAGCTAACACTGAACTAAAATAGAATTAGAAATTAAATAGTTATATCCACATCAAAAAGGGCATACGGTCATGCGCAAAATAAGAACGATCTTGTTATAAATGGATGGCTAGCTGGTGTTAGCTATAAAAAATTATGATGGGAAAAGTTAGTTGAAGGGATAGATGATGAGCTTCGATTTTCCAGTAGATGTAGTTTATACGTGGGTAGATGGTAGTGACCCTGAATGGCGTAAAAAAAAAGATTCCTACGCTCAACCTAAACAATCAGAAAATGCTTCTGGTGTGATGAGTGAGTGCAGGTTTCGCGATAATAATGAATTACTCTACTCGCTGCGATCTATTGCGAAATATGCTTCGTGGGTGAATAGGGTGTTTATCGTAACGGATAATCAGGTACCTTCTTTCATCAACGAGGAAAATGTCACCATAATAGATCATAAAGATATTTTTCCTGCCCCCTCCTACCTGCCGTCATTTAACAGTTGTGCAATTGAATTATGTTTGCCTCGCGCCACTGAAGTTTCAGAGCACTTTTTGGCTTTTAATGATGATTTTATGCTTGGAAATCGTGTGTCGAAGAGTGACTTTTTCGATAAATCAGGCGAGCCAATTATCTGGGGAGCAACAGAAAAAAAGTCTATGGCAGATTGTCTGAGAATTGATGACCAGATGAGTGATCTCGATTGCGTTTTTGCTCAAACGCGGAAGGCTTTCATGGATAAGGGGTTGGGGTTTGCACCCGTTAAGTTCAGGCATACTCCCAAGCCTATTAAAAAGTCATTAGTAAACGAAATGATAGGGCAGTTTCACGAAGAATATGAACAAACTTTGAATAATAAATTCAGGGCAAGAAACGACTTTGCCCCTCCTCTTGCCTATATCTTATACTGCCTAAACCGTAATGCAGGCGACATGGTGAATTTGGGCGGAGCCAGCAAAGTTTTTTCTCTACTCAAAAATGATTTGAAACACATTGAAACGTGTGCAGACAGCAGGCGGTATAAAAAAAGATTAGCGGCGATAAAATGGCTCAAGCCAAAGACATTCTGCATTAATGATACTGAGGAAACTACAGAAGAAGACACGCTCACAACACAAGAATTTCTGAAGTCCATGTTTCCTGAAAGTTGCAAGTATGAGAGAGCGTTTAGTGCGTAGAAGTGTGAGGTTTTGAGAATGCTATCTACACAATGAGGTATGCATATCCTTTGCGCTGGAGTTCGACCAGCTCAATAAGTCCAGAAGGAACAATACGCCCCTCAGGAATCAGGAATTCAGGGCGAAGAGCAGCTTGGGCAATAGCGTCATGACAGAGCACGATACGCAACCCCTTTGAAGCCAATTGAGTCAGTTGTTCAGCGTGTGGTGTGTCTTTTTTCAGCATGCTAATTCCAGAGCCAGTTACCACAAGGCTTGCGGAGAATTGTTGACTTCCCACTGCGGCAAAATAGGTTGTGATTTTTTTGATAGTGCTATTTATGTCAGCATTAGTAGTGTCGAGATGAAAAACAGCATCGTAGTGCATAGGGGGTCTTGAAAAAGAAGCCTTATCACGTTTACGGGTATGGTAGAACATAGAGCGTGCCTCATGGCTGGAGTAGAGAATTTGGTCGATAAGCCTATCGTGAAACTGCATTCTCGTAATCCCTCTGCGGATAAAGTAGATGCCGAGAATAAGCAGAATAGTGCTGATGGTTGCGGGTAGGATAAATACTGACAGTTGAAAGCTGTCCACAACTTTTGAAGCCATAACGAGAATAAAAGAGATGATGGTCATGGAAAACGCACATAATGCGATGCCGGAGCGTAACGTCGTGTGGGCTGTCCGTTTTTCTGACAGTAAGAGCATAAGTTTTTGAAAATCCGTCTGTGAGATTCCGTGGTTTGTGCTCATATGATGAATTATCCGTTGCGGTTGAAAGATTGTTAGCAGCTGCATCAACGAAAATGAGTACTCGTACCCAGCCTCAGTGATTTGATGACAGTATAGTATGTGCATCATCGCATAATGAATAGGATTTTTTATACATAACGCTTCTCTATGTATCGATATCTTTTGGTAAAGCAGCAGGCGGGAAATGCGGTTTTTACCTAATGACGATGTGCTTTTCAAAAGCTAGTTGGATAGACTGTAATAAATAGAAAAGGGACTCTGGATAGAGTCCCTTTTGTGGGGGAAGGTGTTCAGTGTGCCGTTGAAGACCTTGTGCTTTGCTGAAATTATTTTCCGAACGGACATTTAGGGAATGAACAGTTTGAACAGGTGAGGCACATGCTGCCTTCACCCATAGCCGCAAGTTCTTCCCGTGTAATTTGTATTCCGGCAAGAAGGCGGGGCAGGATAAGATCAAGACTTGTATTTTTGAAGAAGAGTGCACATGCCGGAACTCCCAGTAGAGGGATGGAGTCTATTTTTCCTATCAACGTCATAGCTCCGGGCAAAATTGGTGCGCCATAGAGTAGATTTTGTGCTCCGGCATCCAACAAGCCTTGCCGTGTTACATCATCAGGATCAACAGAAAGTCCCGCTGTGGTTATGATGATATTGCAACCGGCTGCAACAAACTCTTTGGCTGCATCACAAATTGCCGTGCGATTGTCCGGTACAATTGTAGAGCGATGTATATCGCCACCAAGCCCCAGCAGCTTTTTATGGATAATGCTGTGGAACTTGTCCTCAATAACACCGTTGTACACCTCATCGCCCGTAATAAGAACTCCAGCTTTTGCTGTGGCGAGCGGCAGGACTTCGAAAAGCGGGGCTTCTTGGACAACCTGTAATGCGTGCTCAAATTGGGAACGTTGCAGATACAACGGAATGGCACGGGTTCCGGCAATGTCTGTACCTTTGCGGACAATAGTGTTTCCGTTACGTGAGGCAGCCATTACACCGGAACACATATTAAATTTTTTCATGGTATCTGAGTTGACCCGCAGCAGACCTTTACGTTCTGCTATAAGAGTCACTTTACCTTCATGCGGTTCACCTTTCGGGCATACCCCTTCTCCGCACATGGCATCGGCAAACGCTTTGGCGCAATTGTCTTCGTGAACCCATTCCGCACCAATTTCGGATTCTGCAACATAGACGTTGTTTTTTCCCATTTGTTGCAATCTGCAAAGATCACCTGCTCCAAATGTGTCACCCCGTTTAAAAGCGGCTCCTTTACTTGTTTTTGGTATAATGCTTGTCATATCATGCACCGCATTTTGACCGAGTGCTGCACTTGCTGGAATGGTTTTGATCTGCTCCGGTACTGGGAATACAATGTTTGATGCAGAGGCAAGTGTTGCATGCCCTGCGTATGGAGATTCTCCCTGACAGGCTCTGCATAACGTTCCGTGGGCAGAAGGATAGGGTTCACCACATGATGAACAGGTGGTGATGCTCCCTTTGCTGCGTTTTATCAGCTTGGGCTTCGGAATGGTGATAGGAATAGTTGAAAGTATATCTGCGCCGTAGCATCCGATTTCTTTACGCAGTTTGTCAGAATCTTGTTCCTGTTTAGGTTTGTCTTTCATGAGCCATACAAGAATTTCTGAATCTTCGGGAATCTTTGTTATGTCTAACCAAACGCGCACGCCTACTCCGGTGAATTTATCGTACAGGCTCATGGCGTATCGACCCAAGTTCAAAACATTCATCCAACCATTACCGATGGTGCAGGGCGTCAGCATTTGAATTGCGTCCGGCAAACACCACGTTGTCTCAGATATGGCTTCGTAGAGAGTGCCTTCCGGCATATGCTTTCGGGCTTCTTCCACCATGTATCCGCCGATGAGCAAACCCGGTGCAGGATAGTTGTGAAATAGCGTCGCCATTTTTATAAATTCATCAAAGGTATGACTACCTATGTTTTTAAAAGCAGGTTGGATGTCGTGAGCTTGAGACATTGTGTTGCTCCAATAATCAGTGTGATGGGGTTACAAAGCGTAATTAACGGTTGTTGGTTCCCGCAGCATTTGCGGTTTTGGAGATGAAAAGCCCAGTCGTTCGCTATGGGAATAGATGTTCATGCGACCATTACGTACAAAGCCCAGCAGAGTCCTGTTGGTTTGTTCTGCAAGGCGGATTGCCGAGCTGGTTACGGCAGAGAATCCTGCAATAATCTGAGAATTAACCGCAGCGGATTTGCGTACCATCTCATGGCTGACCCGTGAGGAAAGGAGGATAAGCCGGATGCCGTGAATGTGACCGGACTGCATTGTCTGCCCGATGGATTTGTCCAGAGCATTATGCCGTCCTACATCCTCGCTATACGCAATCAGCGAAAGGTTCTTGTCGTACAGGGCGCAGAAGTGTGTTGCGCCTGTGTTGCGGAACAGTTCCTGACATGCTTCAGACTCTTTTTGCAGTCCGTAGAGTTGCGCAGGGGTGAGCATGCAGTCATGTCCAGCAAGCGTGTACATGTTCGGAAGAATACCTGAATTGTTGCCATAGCAGGAGCTACTGATGCGTACCCCCTTGCGTTGAAGGATTCGATACACACGTTTGACGCCACCTTGTATGGTAAGAGCTACTTCAGTTCCCTCCACCATACTTTTGCAATGGGCTAGCTCGACTTGTTCAGTTGTGGAAATAAGTTGTTCCGTAATGCAAAAGCCTAAAGCAAGCGCGACTTCGTTCCCCGGAGTACATTCCAGCTTAGCAATGGGGACAGAATTTAACGTGATGGCAAGCGGAGCTTCCACAAGGATGTTATCGTCCGATGGGTGTACCTTCTGTTCGCGGTATCGCAAAATAGTTCGGGTAACCATTTGTTGATGTATGGAACAGGGTTTTGCTGCTGATACGTTTGGCATACGTTGTCCTGTAAAGCTAAAAAGTGTTCCATAGACTGCGTACGAGTGGTTTAAGCTTTTTCTGTGCAGCCTGCATATCAAGGTGAATCAATGTTAATGGCGCAACTGTAAGATCCGGTGTTGTGGTAGAATTACGTAAGTCAATATTGTTGAGATACGTTTTGCATTTTTCGCAGTATTCTACGCGCTCTGCGGAATTGTCTTCTACGTGGAAGTAGTGAATTGCGCCGACTTCATCATGATTGCAAGCGGGACAGGTTCCGCGACGGAAATGCCATTCATGTGAGCAGGTAGAACAGTGCATCATTTTTTTACCGCCGCCGCCTGCGAGGAATTCGGATTGATCGGGATCGGGGCGTTGCAAGGTGCTTATATCTGGAAAAGAGCCACAGACAGGGCAATAGGCTTCTCGCCAGAAGATTTTTTCAAATGCTGCGTTATGGACAGCAACGTAGGCGCTGAGCAGGCTATGCAAAATTTGTTGTGTGATGAAAAGCAGCGTGCCGTATTCCATACCTGCTGTTGCTGCGTGTTGCGTGAGTGCAGATTCGTTGGAATCTTGTACAGCACTGAGCAGATCAGTGATGGATAGTTTTTTATCTGCAATAGCGGTTTGATAGAGCTCAACAGACTGCTGCATTGTGCCGATTTGTGATAGTGGCTCAAAGAGTCCTTCAGCGATGTCAGGGTAATAGCTTTCCGCCCACTCAAGGGACGCATCTGCCAGAACAGGCACGCCTTGTTGGAGGCGTCCTTTATGCAGGACAGGTTCAGGACAGTTTGCATCTTCTGCCATTTTTTCAGTAAGTTTTGGGATAAGTTCGGCATGGGCAGAATAGAGTGCGGAAAAATGTGTAATAAGCGTTGCAAGCGCAGGATGTCTTTCACATGCAGTATGTAATGTTTGTGAA
Organism: Halodesulfovibrio sp.; assembly: GCF_025210605.1. NCBI lineage: Bacteria > Pseudomonadati > Thermodesulfobacteriota > Desulfovibrionia > Desulfovibrionales > Desulfovibrionaceae > Halodesulfovibrio > Halodesulfovibrio sp. Next base: position 154,432 of record NZ_JAOARI010000017.1, on the reverse strand, counting down.
ACTGAAAGAGGGGCGGTTGAAGTAGTGGCAACATTTTGCATGAATATCTCCTATACAGGATAGGGGGTGATGATTCGTCATCACCCCCTTGAGTTCAGTAGCTAGGACTTGGACACAGATGTTACAGAGGTACGCAAAGAGGCAAAGAGCTGTCTGCGCGATGTAGGCACAGGTGCTTGTGCAACCACATGTGTGTGGTAGCGCTCCGGTGCTTCTGCAAGCAGATAGATGACACTGACATCTTCAGGGTCGACAAGCATTGCTTTTGGGTGCTCTTTTTTGACTTTTGCGAGTCGTGTTTGTGCAAGTGCGAGCATTTCTTCTCTGTCGCCAAAGTTCATGCCCCCAGTCGGACATGCATGCACACATGCTGGAAGTTTGCCTTCCTGAATTCTGTCGATACACATATTGCATTTACCCGGACGTTTTGTTTTTGCATCCCAGCGTGGGATATCGTACGGGCATGACTCTCGAACATATTGCAGGTCTTCGTCAGAAAATTGTTTCATTTTTTCTGTGAAGATAACTGCGCCTGTAGCTTCATCCTTAATGATAGCCCCTTCTTCCACAGTGTCGGATGCTCCCTGACAAGGAGGTTCGACACAGTGACGGCACTGATCGGGGAAGAAGTTCCATGTGATGGTTTCCCCGTCCAGATGTTCACTGAAGCGTACCAGTTTGTAGTTATTTACGTTTAAATCAGGTGGGTTCTGATGTGTGCCAACCTGTTTTGTTTTATTTGCGGGTAGCTCATGCCATTCTTTGCAAGCAATCTGGCAGCCCCGACAAGCCGTGCACCGTGTGGTGTCTATAAGAAAGGCTTTTGACATGTTCTTTCTCCTTTACTCGTGCTGCATGTGCAGCAGACGGGGTGATCTACACTTCAATTTCGGTAAGCTTGTCTGCTTTACGAATATTGACGCAACTAGCCTTGTATTCTGGAATAGTTGTATTCGGGTCACCTACCGAAGGAGTAAGCCTGTTTGTTGAGTCGCCTGTTCCCGGTGTTGTCCAGCCGAAGCAGAAAGGCATGCCCACAAGGTGAACAGTTTTACCTTTGACCTGAAGAGGGCGGATACGGACTGTAACCATGGCGATGGCTTCAACTTTGCCGCGAATACTTTCAACAATGACACCGTCACCGTTTTTGATACCTTTTTCTTTAGCCAGTTCCGGACTCATCTCAACGTAGAGCTGCGGCTCAGCTTCAAGCAGGTTCGGTACGTTTCGAGTTTCACCACCGCCGCACCAGTGTTCGGTAACGCTGTAGGTGGTGAGAACAATAGGGAAGTTAGGATCAGCCGGTTTAGCAAGCTTATCCATAGAACTATCCACATATTTGTATACCGGACTGCTGAGCTGTTTTGAGAACGGATGAGAATCAATTGGTGTTTCAACTGGCTCATAATGTTCAGGTATTGGACCGTCTTTTCTGCCCGGACCGAATATCTGACCGTGTCCATGATTACTCATGATGAACGGATGTCTGCCATTGCCGCTGGAGAGTGGTTTCCAGCCGCCGTCTGGCACATCACCTATCCATTTTTTACCATCCCACTTGATGACAGCTTTTTTAGGATTAAGCGGCATGCCGTCAGCATTCACTGAGGCTCTATTGTAGAGAATGCGGCGGTTTACAGGCCAGCACCAAGCCCAGTTAGGGTACAGACCAATGTTAGCCTGCATCTCTGTTTGTTCTGGGTTACGGCGTTTAGATTTGTTTCCGTCTTCTTCTGTATAGCTACCAGCGTAGAGCCAGTTGAGCGACATGGTTTCACCTTTGTCACTCAAAGCGGTAAAGGATGGAACCTGCTGACCTTTTTTGTATTTTTTGCCTTTAACAACAGTGTCTTTGGTGAACTGACCATTGATAAGGCGTGTCCAATACTCAACGTCATATGTCTTCGGCCAGTTAAGCAGGGTGATTGCTTCCGGTAGTGTACCGCCTTCTTTTTTGTATAATCCACGAATTTCATTCATCAGCGGATGGAATGCAGCACCGAAGGAACGGGCTTCAGCTTCCGGCTCAATTGCTTTGTCGTGCCAACCAATCCAACGACCGGAGTTGGTTACTGTACCTTCTTTTTCTACACGGTGTGCAGAAGGCAGCAGGAAGACTTCGGTTTTGATTTTTGTAGGGTCGGCATCTGGACGCTGCCAGTTGTCTGTAGTTTCTGAGTGGTGCAGTTCCTGTGTTACCAGCCAGTCCAAATTATCAAGTGCTTTGCGCAACTTGTTAGAGTTCGGCACGCTGTTCATAGGGTTAAGACCGATGATAAAGCCACCTTTGATCTGGTTGTTGAACATCCGGTCAAACAGGAACATGTAGGAATAGTCTTCTCCCTTTTCAATTTTAGGGAGCAAGCTGTAACAGTAGCCGTTTTTATCAGTAGCGTTTTCGCCGTACCAAGCTTTTAACAAGCTAGTGAAGTACTTCGGCTTATGCTGCCACCAGTTTGCACTTTGTGAATCGTTGGAAACAGGTGTGTTCGCTTTGTTGTACTCTGCATATGTCTGCCAGTCGGCTTTAGGCATTGCCATATAGCCCGGGATAATATGGTAGAGCAGGGTATGGTCAGTAGAACCCTGTACGTTAGGTTCCCCGCGCAATGCGTTGATACCACCGCCAGCAACACCAATATTACCAAGGAGTAACTGTAGGATTGCAGCACTACGGATATTTTGCACACCCACTGTATGCTGAGTCCAGCCGAGAGCGTACATGATAGTACCCGCACGATCAGCCTTACCTGTTGAGCTGAATGTGGAGTATACCTTTTGCAGATTATCTTTTGATACACCGGTAACAGAAGAGACGTTATCAATATTGTATCGTGAGAAGTGGTTTCGCAAGAGATTGAAAACACACCGAGGGTGTTTGAGGGACTCGTCTTTTTTCGGAATACCTTTGGAATCGAGATCAAATTTCCATGTGCTTTGATCGTAAATACGATTCTTAGGGTCATATCCGCTAAACAGACCGTCATTAAATTCAAAGTCTTCGCTTACGATGTATGGAGCGTTGGTGTAGTTTACAACATAGTCTTTGAAGTATTTTTCGTTTTCAAGCACGTAGTGAATCATACCGCCCATAAAGGCGATATCTGTGCCGGAACGGATAGGGACATGGAAATCTGAACGGGCGGATGTACGGGAGAATTTAGGGTCAACATGCATCACTGATGCCCCTGCGTCTTTAGCCCGTAATACCCATTTAAAGGAAATTGGATGGTGTTCAGCGGCATTACTGCCGATGATGAGGATTGAATCGGCATTTTTAATGTCGATCCAATGGTTTGTCATTGCACCGCGTCCGAACGACTCTCCCAGAGCCGCTACAGTTGCGCTGTGTCAGATACGCGCCTGGTGGTCCATGTGGACGACACCGAGGCTACGCATGGCTTGATGGATAAGGGCACATTCTTCGTTGCTTGCATGCGAAGTACCAAGCAGGAACATGGATTCCAGACGGTTTACAGTCTGACCTTTATCATTTTTTACGATAAGTTCTTTATCACGGGTTTCTTTGACTCTGCGGGCAATCTTGGAAAGCATCCAGTCCCAATCTTTTTCTACCCATTTGTCACTGTATGGAGCACGATACATAGGCTTTTTAACTCTATGCTCGTTACGTGACATGGAAAGAAGCGCAGCACCTTTAGCACATAGTGCGCCTTCGTTGACTGGGAAATCTGGATCACCTTCTGTACTGATGAGCTTTCCATCGCGTACATGTGCAATGATGTGACAGCTTACAGAACAGAAAGGACAGATTGTGATGACTTCTTTGGCACCTTTGGTTTTGAGCGAAGTCGCATATGCTTGCGCTTCTTTCAAATCAAACCCCAGTTGACCAAGGGACAGGCATGCTACCCCTGCGCTGGTGAGTTTTAGGAATCCTCGCCGCGTATAACTCATGCGTTGACCTCCTGTTGTGAGTAAATGAATTGCACTGCTTGCCTGCAATGCTCAGCACAAACCATCACACGCTGTATGATTTTTCTGCAAGGTAAAACTGTAATATCGGTATGTTATGATTAGCACGGCTGAGGGCGCACCTATCCTGTCGGTGGTCCGGTATGTCCGGTACAGCCATGGAACGCGAATGCATATTTATTTTTGAGAAATAACTGGCGGAGGAAGGTCTTTTATTGACCAATACTTATTAGGCGCATACCCGAAGTGTTCGGCAGCCGAAGACAGCGCGTACTGCTCTACATTGGTCAGCCAATCTTTATATGATGCGATAAGGTGTTTTGCTGCTGTGCTCAGCTGAGCCGCAGAGCCTTTGCCAGCTTGTTGCTCCAGCAGTTTTATACCGAGGATTTTTTCTGATGCTTTAATTTTGCCCCAGGCTGCTCTGTAAGACATTCCTAAAGCTTTGGCAGCAGCACTAAGTGAACCAGTATGCTCTATGTATTCTAGCAACTGTAACCTGCCTTGCCCGATAAGAACCCCTGAAGAGGTTTCGAGCCAGAGGTGAATTCTCATTGTTGGAGCGCCTGTTGTCATTTTTTAATCCATATGAGGTTGCATATTTATTATGCCTAAATGGATATAACAAATAGCTGTTATAGTAATAAAAAAGACAATTAAGCTCTGTTTGGCACAGGATTGTGTAACTATCTAAAATATCGATGTTAATAGTGGTGTGCTATAGAGTGGCAGCAATGTATGTTAAAAAAAACATAGTAATAAAATAATGAAGGAAGATTGATCTGCTTGGTTTTCTGTATGAATAGTTTTTAGGGTTTATTTTTCAAATTTTTCAGCGTGTTGTCTCGTAATATGCTATATCTTCCTCAGATGAATATATATAATGATAGTGTGAAGGATTATAACCATGATTTTAGATGTGCTAGACCATGCTGCGCAATATGAGTCTTTGTCGCCGTTTTTTGCGAAGGCTTTTTCCTTTTTGAACAGAGAAGATTTACGCGAATTAGCGGACGGGCAGTATGCCATTGAGGGAAAGAAACTTTTTGCAACAGTTGTGCGAGATAAGGGTAGGGCAGCTGCCGGAGCAAAGCTGGAAGCGCATGACGACTATATTGATATTCATTTTGTGTTGCGGGGAACCGAACGCATGGGGTGGAAATCCCGTAGACTGGTAACAGCTGGTGCTGAAAAGCCAAATGAAGATCAGGATCTTTATTTTTATGATGAAGAACCGGCAAGCTGGGCTACTGTTGAATCTGGAGCGTTTGCGATATTTTTTCCTGAAGATGCGCACATGCCGATGGTTGCAGATGGCGACATCCATAAGGTTATACTCAAAGTTGCTGTCGTTGCATAAAAAAAGTGCAACGCATCGTTGGGGTAAACTCAACGATGTGTTGCACCATATTTGTTTGATGATCAAACGTGGTATTACTCTATGGTCTGAGGCTTCGCATTCTGGCTTGGTTCTTGGGGCGGAATATCCGGAGTGGCATATGCACTGATTTCGCGGATAGCATCTCGCTGCCCTTGCCGCGCTGCTTCCTCAATCCAGTAGATGAATTGTTCTATGCTCTTTTCTACCCCCTCGCCGTATTTATAGCACATGGCAATACGGAATTGAGCATCTCTGTCACCTTGTTTGGCAGATTCTAGATATAAGTAAGCGGCTTCTACAACGTTTTGTGGAACAGAGCTGCCTGTTCTGTAACGTTCTGCAAGGTTATACTGCGCAATGGCATGCCCCTGTTTAGCTGCATGGTAATACCAGAATGTCGCTTTTTCCTCATCCTGAACAACACCAATACCTGTGGTGTAATAGTAGCCCATATTGTTCTGCGCCACAGCATCCCCATGCTTTGCGGCTTTAGCATACCACATGATTGCGCGGTTGAGGTCTGATTCAACACCTTCACCTCGTGCATAGCATGCAGCTACATGAATATAGGCATCAGCAAAGTGCTGCTCAGCAGCGCGTTTGAACCAGTAAAATGCGGTGGCGAGGTCGTAATCAACATCAACACCTTTGGTGTGAAAGCAGCCCAGCGCAAACTGCGCCATAGCGTTACCGCCTTCAGCTGCTATAGTATATAGATCCAGTGCTCTGGGAATATTTTGATCAATTCCCTCCCCATATTCATAGCAACGAGCAACTTCTGCAATGGCATCTGGGTTTCCAGTAGCACGTGCTCTTTCATACCATTGTACGGATGTTTTAGCGTCTGCTGTTACTCCATGACCATAGCGGTAGATGTACCCAAGTTCCATTTGTGCTTCGTAAAAGCCCTGTTCCGCTGCTGCAATGAATAGACGAAGCCCTTTTTCCTGATTTTTATCTGTTCCTAACCCCCAGTAGTAACATGTGCCAAGGTGATAAAGAGCCTTTGGCGTTCTCTCTCGTGCCAGCGATTCAAACAGCGCAATGGCTTTAGCATATTCCTCGCGGTTGTATGCAGCCAATGCTTGTTCGAGAGAAGAGTTTTTTGGGGCTTTGGTAAATAGTTTTTTTACGGAAGAAAACACAGGGCGCTCCAGACAGTAGTGATGAGTGTATCGAATCAGAAAGTTGTGCTTTTTGCATTACAAGATAACGCCTACAGAAATATGGGCGATACATATATATACCTTTGGACGTACTGTTTTGCAAAGTAAGTTGTTAACGGTGTTAAATGGCGTATGAAAATGGGATAACACTTTTTTGCGATAAAATCTCACCTTTTTAGAGGATTAAGAGAGTGATTACATGAAACGGTCTACATATTTTTATCTAGGCGTATGGATAAAAAATACTATCATGTATGCGGTGTGGTTCTAAGTTTTCATTGATGTAAAAACTTTGAACCATGATAGACCTGTTTCTGAAAGTGCGATTTGTATTTCTTTTATATGTTTTCGGTTAGTTTTTAGAAAACATGAGGACAAGTTTTCTTGTTTCGAAATTTAAAGATTAGACAAAATCACTTTTCAAATTGAATGAAATAAGAGTTTAGCCATTCTTATTCATATATGAAGCTCACCATAGGGACACATAGTTTTGTTAGCCGCAAATACTATGTGAAGCCGCCCTGACAAGAGCTTCATCTTAGGCTGTATATTTTTTACCCTTTGGGTACAAAAAATTGAACAGTCACTGACTTTGGACACTTAGTGAATTTAAGAAGGAAAATTTATTATGAAACGTATTATCGTTCTCGCACTTGCTGCATGCATGGTGCTCGGCGCTGCTCTTGGCGCTTCTGCTGCTGAATTTAAAGCATCTGGTATGCTTTATGCTGGTTACAACTACTCTAACGCTGATGACTACAAAACTACTGGTAGCGACCTCAACGAGTTCTCCCAGCGTTTCCGTTCTCAGATTGACATCGTAACTGACGAAAATCTCTCCGGTACTCTTTACTTCGAAATCGACCAGACTTGGGGTAAAGGCCCTAAAAATGGTCCAACTTCCGGTGGCGATCTCGGCGCTGACGGTGTTAACATCGAAACTCGTCGTGCTTACATGACTTTCATGGTTCCTAACACTGCTGTTAAAGTACGTGCTGGTATCCAGGGTCTTTCTCTTCCAGGTGCAGTTTCTGGTTCCCCTATCCTCGCTGACGACGTTGCAGCTATCGTAGCTAGCACTTCTTTCGACAACGTAGGCGTAACTGGCTTCTTCGCACGTCCTTACGACACTGCTAAATCTGAAACTACTGTTGACTTCTTCGGTGCTATCGTTGCAGCTGATTTCGGTACAGTTTCTGTTTCTCCATACTTCATGTTTGCTAACGTTGGCGACAACGCTGCTGCTTTTGGTGGCGAAGATGCACAGTGGTACGGTGTTGCTGTTGAAGCTGCTCCAATCGAAAACCTTACCCTCGCATTCGACGGTATGTACGGTAAAGTTACTGACGAAGACGGTGGCTTCCTCGTAGCTGGTAAAGCTGCTTACGCAACTGACTTCGCTGTTCCTGCATTCGTTGTTTGGTACGGTTCTGGTAACGACGATGACGGCGAAGGCATCATGCCAACCGCTGACGGTCTTGACTTCACTACTACTACTTTCGTTGGTTTCGGTGCTACTGGTACTTCTAACGATTCTCTCTTCGGTACTGCTCTTGGCAAATGGGGCGTATCCCTTCAGGCTTCTGAACTCACTTTCCTCGAGAACGTAACTCACACTGTACGTCTTTCTTACATTCAGGGTACTAACGAAGATTCTTCTGACCTGACTGTATGGGGTGACGACGACCGTGCTTACGAATTTGACTTCGTAACTGTTTACTCTGCATACCCTAACCTCGACTTCATCGTTGACCTCGCTTACGCAGGTACTGATTTCGACGGTGGCGCTGCTAAGAGCGTAGACAACGTTTACAAAGCTGCTCTCGGCGTACAGTACAACTTCTAATCTGAAGTTGTTTTTATCAAAGTCAGTGTGCTAACAGCCACTATAAGAGGTACCCTCACGGGTACCTCTTTTTTTATGTATGAGAAAAGCCCCGCTGCCTGTTTAGTGTAGCGGGGCTTTTGTTGTGCAGTATCTTAGTATTATTTACGCAAGAGAAGATAAACCTTTGCGCAGAGCATAGAGCGTAGCCTGCACTCTGTTGGTCAAATGCAGCTTAGTGAGAATGTTATTCATATGCGTGCTTACCGTTGCTTCGCTTACGGTAAGTTCGGTTGCAATGGTTTTATTGCCTTTACCTTCTGCTACTAACTGGAGAATTTCGACTTCTCTCGGGGTAAGCGGGTGTGGCTCTACATGTTTGTGCTCACCGGGTGAGGCGATAATAGAAAGAGCTTCAAGAGCAATAGATGGTGTGAATGCAGGTTCACCGTTGTAAACTTTGCGAATGTGCTGTGCGAGATCAGTAGCAGTGGTGTCTTTTAGCAAGTACCCCATTGCGCCAGATTTAATCGCAGAAAAAATCGTATCTCCCGCGGTGTTGTTGGTCAAAATAATTATCTTGCTGGTGAGGTTGCATTTTTTGATTTCCAAGCTTGTTTGAACACCATCCATCACAGGCATGTTTATGTTCATGAGAATAATGTCCGGCAGCAAATGTTTAGCTTGAGAAAGTGCTTCATCTCCGTTCGAGGCTTCACCGATAACACTCATATCGGAGTGCTGAGAGAGGCTTTCCCGTAATCCGATTCGGTAAATCTCATGATGATCCACAATGAGAATGCGAACCGGTTTATGCGAGCTGTTTTTCATTGGTATTTTCCAGCTAAGTTAGAGAAAAGAATAAAGTGTGTGTATCATCCATTCGAGTATTGCTCTGCATTCTGGTCAGATGAATGTCGTTGCAAACCCGTGTAAACGAGCAGGGGTCATGCTGCTTGAAAAAAGTGTGTGTGGATATTCAGGGTGGCAATTCTTGGAAAAAAGTTTCTTGCACAGGGCTAAGTGCAACAAGAAAGCAGTGACGTGAAATAATGCCCGAAGTCATTTTGCTAACTTTTCTAAGAAGGTGCTAATCTGATAACCAGTTAGTGAAAGATCCTTTTGTTTGTATTTTTAAGGTATAGACAACTTGTTGATATGGTTGAGTTTCTGCTTTTGTGTCTAGTTTGCGCAATTTTAGTAAGACTCCTACGAAGCAGAGTGTAGAAAGTCAAGTCAGCGTTGTTTGTGAACTGTGTTAACGTGATGTTCTTCTGTAATATATTCTTTATTGCATCGTCTTGATATTTATTACGAAAAAATACGTATTTCTTTAACAGGTATTACATAGTTAATTAATAACAAAGCCTTGCCAATATCAACTGGCAAGGCTTTGTTTTAGTGAAAATACGTAATTATACCTAAAGCGGGTGGGGCTGGCATACATAATACTTTGAAGAAGGGTAGTATGTTCGTCTTAATGCAATGAAGACTTTTGGTATGCTAATTATCAGAAATATTGTTGTATTCGATTATCCCAAAAGATAGCGCCATCCTGCAATCACAAGCATTCCTGTAACAATTGTTCCAAAAAAACTTCTAGTCCAATATGCTATAGCAAAAACCGGAATAGCAGACCAAAGGTATTTGTTATCAAAAGATAGGGAGAAGTTACCGTCATGGATAAACAGAGACGGAGCCAGTAGGGCGCTTAAAATAGCTGCTGGAACAAATCCAAGCCAGCTGCTGACTACTTCTGGAAATTTCTTTTTGGAAAGCAGGGCGATTGGTAATAGTCTTGGGATATATGTAACTGCCATCATTCCTACAATTGTAAGGAAGATTATTTTTTCCGTATATTGCATAGGATAACTCCTGTTGTTGCTGCGATAATGGAGGCAAGAATGACGCAAAGTTGTTCAGCGCCAGCAAGGTACAATGTTATAGATGCGATAGCTGCAATGATTGAAACTATCGCATGCATGTTTGATTTTACCTGCCAGATGAGAAGGACGACAAACATTGCCGGAAGTGCATAATCAAACCCCAAGGGCTTAATATCTCCTATCAGGTGTGAGCCGCACACGCCGATAACTGTGCCGGAAACCCAACAAAAATGGGCGACGCAATTGACTGTGATGGCTTGCAATTCCCCAAAATTATTTCGATCTATATTAGCCATGTGAATGGCGAATGTTTCATCAATAAGCTGAAAACTGAACAACAGCTTGCGCATGAACGTCATTTTAGAAAGATGCGGAGCAATTGCAGCAGACATGAGAAAGTGTCGCAGGTTAACAATAAACGTCGTAACTATGATCGTTACTGGTGACATTGATGCCGCAAAAAGACTTACTGCAATAAATTGTGAGGAACCGGCTAAAACAATGATAGACATCATAACGGTTAGAAAACCGGGAATTCCGTTTTTGGTTGCGAGTACTCCGAATGTAAAACCGACAGGGATAAACCCGACGATAATCGGAACAGCTTGTTTAAATCCTTCTACAATACCTGACCGTAAGGCATGTTTAGTAGGTTTTTTTGCAAGAATATTTTGGTGCATATTGATGTCCTTTAGTGAGTTGCATTGTTCTTGAATTGAAACACAAAATCTGTAAACATAACAGATGCAGTTTTTACAAAAAACGATAAGTACAGATTAGGAAATCCAACCAGAGATAGCTATGCCGTCAGTTTTAAAGGACTATAAATACCAGAGTCTGGAGTCGTATTTGCTTGATATGATCGATTCCGGCAGATTTAATGTAGGTGATAAGCTTCCGTCATTGCGTGGGATTGCGCAAAAAATGGGTGTGTCATTGGCAACTGTAACGCATGCCTATATGGAGTTAGAGAAAAAAGGGATAATAGAGGCGCGACCGCGTTCTGGATATTACGTGCGACAAAAAGCAGCTTTTTTACCGATTCCAGACTCGCCGATGCATGATGTTCAGATGGGTAAGCTTAGCAGAACGCAACTTATACAGACTGTACTCGGGATTGTCGGTGAAAAGGATATGCTGCCGTTTGGATGCATTTGCGCTGACAATTCACTTCTCCCGCATAAGGCATTAGCCAGAATAATGAATTCTGTTTTGCGCACATGCGGGCAGGATGTAATGGGATATGAATCTATTCAGGGCAATCAGCTGCTACGTAATCAGATAGGATGGCGTATGCAGGAATATGATTGTCAGGTAACTGGTAACGATGTGCTGGTCACATTTGGGGCAATGGAAGCACTATACATTGCACTCAGGACTACGACCCGCCCTGGAGACAATGTTGTTATCCAGTCGCCGACGTATTTTTGTTTTTTACAGTTGCTGGAAAACTTAGGGTTGCGCGCAATTGAAGTTGCTTCCAGCCCGACGCATGGTGTCTCCCCGCGGGATCTTGATAGAGCCTTTTCGCGTTTTGATATAGCTGCCTGTATTCTTGCACCAAACTTCAATAATCCTGATGGTGCTCTTATTCCAGATGACGCAAAGCAGGAAATTGTTGAGCTTTGTGATTCGTACAAGATTCCGTTGATAGAGGATGATGTTTCGGGAGACTTGTATTGTGATCTGGACAGACGACCCCGCCCGTTAAAATCATATGATACAACAGGGAATGTGATCCACTGTTCGTCTTTTTCAAAGACTATCTCCCCGGGCTTCAGGTTAGGGTATATGATTCCGGGTAAAAAACTGGACAAGGCGTTAGATATTAAAGCAACGACTAATGTGTCCTGTTCTACCCCTACACAACTGACTCTCGGAACATATTTAAAAGAGGGGCTGTACGAACGACATCTGCGCAAACTGCGGACAGCTGTGCGTAGCCAGCGGGCAATGATGCAGCAGCTTTTACCGGAATATTTTCCAGAAGGAACCAGAGCTACTCAACCTAAGGGCGGTTGTGTGCTGTGGGTTGAGTTGCCGAAACAGGTGGATGGGACGAAGCTGTTTTTTGATGTGAAAAAGCACAGGATAAGCATCGCACCGGGTGCTATATTTTCGACAAGTGAAAGTTTTACGAATTTTATTCGCTTATCGTGTGTGGGTTTTTGGAATGAAGAAATGCGTGCAGGCTTGGAAACTATCGGGCGGCTTGCTTGTGAACAAGTGGAAAGCGGGAAGTGATAGGAGCATGTCGACATTTCAAATGAAATATATGCAGCAAAAGACTGGTTAGCCGTTTGTGAGAAATCCGTTTTGCTAGAACGTTAGGAATGATCTTCTGAAGAGCAATAAACGCCTCCCTGCCTAAAGAATAGTGCAGGGAGGCGCATTTTATTTCATTATCCTTTGTATAGTTTTTCCATCATGGTTGTGAGGGACTCAGAAACATTGCCGAGATTGTTTACAGATGTTTCTGCCATGTGCATGTTTTCAGCTGTTATATTCGAGATATGGCTGATTTCATCCACTGCCTGTGTGATTTCCTCACTGGCTGCGGATTGCTGCTCGGCAGCAGTTGCAATGGCTCGTACCTGATCGGTTGCCGGTGTAACTTTTGTGACAATGCGACCAAAGGCGTTGCCGGATTCCGTTACATATTGAGTCGCTTCCTCAACAGCTTGAGCAGTGTTTGTCATGGCATCAATGTTCTGCTGTGTGCCAGACTGGATTGTCTGGATAGCAGTACCAACACGGCTTGTGGCTTCCATGGTGTTTTCCGCAAGCTTTCTGACCTCATCTGCAACAACTGCGAAACCTCGTCCTGCATCACCTGCACGGGCTGCTTCAATAGCGGCGTTCAATGCTAGCAGGTTTGTCTGGTCTGCAATGTCGCTGATGACATTCAGAATATCACTGATAGACTCAACTTGCGTTCCAAGCTCGCCCATTTCATTTTTAAGATGCTCACTTAATGCGTGTACATTTTGGATGGTTGTTACAGATTGCTCTACAACTTCCAGACCTGATTGAGCTTCTTGATACACAGAATCAACACTGTTTGCAGCCTCAGAAGCATTTCGTGAGACTTCCAGAATGGTACTGTTCATTTCTTCCATGGCTGTAGCAGTTTCGCTGTTTCGGCTATCCTGCTGTTTAACACCATCCGCAGTAGTGCCAATTTGGTTGTGCAAGTCTTCAGAAACCGATGTTAAATCTTCAACAAGAGTTTTAAGCTGATCTGCCACAGCAAGCTGACCTGCTCGGCGAGCTTTCAGGGTTTCTTGCTGCGCTTCTTCTGCTATTGCAGTTGCTTTTTCTGCTTCTTCTGAACGTAGCTGAACCTCTTTCATGTTCGTATCTAAATCATCCAGATTTTCTTTCAGTGTACTTGCCATTGTGTTCACAGCATTTTGCATTTCTGCAATTTCATCCTGTCCTTTTGGATGACAACGAACAGTCAAGTCACCTTCTGCAATTTTAGAAATAACGGAGGAAGTCTCGATGATAGGGCGGGTGATAACGCGAACGAGGTAGAATATGCCTGCAAGGGCAACAAGAAGCCCTGCGATCCCTGTGATAAGAAGGGTTTGAGTCAGACTGTTTGCCTTGGCAAAAACAACGTCCATTGGAACTGATAGAGAAATAGCCCACTTTTCTTTAGCCTTGCCAAGTGACAACGGAACGACAACACGTAATGTGTCGTCAAGTTCACTTACAACAGTTTCACCGCGTGCGGCGCGTTGAAGAAGCTGGTTGCCGCCTTCGACTACGTCGGCGTATCGAGTTCCAAATAAATTAGGCCTGTTGGTGACGGCTTGTAGGATTCCGTCATGTCCTATTAATCCAACAGCACAATGTCCATTAAATGCAGTAACATTGTTTACAATGTTTTTTAAGAAACCAACGGATAGATCAACACCAGCAACACCAATTACCGTATTATTAACGATGATTGGTGCAGAAAGACTAGATACGTAATATTTTTCACCTTCGGGGCTTGTATATTCTGAGACATTAGTAACTACATCTTCGCGTGAGTCTCGGCTTGCCGTGTACCAACTTCCACTCATATCCCCACACGGCATAAGGGTTAGCTGACCAGATGGTTTATTCCAGTACGGGATGAACTGACCAATACTGTTGCTTGTCTTTTTATCGTTTCTATACTGGCTATCTTTTCCATCAAAAAGCATAGGCTCAGTACCTAACCACACTCCGTATAGTTCGCTGTTTTTTACTGCGATTTGTTTCATGACCTGCAAAACTTCTTCGCGGTTAGGGGTGGCGTTGGCTTGCTTTAGCCCCTCGATGGTTTGAGCCAGTGTGCGTGCGGTTGTAAAGGCGTCATTGAATTGTTGTTTAATTAGCAGCGCTTGTTCTTTTGCGGCTTCCAGCGCCAGAACACGTGCTGTTTTAATTGCAGCTGTGCGTGTAAAATTGATAGAAACAGCAAGTAAGACTCCAATAAATAAAATCGAACAACCTGAAATTATTAGAAGAAGTTTTACTTTCAGGGATTTAAACTGCATAGCTCCTCCATGTATGCGTCGGGTTGCACAGTTACAAGGCCGAAGCAGTTACTAGAGTTAAATGGTAGTAACATGGGTTGGCGCATAGAAATATGCGGTAAATTTTGTCAGCAACAAAATGGCTCCTCTTATATCTTCTCGGTGAACAATGAGGAACCTTTAGTGCAACTGTATAATTTAATTTTTTTTCCTAAAGATAAATTTGTAAAATTGAGTTTCTGGATGCCTAAACTGATAGGTGAATAATAGTGATTCATTTATTGATGCATATATAGTGCTGTATGGTCTTTCAGGAAAAAAAAGGTGTACTAGTGAGTTGATTCAGATTTGTTTATCGACTGTTTTGTTTTCATTACCCTAATAGTTATGCGTTCTGTATAAAGAAAACCTCTCTGTAGTAGTAGTGTAAGATATCTCAAAAGCGGTGTTGCGAGACGTAATTTTTTTACACAAAAGATATCGTGCTATGCGTATTTTTTCGTTTTTAGGTATGCAAGATAACAGTAAGTGCCATGATGATATATTTGTCTATCTTTCAATGTTTTGAAGTTTTTACTCTTTTTAAAAGATGTAAATGCTTTTTATTATGGTGGTGTATTTTGCACTTCTTTGGTGTGTTCACATTGAAAAGTGGATGCACATATTTTTTTAGGGCGAGACTGGAGTGAAGAAAGAAAGGCTACAATTTCATGAGCAATTTTTTCCAAAAGAAAAGCCCCCTGCCAGCAAAAAGGCTGGCAGGGGGCTTGGTGTTTTCTAGAGCTTACCCTTGCTGCAAGGTATGCATCATTTTTTTGAGAGATTCAGATACATCACCAAGTGTGTGAACTGACGTTTCCGCCTGCTGCATTTTTTCCGCAGTGACGGTAGAAATCTGGCTGATTTCATCAATCGCATGGGTGATCTCTTCACTGGCAGCAGATTGCTGTTCCGCAGCGGTTGCAATAGCTCTAACCTGATCTGTTGCCGGTGTTACCTTGGAAACGATGCGGTCAAAAGCATCACCGGATTCAGTTACAAACTTGGTTGCTTCTTCAACTGCACTGGCGGTGTTTGTCATTGCGTCAATATTTTGCTGAGTTCCAGATTGAATTGTCTGGATGGCAGTGCCAACCCGGCTGGTTGCTTCCATGGTGTTTTCAGCAAGCTTTCGCACTTCATCTGCAACAACGGCGAAACCGCGTCCTGCATCACCGGCACGGGCAGCTTCAATCGCCGCGTTCAATGCCAGTAAGTTTGTTTGGTCTGCAATGTCAGTAATTACATTAAGAATGTCGCTGATAGATTCAACTTGTTCTCCAAGTTCTCCCATCTCTTTTTTGAGATGTTCACTCAGGGAATATACATTTTGAATTGTTGAAACAGATTTTCCAACGACTTCTAAGCCTGACTGTGCTTCTTGATATACAATATCCACACTTTCAGCAGCTTCAGATGCATTACGGGACACTTCAAGGATTGTGCTGTTCATTTCTTCCATAGCAGTTGCTGTCTCGCTGTTGCGAGAATCCTGCTGCTCAACGCCTTGGGCAGTAGTGCTAATCTGTGTATCAAGTTCACTGGAAACGGATGTAAGGTCGCTTACGAGAACTTCAAGCTGCTCTGCGGCTGCAAGCTGTCCATTGCGGTGTGCTTTTACAGCCTCTTCCTGAGCTTCTTCAGCACGAGCTGTTGCCTGTTCGGCTTCTTTTGACCGAAGTTCAACTTCTTGCATGTTCTTTTGAATATCTTCCATATTCGTCTGCAAGGTTCCAGCCATGCTGTTTACTGCATTTTGCATTTCTGCAATTTCATCTTGCCCTTTCGGGTTGCAGCGAACGCTCAGGTCACCTTCTGCAATTTTCGAAATAACTGAGGAAGTATCGATAATCGGGCGTGTAATTAATTTCACAAGGTAGAATATGCCTGCAAGCGCTATGAGTAAGCCGACAAAACCTGTGAGTAACAGGGTCTGGGTAAGTTTGTTAGCATCTGCGAGTACGATGTCCATTGGGACAGACACAGAAACAACCCAGTTCTTTTTTGCATTACCCAGTGTAACAGGGATTGCTACGCGAAGTGTATCGTCTGTCTCGTTTACGACGGATTCACCACCGAGAGCACGTTGGAACAAGGCTGAGCCGCCTTCAACAACATCTGAATATGGTGTGCCGAGAAGATTAGGCTTGTTGGTAAATGCTTGGATAGTACCGTCTGAAGCAATAAGAGCCATCTGGCAATGGCCGTTAAATGCATTAATGTTGTTGACGATGCCTTTGAGAAAGTCGGTTGAGAGGTCAGCACCTGCAACACCAATTACTTTATTATTAACAATAACTGGAATTGTCATACTGGAAACACTGTACTTACTACCGGAGGTGTTCGTGTATTCAGTGACGTTTGTGACTGATTCTTCACGAGTATTGCGGCTAAATGTGTACCATGCACCATTCAGGTCAGTACATGCATCAAGTGTTGCAGTACCACTTGCTTTACTCCAGTAAGGAACAAATCTTCCGTCAGAATGGTTGAATCTTCCACCATTTTTATACTGCGCGTCTTTTCCGTCGAATAGCATCGGCTCCGTTGCTAACCATACCCCGTAAAGTTTGTTTTGCTTAACCGCAATTTGCTTCATGACTTCAGAAACATGCTCACGGTCAGGAGTCTGTAAATATTTTTTTGTACCTTCAATGGCGAGTGCAAATGTGCGTGCAACAGCAAAGGCTTCATCAAATTCTTGTTTCACAAGCAATGCTTGTTTGTGTGCAGCATCTTCTGTCATGACTCGAGCTGATTCAACAGCTGCTGTGCGAGTAAAATTAATCGTCACAGCCAGCAATGAGCCTATGAACAGAATGGAACATCCTGATATAAGGATTAGGAGTTTCATCTTAAGCGATTTAAACTGCATAGTTTCTCCATGTGGTGAAGCTTGAAGGTAGTCGTTGTTGTGTTTGTGTTAATTGCGAAGCGAGAAGGATGTAAATATGTGTCGTGACATATCGAAATTTTTCGCTTTTTTTATCCTGTGAGAGAATCACTCTCATGTTTCTTCTCGGTGACAAGCGCTAAAGCTTTAGTATGTATACGTGATTTTACATTATTAAATATATTCATACATAATTTGCAATAACTCACTGATACCAAATGATTAACGATACAGGAATAGTCAATTGTTTTAGAACATGATTGATCTTACGGCGTAAATGTAAAATATGTAAAAATTTATTATAAGAGTGTTCGCATTCGCTGATTTTAAATGAAAATGTGACAGGTTTTTGCCGAGATGCGGGGGGGAAAGAGCGTGTGGCTATTTGCTAGAGATGAAATAGTCTATCGCATAAAAAAAACGGCTTTGTCGTGCAAAGCCGCTTTATTTGTTACTGATTCTATAGTCAGTTGTAAGTATGTGTTTACAAGCTAAGGCATGGTTGCCAGATGACAGCATGCTCGGCGACCGGGAGCAATTTCGGTATCAACCGGAGCCTCTTTAGCACAAATATCCATGGCATGCGGGCAACGCGGGTGGAAGTGACAACCGGCAGGAGGATCAAGCGGAGATGGAATTTCACCTTTAAGAGGAGTGAAGTCTACTCCGCGGCGGTCAAGACGAGGTACTTCATCTAACAATGCTTTAGTGTACGGATGGAAAGGGTTGCTGAAAATATCTTCCACAGGGGCAACTTCAACAACACGTCCGAGATACATTACCGCAATTCTGTCGGAAATGTGTTCCACTACGCCAAGGTCATGGCTGATGAATAAACATGTCAGGTTCAGTTCTGAGCGCAACTCCATGAAGAGGTTCAGAATTTGAGCTTGAATTGATACGTCAAGCGCAGCGACAGATTCATCACACACAAGACATTCTGGTTGTACAGCCATAGCACGGGCAATACCGATGCGTTGTCGTTGACCGCCAGAGAACTGGTGAGGGTAGCGATGCGCGTATGACGGGTCTAGCCCGCATCGCAGCATTACTTTTGCGAGATAATCGTCCAACTCGGATGAACTGGTTAATTTATGATACAGCGGAGCCTCGCCGATGATGTTTTTGACACGTTTACGCGGGTTAAGCGACGCGAACGGGTCTTGAAAGATCATCTGCACGTTGACATTATAATCGGTAAGGTCTTGTTTGGATAATATATCGACATCCTGACCTTTGTAATAAATTTTGCCTTCACTGCGTGGAAGAATGCCGCAAAGCATTCGCCCAAGGGTTGATTTGCCACAGCCGGACTCTCCTACGAGTCCGAGCACTTCACCCGGCATGACAGAGAGGTCTACAGAATCAACAGCCTGTACCCGTTCCTCACGTATGTTGGAACCTAGGGAACGGGCAATACGTCCGGCTAAATCGAGCTTTTTAACAAAAGCACGGCTCAGTCCTTCACATTGAAGATATGGTGTATTGGAATCGCTCATAAATGTTTCCGTTCTACGGGTTACAGGTTTGGATGAAAACAGCAGACACGGCGCCCGTTCTCTGTTTCGGTTACCGGCGGCTTACACAGACATTTTTCTGTCGCTTTAGGACATCGCATGCGGAAGGAGCAGCCTTCAGGTAAATTGATGAGGGAAGGAGTCATACCCGGAATCTGATACAGCGGTTCGCCACGATGGTTACGGCTTGGCACAGAACCTACCAGTCCTTCAGTGTACGGGTGAAGCGGCTTGTCGAGCACCGCCTCTACTGGACCTTCTTCAATAATTTTTCCAGCGTACATAACGGCAACACGATTTGCTAATCCGGCAATAACTGTAAGGTCATGCGTAACCCACATAAGAGACATGCCAGTTTTGCGGCATAACTGCTGCATCTCAGAAAGAATCTGACTTTGGATGGTTACATCAAGCGCAGTGGTCGGCTCATCCGCAATAATAAGGTCAGGGTGGTTAAGTAAACCTGTTGCAATAGCAACACGCTGACGCATACCACCTGAGAACTGGTGCGGGTAAGCTTTGACTCGTTTTTCCGGTGAAGGAATTCCCACCATGCCAAGAGCTTCGATGGCACGCTCTCGCGCTTCTGCTTTGCTGACTTTTTTATGGGTACGGACCGCTTCGATCATTTGAGTATCGATGCGCAAAACCGGATTCAACGTCATCATCGGATCTTGAAAGATCATAGCAACTTCATTGCCGCGGAAGTTGCGCCATTCTTCTGTAGACTGCGTTAACAGCTCCCGTCCTTTGAATTTAATAGAGCCATCAACAACACGACCCGGCTCATCCACCAGTCCCATGATTGAAAAACCAGTTACGGATTTACCACTGCCGGATTCACCCACAATACCGACAACCTCTCCCTTTTCGATGGTAAGAGAAATGCCGTTAACAGCTTTAGCCACGCCAGCACGGGTAAAGAAGTGTGTTTTAAGATTGGTAATTTCGAGTAATGGAGTGCTCATCGTTTTAACCTCGGGTTCAGAACGTCACGTAATCTGTCACCAACAAGGTTGATGCTTACAATAAGTATGAGCAGGGCAACACCCGGATAAAAACTGATCCAGTAGTAGCCGCTTTGCAGGTATTTAAAGCCGTTGGAAATAAGCAAACCTAATGATGGTTCGGTAATTGGCATACCAAGCCCGAGGAAAGAAAGGGTTGCTTCAAGCGCGATGGCACTCGCTACTTTAACGGTAGAGATTACAATAAGTTCAGGAGTACAGTTCGGTAATACATGGGAGAACATGATGCGGCGCTGCGGTAGTGCGAGGCATTTGGCAGCTTCAACATATTCTTTACTGCGTTCAACAAGTACGTTGGAACGGATGGCTCGGGCGTAGTACGCCCACTGAACAAGAATCAGGGCAAGGATGATTTTATCGACCCCTTTACCGAGAATTGCCAGCAGGATGAGCGCAACAAGGATTGCTGGAAAACTCAGCTGCAAGTCAACAATACGCATGATGACGGTATCTGTTTTACCACCGACATATGCAGCCCAAAGCCCTATGATTGCACCAATAATAAGTGCGATGATAGTTGATACAACGCCAACACCCAGTGAAATGCGCAGCCCGTAAAGAATAGAGCTGAACATGTCGCGACCTTGGCTGTCTGTGCCGAGCCAGTATGAAATAGACCCGTCAAAAGACGTGGAACCCGGCGCAAGTTTGCCGTCCATAATGTCGATAGCCATCAAGTCGTATGGATTTTGCGGAGCGATATACGGAGCAAACAGCGCGATGCCGATCATTATGATTAAAAGAACAAGACCGACCGCTGCCACACGGTTTTCAAAAAATTCTTTTACTGCTTGCAGGAACAAGGATTCATCATGAACCGCCGGAGCCTGTACAGTAGCTTCTGTCATATTATCTGCCATTTCAGATCCTCGCGGTTATCGTTCCTGACCAAGGCGTACGCGCGGGTCAAGAATGGAGTACAGAATGTCCACAACTAAGTTAATAATGATGAACATTGCTACGGTAATAAGCAGGTAGGCTACGATAATCGGACGATCAAGCACACCGATAGAGTCGATAACCAGTTTGCCCATTCCCGGCCATGCAAAAATGGTTTCGGTAACAACTGCAAAGGCAATGAGGCTACCGAACTCCATACCAAGAACTGTAATAACCGGAATCATGATGTTTTTCATAACATGCAGCCCGATAACACGGGTTTCGGACAAGCCTTTTGCACGGGCAAATTTAACGTAGTCCATCTGCATGTTTTCTTGCACACCAGCGCGGGTAAGGCGGATAGCGAGTGATGTCTTAAACAGGGCAAGGTTGGTGGCAGGCAAAATAAGATGTGCCAGCCCACCGAGCGTAAGAAAGCTGACAGGAATGCCCAGAAGCATGACAGTTTCGCCTCGTCCCCCCGAAGGCAGCCAGTTCAGGTGTACCGAGAATATGATGATAAGCATAAGCCCGACCCAGAACGTCGGCAGACTGAATCCGAGGATTGAGAAACGCATAATGTTTCTTCCAATCCAGCTGTTTGCTTTCATACCGGCAACCATACCGAGTGGAATGCCGAAAATTACTGCAATAAACATGGCAGTAAACGCAAGCTCCAGTGTGGCAGGGAGGCGATCAAGAATAACCTTGAGTGCCGGTTCGTTATACACAAAAGAGTTACCGAAATCGCCATGCAGAGCACCTTTCAAAAAGATGGTGTACTGTTCCCACAACGGTTTATCCAGTCCCAGTTCATGGACAGCGCGTGCATATTCAGCCGGAGTCGCGTCCGGTGCGATTAGAATATCGATAGGGTTACCGATGTAAAACACGCCCACGAAAACTAGCAGGGACATAACAAGCAGAACGACAGCGCTCTGCGATATGCGACGTATAAGGAAAGCGAGCATAAAGGATGACGCTCCAAAAAAGCCAAAGGGGTAAAAAACAGGTTGAAGGGGCGTGATATCCACGCCCCTTCAACAGGTGTAATCATAAAAATGACAAACTAAAGCATTGCGGTGTGTTGTACTAAGTGAACTTGTGTACGTGTATGCACCTTGTGTTGTTTTTCTGAGTGCGAACAGGCGTCGTTCGCGTATCCAGATTGTTTGTCATGTATGCACGACGGCAGCGTCGTGGTTTAGGTCAACTCAAACGCTATTTCGCAACGCTGATAGCGCGTGGAAGTGTGTAGCCGTCTGCACGACCTTCGTAGTTGAGACCTTTTTTCATAGCCCACACGTTTACCTGATAGTGAATAGGTACGATGCCTACTTCACCAAGACCAAGCTCAACAGCTTCTACAAGAAGTTCGTTATGCTTTACAGGGTCAACGGTAACGAGAGCTTCTTCGAGCAGAGCGTCAACTTTAGGGTTGGAGTAGCGACCACGGTTAGAAGAGCCGAAGCCTTTTTCTTTATCGTAGGTATGAAGCAGTGCAGCTATGCAGTTGGAGTGCTCACCGGTGTCGGTAGCCCAGCCAACGAGCATGAGGCTGAATTCGAGAGCAGAAGCTTTGCCGAAGTATACACTCTTAGGCATGGTGTTTACTTCTGTTTTAATACCAACTTTAGTCAGCATCTGTGCAATAGCCTGTGCAATATCGCCGTCGTTTACATAACGGTCGTTTGGACCGTGGATGGTAATTTTAAAACCTTCAGGGTAACCAGCTTCTGCGAGCAGAGCTTTAGCGCCTTTCGGGTCGTATTCTTCAGGCTTCAGGTTTTTGCTTGTACCTTCGTAGCCCTCAGGAACCATCTGTGCAGCAGGAACAGCAAGACCGTCCATAATGCGTGCAGCGATAGCTTTACGGTGGATTGCTTTGGAAATAGCTTTACGTACTCGTACGTCTTTCAACGGGTTCTTGATTTTTTTACCGTTGTTGTCAGTTACCATAGGGCTGTCATCACGGTCGGAATCAAGGTGCAGGTAAATGAGACGAGTAGATGGAGATTTAGACATGGTGAGTTTTGCATCTTTGGAAAGGTGCGCTACGTCTGCCGGTGGAACAAAGTTGATAAGATCAACGTCGCCGGATTTAAGTGCAGCTACACGAGTTCCATCATTGGTAATAGGCTTAGCAATAATGGTTTCCCAAGGCATTTTTTCGCCCCAGTAGTTGTCATTACGTTTGTAGATAATGGAATCACCACGTTTCCATTCAACTAACATGTAAGGACCGGTGCCGATGGTGGCTTTACCGGAGTTGAAGTCAGCAGTTGTTGCGCCTTCACCATGTTTTTTAGAAATAATATTGAATGTAGAGAGGTTACGAGGAAGAAGTGGAGAAGGACCGTCTGTGTGGAATCGAATGGTGAGCGGGTCCACAATTTCCATTTCTTTAATGGCACTGACCATTGCAGTGTAAGAAGACGGGCTGTTAGGAACAGTCGGGATACGTTCGATAGTAAATTTAACGTCTTCTGCGGTAAATGGAGAACCGTCGTGGAAAGTTACGCCTTCGCGAAGTTTAACTTCCCATACGTTGTCGCTTACTGG
This sequence comes from Halodesulfovibrio sp., assembly GCF_025210605.1. Taxonomy (NCBI): domain Bacteria; kingdom Pseudomonadati; phylum Thermodesulfobacteriota; class Desulfovibrionia; order Desulfovibrionales; family Desulfovibrionaceae; genus Halodesulfovibrio; species Halodesulfovibrio sp. Next base: position 130,809 of record NZ_JAOARI010000017.1, on the reverse strand, counting down.
AGACCAGGAAACAGCGAGTCCCGGCATAAGTTTTTGACGAGAATCCTGACGGATGAGTTTGTCGAAAACATAAATAGCCTGTTCGTTGTTTGCATTTACGTTATGGAAATGCGGGTCAAGAGAGGTTGGTTCACCTTTCAGACCGATGGTCAGCGTCTGTGCAAAAGCACCAGCAGCGCACACGAGCAGCAGCATGCAGACGGTGACAAGAGCCATAAATCTATTACGCATAAATCTCTCCTTGCTTGTTAATCTCACTCAAAATCGTTTGACTATACGAAAGAAAATCTTGAGAATCAAGAGACACTCCGAAAAATGATGAGTTTCCGGCGGTAATGTGTTTTGAATATAGGTGTTTGTCCGGCATTGAAGGTTATAATACAATTACATTTTTTAGATATGGCGAAAAGGGAAGGAGTGACAGATGATTACAGAAGTTCGCAAATTTATTGCTGCGCATGAGCAGGAAATGGTTTCGCTGTTGCAAAAATTAGTTGAGATAAACAGCTATACTGGAAACAAATCTGGAGTAGATGCCGTTGCAACAGTTATTCAACAGGAATGCGAGTCCATAGGATTGCATGTTCGCCGTGAAGCGCGCACAGAAGTCGGTGACAACCTTGTTATTGAAACACAACTGCATAAAGACGGTGTAAAAGGTCTGCTTATGTGTGGACATATGGATACAGTCTTTCCACCGGAGCTAGGATTTAATTCTTTCACTCAGGACGCCACAAATTTTTATGGTCCGGGTGTTGCGGATATGAAATGCGGTTTGGTTGTGGGTATCTACCTGTTAAAGGCGCTTGATGCTCTTGGCTTATTGCAGAACATGTCTATTGCTTTTATTTGTAACTCAGATGAAGAGACAGGTTCAACACACTCCGCAGAACTTATTTTGCAAGAAGCGGAAAACAGTTTTGCAGGGTTTGTTCTGGAATCTACAAAAGAAGGCGGCGAACTCGTAATCGGACGAAAAGGTCGCATGACATTTGAGTTAGAAGTCACAGGCAAGGCTGGGCATGCTGGAAATGTTGGTGCACACAAAGCCAGTGCCATTCTTGAAATAGCGCACCAAATTCAAGCGTACGAAGCCTTGAATGATATCGAACAGGGAACCAGCGTTAATGTTGGAACCGTTGAGGGTGGCGTTGGTGCCAATACCGTTGCTGAAAAAGCCCGCGCTATTGTAGAGTTTCGATACAGCAAAAAAGAATGCGGTGACAATGTGTGGAAAGCGGTGCAGGAGCTTGCGGCAAAACCATTCACTGAAGGAACAACTTGCTCAGTAAAAACAATGACTGCGCGTCCTCCAATGGTTACGAATGATGCCATTTTAGGGCTGTACGATATGGTAAAGGAAGTCGGCACAAAGCATGGCTATGACATTCAATGTGCGCACTGCGGCGGTGGTTCTGACGCAAATATTATTTCCCAAACAGGCATTCCTGTTATCGACGGTATCGGTCCGTTAGGCGGAAAGCTGCATTCTGTGGAAGAATTTCTTGTTTCTGCAACAATTCCGGAACGCGCAGTTCTTGCCACACTTGTTGTCGCTAAAGCATGGGAACAATATTGCTGCTCAAAATAAGACGCAGCAGCTTAGGGTGTCTTTCTACATTGTAAACTTGTGCTGCTGGCACCTTTTTCACCTTGGTGCGGTATGAGCAAAAAATTTGTTTCGACATAGCGCTGCTGCGCTTTGAACATCTTTTTGTTTTCCAAGGAGAAACATTGGCGGGAATCTTTGCACACGCAATTTAGAAGTACACTTTAGTATAATGACACGATGGAACATATTCTTTTTATTGCTATGGGGTGGCTTGTTGGCGGTTTTGTAAACGGGCTTGCCGGATTTGGGGCAGCAATGGTTGCAATGCCGATCATCAGTTATGTTACAGATGTTTCGGTTTTGGTACCCAGTGCCACAATGATTGTGCTTACTCTTAACTGCCATGCAGGCTGGGTGTATCGAAATCATATTGAATGGCGGTATACCAGACCGTTGTTGATAGGTGCACTTCCGGGCGTGGTGCTGAGCGCATATGCATTACAATTTGCACCGGAACAATTGCTTAGGCTTGGTATGGGGGCGTTTGTTGCTGTGTATGCTCTCTGGAACTTGTACTCGGTAACAAAGGAGCAGCGCACGATTAATCCTGCGTGGGGTTATGTAGCAGGTGCTCTATCCAGCTCCCTTGGAATGGCATTCAGCTTTAATGGTCCTCCGCTTGCGGTGTATACTGCGTACTGCGGATGCCCGAAAAATGCAGTGAAAGCTGTCATCAGTGCAGGATTTATTCTCACTGGCGTGCTTATTGTTTCAACACAATTTGCCGTAGGGAATATTGATAGTTTTGCACTCACTATCTACGCGGCGTCTGTTCCAGCTGTAGTGATCGGGAGTAAGTTAGGAATATATTGTTCGACATTTATTTCTGAAGCTGTGTACCGCAAGTTTTTCTTTGTTCTGATGATAATTCTCGGAGCAAAAATCGCGGTAACGGCATTACAAGCTATATTGTAAACGGTATGTTGTCGTATTACTGTGTGTTCTCTGATTGGGATGGAATGAGTATATCCAATAACAGAACAGACCTTTTGTAAGCGTTATGTATTGATTACAGGAGTCGCCTGTGCTTTATCCAAAGAAGCAGTAAGGCGGCTCTTTTTATGAAGGTATTGCAAAGCGATAAGCAGAAAAAGTAGTAATTCGCTTCATTCGCTTCACAAAAATATAAGTTACTAGTACAGCTATTGGGAAAAATTCCTAGTAATGATGTGCGGCATTCAATTTTCGACTGTAAAAGCTTTGTGCTGCGTAGACAGTATTAATTTTCAGGAAGGTATCGAGGTATGCAAACCACTCCAAATAGAGATGAGATGATTAAGGACGTAATCGAGCGCGAACTGGTTATGTTTTTAAATACTAAAAACGAAGGCGGAACTGCTTCCTGTCAAGAAGATCCGGACATGTTTCGCAAGTGGCGCTGGATGACATTTTCTGTGCTTTCCGATGAATACATTGCTTCATACCATGAAGATTTGATTCAGGCAGAGCGTATGGGGCGTAACTTAATGACTGAAAAGTACGCACGTATGGATAATCTTATTCCGTGTGTGTCCCCGAACATGGATAAGGTTCGTGCAATTACGGCGATAGAACGTCAGTGGATGCAGGAGCTTTTCCAAGAATTTCCTTTCCTTTTTCCTCAGTCACTCGCACGTTTTGACATGTATTTTCCAGCAGAGATGGAAACACTGTCCGAACGGAGTCTCGATTTATACCGCCAGTGTGTAGATACTGCGATGCAGAAAGGCGAAAATTTAGCACGTACCCGTTATGCTAATTTCTATGCAGACATGGGAATGGGCACTTTAGAAGAATTAGAAAGCCGTTTGCGTGCTAAAATTCATCAAAGCTCATAGAGTAAAAGCGAGCTACCTATGCAGGGATTAGAGTTATCCAGAGCTTTTTATGATGAAGTTGCTGCACCAATGTTGCGGAATGAGCTGCCAAGCTACGTTAATCAAATGGCGATAGGCTTGGTTGGTGAAGGCTCCGAATGCTTCGGTTTTGATGATGAATTGTCGCGAGATCATGACTGGGGTCCGGGTATATGCGTGTGGGTTCCGGAAGCAGTAGCTGGAAAGATTGAGCCTTTGTTGGAGCCTGTTTTTGCCCGTTTCCCAACGACATTCAGGGGGGCGACGGTGCGTATGGCTCCTAAATTCCGTAATGGTCGTGTCGGGTTGTTTACCATAGAAGGCTTTTACAGAAAGTTCATTAACAGCAGCCAGCCGTTATCAACTTGGCAGCAGTGGTATACTGTTCCGGAGCATTTCTTTGCAGTAGCAACAAATGGAGAAGTGTTTAGCGACCCATGCGGTGAGTTCTCTGCTTTCCGTCAAACGTTGCTGGATTTTTATCCAACAGATGTCATGAAGAAAAAACTTGCTGCCCGTTTCGCCACGATGGCGCAAAGTGGACAGTACAACTTGCTGCGTGTGTTGAAGCGTAATGATACAGCGGCAGCGCTTCTTGCCTCTTCTCGATTTGTTGAATCAACAATCGGGGCATTGTACCTTATGCAGGGTAAGTACATGCCGTTTTACAAGTGGGCATTCAGGGGAATGCAAGACTTGCAGGATGGTCAACACATTGCTGCAAAGCTTCATAATGTGCTTGCGTTAAACCTGACACAGGGTGCTGATATTGTGAGCAGGGCAGAAGCAGCAGTTGAGGCTGTATGCATTGAAATGGTCGCGTTGTTGCAGAAAAAAGGGTTAAGCCGCAGTAATGAAGCATGGCTGATGGAACAAGCGGAGATGATTCAAAGCCAAATTGAAAATCCGCAAATCCGCAGTTTGCCCGTGTTGCACGGGGTGCAGTGCAGCTAATATTATTAAGAGATAATGCAAAACGGAGAAACACGTTGGTAGTGTGTTTCTCCGTTTTTTTGTGGGAAAACCTGTATAGTTGCCAGCCGTATTAACGGGCTGGACAGCCGCGTACATTTTCCAGCAAGGCTGAAGTAATCACCACTCAATATTGCCAGTGACTTTTGACCAGCCTTAGGTGATGAGAATCAAGAAGTACCTGACGTCGCGTCTTATACAGTGATTCGATTCAGTTTCGGATGTTACTGTTTTCCGGTTGCGACTATGCGCAGGAAGTGCCGTGGGATTTCCTGAAGCAGTTCACGGGCACGTTCTTCGCCAACATGGAATGTGGTTCGACCAGATATGTAGAGACTGAGTAGCCCATGAATTTGAGACCATGACATAAACATGGCATCCTCCACGCTGCAACCAGCAAAATGTCCTGCATCAATGGCACGCTTAACGGCATCTTGAACCATGCCAAGTACCGCTTCGTATCCTTTTGCAGGCATCTGACCGTCTTCTGTCAGCTGGATAGGCATGTGGAACATGAGATCGTAATATTCCCAATAATCAACACCAAAACTGCCGTATTCAATCGCAAGGTTGGATAAATGCTGAATCGGGTCAGGATCTTCTTCAAGCCTTGCTAAACGGTTAAGAAGGATTTGGTAGCCTTCTGCACGGAGCTGGTCCAGCAACTCCTCTTTGTTTTTTACATACCGATAAATCAGTGCCGGACTGTAATTTACCTTTGCGGCAATGCGTCGCATAGAAACATTGCCAACACCTTCTTTGGAAAACAATTCTCGCGCTGCATCCAGAATAAGGCGGCGTTTTTCTGTTTGTTCCGGTGTCCAATCTTTCTTCATCAAAAAAACTCCCTTTGCAGGTATACGGTCCTTATCTATGAAAAGTCTTGCGGCAGCTTCGACTCCCCTTTGTCATATGAAGCGCCATCAGTGTCTAAGGCTGATAGTATGTTACCGTATTGTCCAGTGGACTATTTCATACCGTATCTCGGTGTTATATATAGCATGCGTGGTGTCACGTAAATGTGATTTTACCGGTATATCAGTATTATAGTGGGTAAAAATCTAATCACGCAATGATAGCGGGATATTAAGAAAATTCTTCGGTGAGTGCCCTCAGCTACCTATTGTTTAGGACTATAGAAGATGGGTAGTACACAACATGATTGTAGTAACGCGTGAGATTAAAAACAGTCTACAGTAAAGAATATATTTTTTACTATGTTGTGATTTTTTTGAACAGTAGGAAGGGTGTTAAGGCGTAATAATGGATAAATGTATTGATGAATAACTGTATGGAATTCATGTGCGTTTGTGTGGAACGCCCCGTAGGCTATTCAAGTGCATGTAAGAAAGAACCTATTTGTTGTAATAGGTTAAATTTATATAGAATATTTGGCTATCATCGAAAAGAAAAAATATAAAACAACATCTGAAGGATATGTAGTATATCTAAGTGTCGTGTTTTATATGTAGCTTGTAATGTTGTATGGTTAAACCATGCAGTAAATTTATACTGTAATTGTTGAAGTTTTGCTGTGCAGTAAACGCACTGCAAAGAGTAAGGCAGTACACAATGTAGGAGGTACTTTTGCCTCAACATAGTAAAGATGAGCAGCATGTTGCAGAAAACATCGCTGATATTGCAGCACAGGCGATACAAGGTTCTGTTATTGTCAAAGAAAAGCTGGGTATTACAGACGGGCAAATGGAAGCGATGTATGCTGTAGCATTTAATCAGTTTCAAAAGGCAGCATATGATGATGCAATTCAGAGTTTTAGCCTGTTATGCTTGCTGAACCCGCTTGAATACAAATATATGTTCGGGTTTGCCTCTAGTTTTTATAAAAAAGGGAGCTATGAGCTAGCCAGTTTGTATTACGTGATTGCGAGCAAGCTTGATACAGGCGATCCCTCACCATTTTTGCATGCCGCAGAATGTATGCTTGCTATTAATGATACGAAAGGAGCTAACGAAGCGTTAGCATTGACTCTAAGTCGGATTGGAGACAGTCCGCAGTACGCCCCGTTACGAAAACGTGTTGAAAGTATGCTCGAGCGTATTGAGTAACATCACCGATCACTATGAGATACCTAGCGTTGAAGAGCAGTGCTATTGCATGCCAATTGGTTGGGTAGAAAAGGCTTGGTAACGGTCGGTTATGTAAAGGAGACATGTTGTGCCCGACGTCATACCGGATTTTGAAGCAATGAGTATTGCTGAGATTAAGCAGTGGATTTCTTTGAACCCCAAAGATTATGAAGGAAGCAAGCAGGCTTCGGCGGCTCTTGAAATCCAGAGGACAGAATCTGTGACGGGTGGTGAAACTCGTGTTGATGAAGCGGGAGAACCATCACTTATTCCTCCATCTGGTAATCTCGATTTTTGCGGAGCTAGAGAAGTCTTTGCCCATGTAGATGAATTGCTTCATATTTTTGAGCATGAACCTGTTAGTGCTGGAAGTGAAACGCATGCGGCTATAACAGCCCTCATTAAACAGGCTTCACTCCATGTTTCCACTGCGGACGGGCAGGAAGAAAATCAAGTAAGTCAACTTGTGACAGTTGCCGTAGCGTCGCTTGTCATGGTGGTTGTCAGAGCGACATTTTCGATGTTTGCATCCCATGATGATACAACACGGCACGGTTTAGCGTATTGCTTTGATGATACAAAGCGAGATAAAATTAAAGCAGGAGTCCAAACCGCACTTACCAAGATGAGTGCGTTGCAGGAAGGTGAAATTCAGGACGATATGACGTCGCTTCAGTCTATGCAGAGACTTGTTGATGCTGCTTTTCAGGCGATAGGGGCTTTTGAGCCGTTGCCTTTTGAGCGTCTAGGGGAAGAATTTTCTGCCCCTGTGGCTGGCACTTCTAACTACGATCAATCCGGCAAAGTATTTCGGGAATCGGTACAAAAAATGAGAGAATTGCTTCGTACTTTTTATGATGCGCAAACAAAGAATGAAGAAGCAGTTTCCCGAACTTAATTGTATTTATTCAAAGTGGGTGTAGATCTGTCCTATGTAACTTGAGTGTGAAGTTTTGAATGTAATATTCAGTTATTCTCAATGCAGAACTTTCTAAATAGAATTTTTTTGTACAGCTACAGTAGATGCCGATAGCTGCGAGTTGTTTTCGAGATGATTTTGCATTGAGTTTTTACTGCTACAACTTGTAGCGGTTGAGCTTTTTTCGTAATCCTTCCCGCGAAATCCCAAGGATACGCGCAGCTTCTGACTTATTATTGTTCGATTTTTTCAAAGCCATTCTGATTAGTTGAATCTCTGCATTTCGTAGTGGCATAAGTTCAAATATGCCTGCTGCTGTAGGTTGTTGTGTAGTACTTGCTGCTGGAGCAAATTTCGGAGAAAGATCACTGATGCCAATTGTTTCATTTTGAGAAAGAACAACAGCTCTTGCTACTTCATTCTCTAGCTGACGCACGTTTCCCGGCCAGTCATATTGGGTCAGAGCGTGCATAGCTTCAGGGGAAAGTCCACGAATTTCACGTCCAATCTGCACAACTGAAGTTTCAAGAAAATGTTTAACCAGAAGTGGGATGTCGTCAGGGCGTTCCCGTAACGGTGGGATTTCTAGTTGTAGCACGTTTAATCGATAGAAAAGGTCTTCCCTGAATGTACCTTCCTTTACCATGGCTTGCAGATCTTTGTGTGTCGCTGCTATCAGGCGGGTGTTAATTGTAATGGTGTCTCTACCGCCAACCCGTTCGACTTCTCCATTTTCGATGACGCGCAAAATTTTAGCCTGACTGGCGAGTGGCATGTCACCAATCTCATCAAGAAAAAGCGTCCCGCCGTCTGCCTGTTCAAACCTGCCTACTCTTGCACTCACACCGGATGCCACCCCTTTTTCAATACCGAACAATTCACTTTCAAGAAGAGTTTCAGGGATTGCAGAGCAGTTTAGCGCTACATAAGGGTGCGAAGCACGGGTGCTTGAATAGTGTAGTGTTTTCGCCAGCAAATCTTTTCCGACGCCGGTTTCTCCGGCTAACAGCACCGTTACCGGAGCATCTGCAACACGCTCAAGCTGCTTGAGAAGTGATTGCATCTTACTGTTACTGCCAATGATGTTAACCGCTGCATACTTGTTTTGAAGGTCGCGCTTTAGCGATGTGTTTTCTTTAGCGAGCAGTGCCCGTGCCTGCTCTAGTTTGTCGCGGGTAGCTGTGAGTTCTTCGATTATTTGTTCGAGGTGAAACTCTCGAGCTTCCAACTTTACCAGCATAAGACCAAAAGCTTCTGCCAGCTCTGAAACAATCGCGGGAGTAGTTTCCGTCTGCGTTAGTTGGTAAAGATCTCGCGCTTGATCGTAGCTTCCCTGAGCAATGGAATCACATACAGCAAGTAGATGCGTAAAAACAGTAGGTTCAGTAGCGGGCATGGGTCTTCCTCATTCGGAGCTTATTCGCACGGTAAATTAAATGCTAATCGAAGTATGTTGGTATTGTTGTATCGGTTGTAAACACATGCATCACTCATGGTGCGTACAAAATGCAATCCGAGTCCGCCGATAGCACGGCGGTCGATGTCGGCGCTAATGTCTGGGGGCGGGGCGGTAAGCGGGTTGAATTCATGACTCCAGTCGTGAATATGTAGTACACACTGCCGCTTGTTGGTTCGGGCATCAGTTTCAATGCTCCATTTTATAGAAACATTACTGTTTTTGCTTAGGTCGGCGTGTTCTACAAGGTTGACTATAAGCTCCTCGATGACGAGTTCGATACGTTTAACCTGCATTGCAGGTATCTTATCATTTTCTGCTTTGCAGGAAATAAATTTATGAAGCGGAATAAGGCTTTCCAGTGATGCTGGAAGATTCAGAATGTCGCTCATAGTGTCATGCTCTCTTTGCTAATGCTGCATCGCAACTATCATAAATGGCGAACATGCTGTTAAATCCGGAAATAGTAAAAACTTCTTCAACCATTCCATGTAATTCACAAAAGCGAATCTCTCCATGTTCAGACCGGAGCTTTTTTGCAAGAACAAGAATGCTTCTGAGACCAGCGGAGCTGATATATTCAACCTTACCTAAGTCTACGACAGCGCAGCGCATTCCATTTTCAAAAAGAGCCATGCATTCATTTTCGAATTGAACTGAGTTAGCGGCATCCATACGACCGTTTACTTGTAGAATAAAGAAATCATCTTTTTGTGTGACATTAAGTTGCATACGTACCCCTTATATATGCTTTGCGGATGTTTGAATACTGTTGTAAGGGAAATAAAAGGGTAACCTTATATAATTAACCAATACTCTGTAAACATTGTTGCCAAGTATGAAATACATAAAATCGATCAGGACGCGAACAACAATTGTATTAGTGCTAATTATTGCGGTGGCTGCATTGCCATTAATATATTTAACAAGAGCAAGTGTTGTTGTTGCAATGCGTAATGCAGAAGAACGTTCTCTTTCTAATATACTTCATCTAGTAGAACTGAATATCGACAGCAGTTATTCTCGTCTGCTTTCTTCCAAGTTTACAACTGTAACAGAACGAAAAGCAAATTTACGTCAAACAGCTGTTCGCGTCAGTACTTTTTTAAATGAACTTCCAGACAGCAATGTCAATGCTGCTGTTAAAATGGTAAATTCATTGAATAGTGTATCTAAAAATACGACGCGTGTTTTTCTTTATGATACCAAAGGGGATTTAATTTCCGGTCTTGTAGATATAGATGCGAAATATTCTCTTTGTAATATACAAGATATGAAAGATCGAGACCTTGCACAGGTCGCTGTTCCAGAGAATTTACCGCCTGATGGCGAATTTACTGTATTTCAACATGCACGTTCTACAGAGAAAGCAAAATCGTTAGTGTTCTTTTTTCCGATGGTCAGTAAAGGATGGTCCATCGGAGTGTTTACCTCGCTGGCAGATATTCAAGCTGCCGCAGACGTGCAGCTCTCTAAGCTAATTTCATCGCTTGCTGCCACATTCTCCAAAATATCTGTATACGAAACGGGCTACATCACACTTTTTTCCGGTACGGGAGAGGTGATGATTAATACATCATTGCAACAGCCGGATACATCTGTGCAGGCGGCGATTATTAACGCTGCGGGTAGCGGACATCGAACTATGACCATTAATGATCCGGTAGCTGGTGAAATAGAGTTCCGATTTGTATATATACGTCCGCTGGACTGGTACGTACTTGTTGCAGCACCAGTTGCAGAAATTCAGAAGCCTGCCTACACGCTGTTTAATCAGCAAGTAGCAATCATTTTTTTTATTGCTATTTGGGGCTTTCTTTTTGCCTTATTTATTGCACAGCGTCTGATAAAACCCATAGAGATGTTATCAAACTTTGCACTGCGCTTGCCCCGTCAGGACTTCACAGAGCAAAATGTTATTAACGAACTTACTGCTGAGTTGCCTGTCAAACGTACTGATGAAGTTGGTGACCTTGCACGCTCTATCCGTTTTATGTGTGAGGAGCTGAACGAAAGCGTATCTACCATGATGGCTGCGACGGCTGCCAAAGAACGTATTCAAAGCGAACTTGTTGTTGCTCGTGAAATTCAGGAAGGAATGCTGCCCAAAACATTTCCTGCCTACCCTGATCGTAATGAATTTACTTTGTATGCTGCTCTTGATTCCGCAAAAGAAGTTGGAGGCGATTTATATGATTTCTTTTTTGTGGACGATGACCATCTTTGCCTTGTTGTAGGTGATGTTTCAGATAATGGCGTGCCAGCTGCTTTGTACATGGCTGTTACGGTTGCGACGATTCGCTCGACAATGCAGGAAGGCGTACCGGTGCATGTTGCGATGGAAAAAATAAATGATGTATTAAGTCAGGACAACCCTCGCAGTATGTTTGTTACTCTGTTTATTGGAGTATTGCATGTGCCTACTGGCACAATGCAGTTTGCAAGCGGTGGTCACTTGCCACCTGTGCTTGTGCATAATGGAAAGCCACACAACGTACACGGTGTCAGCGGGTTAGTTGTTGGTGGTATGGAAGGTAGTACGTACACGTCTTTTGAATTGCAACTTGAGAAAAATGACACCCTTTTTATCTACACAGACGGCGTGACTGAAGCTATGAATAAGCAAAAAGAGCTCTATGGTACTGATCGTCTTTTGGCTTTGATGGAAGCAAAAAGTTCATTACGTCTTGGTGACTTGTTGTATGAAGTCCGGAAGGATGTTGATGCCTTTAGCGACGGTGCACCTCAGTCGGATGACATCACGATGCTTGTACTTCGATATAAAGGCTCTGAGCAGAGCTTTTTGTGATGTCGTTGGCATCCATCCAGTTGAAAAAAGGAAGGCTCCCGCCAATCCAGAAACGGGAGCCTTGCGCAGCTGCATTTAGCAGCGCGGGGCAATGAAAATTGATCCACTGTCTGCTGCCCGCAGGGCATCGCATATATTGTTGCGAATAACAGCTGTTCCGTTTTGAAAGCCGCAGTGTGTCATGGCTCCGTAGAACTCACCATTTTTCGTGAGCGTCGCCAGTAAATGCAGATTGCCTTTGATGTTCCCCTGCTTATAGGAGTACCATGCAGCTTTTTGCAGCGGAACCAGATTGCAGTATTCTGCGCTGTAGTACAAAGCACCGTCTACTGGGTCGACTTTATTTTGAAATGTGAAACCCAGCCGTTTAGAAAGGCATTGTGAGCCGCGGGAAGACAAGGGGACAGAGTTCTCACTGATACGTGCCTTGGAGCAGCCGTGCGGCAATTCGTATTCTTTTGGGAACATGTCGATAAATTCTCGATCATTGCAACATATCCGCTCAAAAGCTTCTGAAAATTCCATCCCAGTAAATTTTTTTCCAAAACAGTTCCAGAAGTAGGACTGTCCTTTTGTATTAACCTTGCCGAGCAGTTCTAAGACAAGGGTAGGCGTGAAACGTTCCGGTCTCATACCTGCATAAAGCATGCGCACATGACTCAGCTGGGAGCCTAATTTGTAATGTGTATTGCGGAACATGCTGTCTACAAGGAGTCCTCCCAGACCGCTGAAACGTCTGGTCTCAACACCTCTTCGGTATTGCTGGGATTCATCCTTATCAATAACCTCAATATAATGTTGCGGGCTGGATTCGGATATATATGACCCAAAAAGCGTAGATGCTCCGGCGAGTTTTTTCGTTGCTAAATCTTCACATACAAACTGATAGATGGATGCTTCCGGCGGCAGCTTTTCTGCAAAAGACTGGATGCTGGTTTCAATTCGTTCAGCTAAAATATCCGGCTTTGCTTGCAGGCTTAATAAAGGAGCCTGAACTGCTAAGCGACACAATTCCTGAAGGTCTTCATGTTGAGCCCCTCGCACAATAAATCGCATAACTATTCCTGTTCAGTGTAAAATGATTGATTAGAATTTGATTGATTTACGCAAGATCCGTCGATGGAAAGAAAGACCTCATCGCTGGCTGCAAGCAGATCCAGAGGGGGATTGAATCCGATTTTTTCAGCTGTCAGGAGATTTAATGAAATTTTTGGGATCGCGTTATCAATCATCGAAAGGGAGCGAGGAGAGGCTCCTTGTAAAATCTTGATAACGCGCTCCGCAAGAAATCGTCCGCGTTTTGAGAAACTAATTGTGGAAAAGCCCATCAATCCACCGCGCTTAACGAGAGGGGTTCCCTCGCGTGCAAAAGTAACCACATTGTGATCGATTAACGTATCGATAAGCGGTGTAACGTCAGCTTTTGTCCAGTCAAAGCAAAGTAAGGAGCCTATGAAAAAGGCATCAATGTTTTTGTCTAGCAAAAATTTGAGTCCTTTTTTGCAGGAAGCAGTGTTTTCTGATTCCGGCAAGTACGGATACTCAACAAGTTCGTACCCGTTTTCTGCTGCGGCAGCCCGTGCATCTTGTACACTTGAAAACAACATAGTGCTGGGGGAATTGTGGTACATAATGCCGAGCCGCTTGTACTTTGCAATGCTATAGAACACATCAAACATGCGTTTATACCGACCGGGGACAATGCGAACAGTAAAGTTGTCTACGCCTGAGTCGTGGCTGCTTTTTACAAAACCAGAGAGGACAGGGTCTGCGACCGAAAAAGCAACTATTGGGGTTTTACCGTTGTTTTTTTCTAAAATAGCAGTGGTCGCATCAGTTCCGGCAACAAGAATAAGATCAAGATCTGTTCTTTGCATCAGGGTTGCGGCAGCATTGCGTAGTTCGTCAATATTTCCCCAACCGGGGCTGAAGTAGGCATTGTCCGGTATAGTAACGGTATTATGCCAGTTCATTTTGGAGGCAAGACCGGGGTCTTTCAGCGCAGCGAGGAGGGCTTCAGCGCTTGCTGTATATGTCCAGAATGAACCAGCCTCGAGATAGCCTAACCGCATTGTTTTTGCGAAAACATGTTGTGATGGCACCATAAGCAATACACAGAAGGTGATAAGTAGAGTGAGTTTTTTCATAGAGATGAACCTGCATTCATATGAATAGTAGTGTACATTGTATAGTTAGCCATGTGTTTGCTATGCTGTTTTTTTGAACGGTGTTTACAGCCTGAAAGCAGCAAATAGCGTAGGGGTATTGCGGGAACATAGCGGGATGAAGCAACTGCTGTACCAAATTGATAGAATTTATGGAAGAAAATCCATTAGTGCAGTCTATATTGGTAAGTAGATTGAAAAAAGAGTGCTGTACCGTAATGGTTACGGGTGTTGCTTTTTTCTATGGGGCTTTTGGGTAGTAATGTGCGTGGGAATGTGCTGAACAGGTTGCCAACTTTAGAGTATCGTAGAAAAGTGCTGCCAATAAAATAGGCGTTTGTAATGTTGTTATGTTGATATCATAATGTCTTAGACGCCATGGTGTTGATGATGTGGGCTTGGTAGCCTGCACCGAATCCATTGTCGATATTGACCACGGATACACCGGGAGCACACCCATTAAGCATGGTCATAAGGGCAGCGACTCCTCCTAGCCCTGTGCCATAGCCAATACTTGTAGGAACAGCGATCACTGGTGCTGGGCTAAGTCCTGCAACAATTGTTGGCAGAGCGCCATCCATCCCAGCTACAGCAACTATTGCAGAGGCTTTTGAGAAGTCTTTTGCTGCGGTCAGTGCTCGATGTACTCCTGCCACACCGCAGTCAAAGTGCCGTATGACATTACTGCCGAGGAATTCTGCTGTTAATGCTGCTTCTTCTGCAACGCCATGATCTGATGTACCTGCATTGATGACAAGAACACAACCAAAGCGTTCTTTGTCCGCCTTTTGTACAAATAGGGTTTGAGCAACAGCGCAGAACTGTGCATCTGGAAGATCTTTTTTTACGGCGTGATAGTGTGCTTCTGTCGCACGAGTTCCCAGACATTCTCCATAGACTTCGACCATTTTTTGAAAAATAGTAGTTGTTTGTTCAGGGGTTTTCCCTTCACAAAAAATTATTTCAGGACAACCAGTTCTGCGAGTTCTGTCGACATCCAGCTGGGTGTGGTTGCTTACAAAACAGGACGTACGGCATAGGTGCAGAGCTTCTTCGGAGTCTGACTGCGTAACAGAGGTGGTCTGGCTTGTGTCTTTTGTGGTCATGGTGTGTCCTTGCTTTAGAGAAAATTGACTGAGGGTGCTATGAACTACGGTGGATTTGTAAGAAGTGCAATGCAGGGCAGGTTGAAAAATGAGTAAAAATTAAAATTCTGTATTGACAAGAAATAGCAATTTCCATAAATACACCTCTCACTTGTTGGGCTATCGTTCAATTGGCAGGACGACGGGTTCTGGCTCCGTTAATCAAGGTTCGAGTCCTTGTAGCCCAGCCATTTTTTTCTTACAATATATATAGTGTTGTTGCAGTATGGCAAACAGACAATTCTGTAAGATTAACCGAGTTTCTTTTATATAAAAATTCTTAGGTTGAGAGAGAGTGCAGATAGTTGCTTGTTGTAGGTACAACATTATTTAAAAGAAAATATATATTTTTGACGCGTCCCCATCGTCTAGCCTGGCCTAGGACACCTGCCTTTCACGCAGGCGACAGGGGTTCAAATCCCCTTGGGGACGCCACAGTAAATCAAGCACTTACGTTTTCGTAAGTGCTTTTTTTGTGTTTATTAGTTAATAGATTTAAGTTCCTTGAAAAAGATTTCACTCTATTCTCTTACCCTTCTTTTCTTCTTCTAAGCTTCCAGCTTATTACAATGATACCAGTGAATCGAGAAGTTTAATGGTGTTATCTGTTGTGTGAATTGATACTACAGAGCAACTTATGCTAATACCTCTCTCTTTTAGCTTACGTTTTTGATGTATCACATCGCTTTTACATCATTATTGCCACAATTTTTGCAGGGCTGGCTGCTGATGAGCGAAATTCGCTAATACCAAATGGTTTACCCCCAACATCTTTAGGCAATGTTTCCAGTCCGCGTATATGAGGTCGTTTGGAACTGCATGCTTTTAAGTATCTAATCTGGTTATCTGACGTTTTTACAATGAATGCGTATGAATTATGGCGTGATGAATTTGTTGTATTTATTCGGAAAGATATGGGATTGGTTGAAGAGCATGAAATAGATCGTATCTATAGCTCATTGCTGGGTAGCGTTTTTATTTTTTCGAGTTAATCAAAGAAGTTTGGAATAGTGTTAAACCTTGTATGTCAGAATTTAACATATTTTTTTATTAGCGTTCGACGCAGGTAACGCCTTGCAGTTTATGTGGTGACTTTGTAGAAGTCGGGGGGCGATTTGTAACAATGTTTACGTTTTTTCGTAAGTTCTTTGAGCTCGAGTCAGCAAAAGTTAATGAAATTACAGAGCGGTAGCTCAAGTTGATACTTCAATATATTCTTAGGAACGAATTAAGAAAGTTGTGCCATAATGATAAAAAAATTCTTGTTGTCATCTTTTGTTATAAGTTTCGGGTTGTTACTGGGGAGAATGTCTGGTTTTGTCCGTGAGACTATTTTAGCAATGACTTACGGTGTGACGGCAGAAACTGATGTTGCAGTGTTAATGCTGACCGTTCCCGATTTGTTAGTAAATATCTTAATGGGTGGGGCACTGGGAGCTGTATTGATTCCGGAATTTACACAGCAGCCGAAAACTGCTCGTAAGCTTCTGTATCAATCTTTGATGGTTCTTGGCGGGGTATTTCTTTGTGTGGCTGCTTTGCTACACTGGAAAACAGGTCTTTTGGTCGATGCGCTTGTCCCGGGCTTTGGAGCGGATCAGTTACAAAAAGCGTCAGTTGCTGTCGGCTGGGTAGTCTGGCTGATTCCCTTAACAGTACTTGCAGGTGGTGTTACAGCGTATTTGCATTCCCAAAACAAGTTTGCGGTAGCTTCGCTGGGGACATTGATCGTTAACTGTTCGATTATTATCGGATTGCTTTTGAAGTACTATGGAAAGGGCGGCTTATATTCACTTGCTCTTTTTGTGCTACTGGGGGGCGTATTGCGTTTGGGCAGTCAACTATGGCTTGTTCGCCCCTGCTGGCATCCTTTTTCGAGTTTATATCCAAAATTGCTGACGAAAGATCTGCTCACTCGGTATGGACAGGCAATGCTTTCAGGAAGCGTGCTGCTATTGTTTCCTGTGGTTGCGAGATGTTTTGCGTCATATGGAGATGCAGGCAGCGTTGCAATCTTTAATTTTTCCACGCGGCTTGTTGATTTCCCTCTTTCGATCGCTGTCACATTCCTTATTATCATTTTTTTTCCCAAATTATGCCAAAGTGCGGGTGAAGATAATGCCATGCATCAGCGATTAATTCGTTATGGTGTGCAACTTACTTTGGTTTTATCTATTTTGGCTGCAATCACGTTAGCTGAATTGAGTGAAGCATATGTTCAGCTTGTCTATGGGCATGGCAACATGGAGGCAGATAGCCTCGCTGTTATTTCTGCTTTGACTGCGATTGGTCTAGTCTCTCTTCCTTTACAGGGACTTTCTAATTTTTTGACTGCTGTTTTCAACTCTCGCAAGAATACAATTACTCCTTTGATTTTAAACGGAATAGGTTTGTTTTTATTTTTTATCCTTTGTCAGTTTAGTGTGTTAGGTACTGGGCTGCAAGCGTTGATGAAATCAATGGTTCTTAGTTATGGGGTAATATGTGTTTTGCAGGTTTATTGCCTGAAAAAAGAACGTATTAGTTTGAGTTTTATTATTTTAGATAAATCGTTTATGACAAGCTTCGTTTGTGCAGCAGCATTGATAATTGGTGCTAGTTACCAGATTCGTATTGCTGGTTTTTCGGCATTGCTTTCTTTGTTGTTGGCATGTGGTGCTGCTGTGCTGACATTGATTTCAATGGCGTTATTCA
Source organism: Halodesulfovibrio sp. (assembly GCF_025210605.1). Lineage (NCBI taxonomy): Bacteria > Pseudomonadati > Thermodesulfobacteriota > Desulfovibrionia > Desulfovibrionales > Desulfovibrionaceae > Halodesulfovibrio > Halodesulfovibrio sp. The sequence goes on along the minus strand of NZ_JAOARI010000017.1, from coordinate 113,114 downwards.
ACACTGAATTAAGAAATGAAGTTAAAGCTTGGGTGAGCAATAGATAATGAAATATATTTTGATAACTAATGAACCAGATTTAGCAGAAAAAGCTGAACAATTTGGTGTTAGTCGGATCTTTATTGATCTAGAACAATTGGGCAAGTTTGAACGTCAAGGGCATTTAGACACTTTCATTAGTAGTCATTCAATGGCTGATGTTGCCAAGGTAAGGGCAAGGCTTTCAAAAGCTGAATTGCTTGTGCGTTTGAACCCGTTGAATGAAAATACCAAACAGGAAATAGACGAAGCCATTGAGGGTGGAGCAGATATTTTGATGCTTCCAATGTTTCATCACGCTTCAGAATTACGTTCTTTTTCCGAAATGGTGGGCAGACGTGCAGGTGTAATGCCGTTGCTTGAAACGTATAGCGCCACTCAAGAGATTGATGAGATTGTTACGATTCCTGGGGTAACAGAAATTTACATTGGTCTTAATGACTTGCATTTGGATATGAAGCTGAAGTTTATGTTTGAACCGTTAGCTAATGGTTTGGTCGATAAACTGGCGGATGTGGCAAAAGCAGCAGGGCTTCCTTTTGGCTTTGGTGGAATAGCTAGAGTCGGAGAAGGGATTATTCCGGGAGAACTTGTCTTGGGAGAACATTTGCGACTTGGTTCCTCGGCTGTAATTTTATCCCGTACATTTAATAGGAAAGATGAGAGCTGTTCGAAAGAAGATGTTGTTGAAACTCTTCGAGAAGAATTGGAAAAGCTGCAAGCTGCAAAAAAAGAATTGATACAGCGTGATGCAGAAAAGCAACAAGAAGATTGTTTGCGTTTAAAAAATATAGTGACAGATTTTGTAGCGCAGAGGTCGTAATGAAACGTGCTTTTGATATTTTTTCATCTGGTTGTGCCTTATTATGTTTTGCACCAATCATGCTTGTTGTGGCTGTGTTGATTAAACTGGAGTCAAAGGGACCTGTCTTGTTTAAGCAACAGCGAGTCGGTCTTAACGGTTCTTTTTTTTCCATTTATAAGTTTCGCTCTATGGTTGCGGATGCACCAGAACGCGGTCCTCATTTTACACAGAAAAACGATTCTCGAATAACTCGTGTTGGGCGTGTGCTCCGCAAGAGTAGTATTGATGAACTGCCTCAGCTTCTCAATGTGCTGAGAGGCGAAATGAGCGTTGTTGGTCCAAGGCCGAATGTTTCTGCACAGCGTGCTGAGTATACTGAAGAACAATGGGTGCTGCGTAACTCTGTGCGTCCGGGTATTACTGGTCTTGCGCAGGCGTTAGTGCGCTCAGGTGGAACAGCAGAGCAGCGTACTGCGTTAGACTTGGAATACGTTGCTAATCAGTCTTTTTTGTTTGATCTTAAAATTATTCTGCTGACAGTTAAGCAGGTATTTTTTGAGGGAGGCAACTAGCATGTGCGGTATCTTTGGGTATTATGATTTCGGAAAAAAGACGATGGCACCGGACAAACTGGCTCAGATGGGTGCAGAAATTAGACACCGTGGACCGGACGGGTATGGTTGCTATCATGACGATTCCGCAGCTGTTGGGCTTGGAAACCAGCGTTTAGCGATTCTTGATATCGATAATGGGCAGCAGCCCTTTTTTTCTGATGATGAGTCTATCATCGTGGTTCAGAACGGCGAAATTTTTAACCATGTAGAACTGGCAGAAGAACTGACAGCAGACGGCTACCCCTGTAAAACTACGTGTGATACAGAAGTCATTTTACGACTGTATGAGCGTGACGGAATAGATGGCGTTTCAAAACTGAACGGAATGTTTGCTATTGCCGTGTATGACAAACGTATTGATGCGTTGTTTCTGATTCGTGATCGAATCGGTGAAAAACCTCTTTACTTCTCCAATGAGGAGGGAAGGGTTATTTTTGCATCAGAAATCAAATCTATTTTACCATCATGCGGTAAGAGAAAAGTAGATTTTCAGGCTCTGAACCAGTTTTTAGCTTTTAACTACGTCCCGCCACCGTTAACAATGTTTGAGGGCATTCAGCATGTTTTACCGGGACATTGGTTGAAGATTACACGTCAGGGCATAGAAGAGTCTTGCTGGTGGGATCTTTCGCAGGTGACTTCTGAAAAACACAGCGAAGAAGAATGGATAGCGCGTTTTAATGATGTTTTGGATGACGCTGTCCGTATACGCTTGCGTTCTGATGTCCCGTTTGGTGCGTTTTTATCTGGCGGGGTAGATTCCAGTACTGTTGTAGGCATTATGAGCCGCCATCTTGAATCACCGGTGAAATCCTTCTGCATCGGTTTTGACGACCCTAAATATGATGAATCTCCCTATGCTCAGGATGCTGCTGACCGTTTTGAGACAGAGCACGTAATGCAAAAGGTTGAGCCGAACCTTATCGGGCTTTGGCCCATGGCTACCCGACACTGTGACCAGCCGCATGGTGATGTTTCTTTCCTGCCCACTTACAAAGTTGCCAGTTTGGCGGCAGAGCAGGTGAAGATGGTGCTTACTGGTGACGGTGCAGACGAGCTGTTTGCTGGCTACGATAAATATCGTCATTTTTTTACATCGCAGACAGATGCGCTGCTGGATGAACAGTTCCAGAAGGACTATCTGGATAACATTTCCTTATTTACAAAAGAAGCACGTCTTCAGCTGTTCTCTGAAAAGTTGAAAAACGAACTTGGTGAAGTGGATGTTTTTGATGTGGTTGAACCGCTGTTCGAAAAAGCCGTTGATATGGATCGCATTAATCAGGCGCTATATATCGATATGATGCTGTTGCTGCCGGGGAATAACCTTGTCAAGCCGGACCGTATGGGCATGGCTGTTTCATTGGAAAACCGTGCTCCATTTTTGGATTATCGTATGATGGAGCTTGCATTCGCCATGCCGGGGAATTTGAAACTGAACGATGGTGTAACTAAGTTTATCTATAAAAAAGCTGTTACTCCTTTAATCGGTGAAGAACTTGCGTATAGAAAAAAGCAGATGTTTACCGTGCCGATAGGTGAATGGTTTAAGACTGATCTTGCTGATATGTGTAATGATTTGCTGTGTTCTGACCAGACAACAAGCCGTGGTTTGTTTGATTACGATTACGTTGCAACAATGCTGGAAGATCACTGCAATGGTACTGCAAACTATACCCGCGAAATCCGTGCGTTAATGGCTTTTGAAATATGGCTTCGTGAATTTAGCGACTATCTTTTCACTGAAGAAGAGGCATAATGAAGATTTTATTTTGCTCGTATGGCGGTGGGCATGTCACGGCAATTCTTCCTGTGCTCAAAGTCATGAAGGAGCGGGGACATGAATGTCTTTATCTTGCGTTGACAACGGCTGGCAGCGTAGCAGAACGAGCCGAGACACCTCATGTGAAAGTGATTGATTATGTTGATATGGCTGATCCGCACATCCAACTGTGGGGAAATCGCCTTGCACAGCGTCATCACACAGATGGAAAAGGCATTACACGAGATCAGTCTATTGCTTATCTTGGAACCTTGTTTTGTGATCTTGCACAGGAGATAGGGGAAGACGCTGCATGGGAACGCTACGAGCGCGACGGGCTTAATGCGTTTTGTCCTGTCCGCTTTATGCGGGACGTTCTACAAAAAGAGCAGCCTGATGTTGTTGTTGCAACTAACTCTCCACGCATGGAAAAAGCAGCGTTGCGTGCGGCATATCAGCTTGGAATTCCGAGTTTGTGTATGGTTGATCTTTTCGGATTATTGGAAGAGTCATGGCTTAGCAGACCGGACAACGGGCATGTCGTGTCTGTTGCCCGCCCGGATGTTGCCAATCGTCTGGTAGCAGCAGGTCGTAAGCGTGAAGATATTTTTCTTACAGGCAGTCCTATTTTTGATCAGCTTGTTGATCCGTCTCTTCCTGTTGCAGGGAGAAAATGGCGTGAAGAACGAGGCGTTGCACCGGATGATGTTCTGATTTTCTGGGCAGAACAGCCGGAACCATCAAATCCGGAACTGCCTCGCTGTGTTCGTAACCATCTTGCTGATGTTTGCCAAAAGAACGGGTGGAAATTGGTTGTGCGGCTGCACCCGAGCAGTACCGATGCCAGCAAGGAAGTATTGCCGGATGGGGTACTGCAAAGTCATGCCCATGAGCCTCTCGCACACGTTATCCATGCGTGTGATGTCGGTGTTACGCTTACCTCAACAGTGGGCTGGGAGCTTCTGCTGTCTTCAAAACCGCTTCTAGTCATGACTATTTCCTGTTACAGCAATGTAGTTACGTATGGGCAGGATGATGGGGCACTGGCTGTACCCTCTCTTGATGATGCTGAGCAAGGATTGAAAACCTTGCTGTTCGATCCGGAAGAATCAGCGCGTCTGGCAGCATTGCGTGATGCTTTGCCAAAGCCGGGACTTGCGACGGAAAATGTCTGTCGCCTGATTGAAAAAGAGGTTCTTGCAAGGACAGCCAAATAACAGAATCATAATGAGGGAGAGAACTCTTGGATAATCCTGTTTTACATATAGTACATTGTATTGATACTGAAGGTCCGCTCAGTGAAGATTTGTCCGCAACATTCCAGCGTGTTGGAGAGTTGTTTGATATTTGGCTTAAGCCTTCAAGAACGACTCTAGCGCAGTTGCAGAATAAAGAAATTCCGTTAGATGGTGCTGAAGAACAAGTTGCTGCTGTTCTTTCTCCGCAGTTATTGAACTATAACCGTACATGGCACGATGTTCAGACCATGTTGGATGAAGCACTCAGCCCATCATTCCGTAATAAGATGGTAGATGATTTCGGCAGAGGCTGGGTTTATAGCTGGCATTGCGTTGATCATCTTGGTTTCTCTGAAAACCCGCGTCATAAAGATATCGGGTATGGAAACGTATTCAATTTTTACAAGGATATGCTTGCGGAAACAGATAGCATACAAGATGAGATAAACTGGCATTTCCACCCGCTTTCCATTGATAGAAAACCGTTAAGTGCTGCTACATCATATAACAATAATATGGATGTGCTACTTTATATTATTGCACGAAGAATTATTGATAATAAATGGTTCCCGACCACGAGTCGTCCTGGATTCCATTCCGAAAGACCAGATGCTCATGCATTTATGGAGCAGTGGATTCCGTTTGACTACGCTAATCAGTCTATTCGTGAAGATAAAAAATTGCAGCGTGACACTATGCTGGGGCGCTTCGGAGATTGGCGTAGAGCACCGGAGTCGTGGCTTGGTTACCATCCACATCATGATGATTACCAAGAAGAAGGCAGTTGTAGACGCTGGGTTTTCCGATGTTTGAACGTGGGCACCCGCTTTCGTCTATTGACAACCGAACATATCGCAGAAGCGTTTCAAGAAGCGCGGGACAATGGCTCTGCCATTGTTTCTTTTGCTGACCATGACTACCGCGACCTTCGTTTGGATGTTGAGTATGTTCGCTCCTTGATTGCAAGCAAGCGTGATGAATTTCCTGATGTAAAAATCCGTTTTTCTGGCGCAGAAGAAGCGGCTCAGGCTCATGTTAAAAACTACGAACCAGAACTGTGTATGCCTGCCCCTAAATTCTCGATAGAACTTATCGAAGAGCGCGTGCATGTACGTTTGGTTTCCGGCTCCCTGTTTGGTCCTCAGCCCTTCTTGGCAATCAAAACACGCGATGGGCGATACTATCATGATAACTTAGATATTGTGGAAAAGGGCGAACATTGGGTGTATGTGCTCGATAACCAGACTTTACCTCCTTCTGCTGTTGAGACTGTGGGCGTTGGCGGTGCTGGGCGTTCCGGCGGATTTGGTGTTGAGTTGTTAACATTATGAAACTGTTAGTGAACTTTTCTGATTTGCGCGCACCTCTTCTTTCTGCATTAGCTTTTATACTTTGTGGTGCCATCGCGTTACCTTTGCTTCCTATTTGGGAGGGAGCAATTAGACTTGTTGCTGCAATGGTATTGCTTGCTGCCTTGCCTCCATCAGCAATGCGCAAATCTGTTTGTGTAGTATTTGCATTATTGGGAACGATTTCCCTTGGTGCATGGGGTAGTAATTTGGTTCAGCACCCCTTCGCACACATTATTCATGCACTGACAGATGTGTATGGTCAGCCGCTGACCGTTTTTTCAGATAGTGCGTTGCTGCTGTTTGATATGATGTGTGCAACTGGGTTGTGTTGCATAGCAACTGGTATGAATTGGCAACGTGATCGCCTTGTAGGAATGTATACAGGCAGTGCTCTCGTGTTCTGGATTTGGACACTGTTTGCACTGGGGGTAAATCTTCTTTTCCGTGGTGAGCAAAGTCATTTTGCACAGATGATTACCGGTGCATCCGGTTGGGCAACATGGGTCTACTGGGCTGTGCTGCCAGTTTTTCTTGTGCGCAGTGAAGCCGATGTACGCCGCCTTTTGGTATGGGCAGGAGCAGGCGGACTTATTACGGGGTGTATCGTAGCCATCCAGTGGATTGTCGGTGATTTTTCGTATGTTCTTGATGCACCCGATCTGACGAATTATTTTTACCGTGTTCGTGGTACCAGTTATTATCACGCTCCAGCAACATATGCTCTTGTGCTGATAAGCGGGGTTATGCTTGCTCTAGTACAAAAAAATTCATCAAAAAGTAAGTGGCAGATTGGGTTGGCTGTAGCCTTTTTGGTTGGACTAATTTTTATAAACGGTACACGAGCATTAAGTTTAGCACTGCTGCTAGGTTCGTTTGTAGTGTGTATCGGGGCGCTCCGTCAGCGGAATTATATGCTGCTGCTTAGTGCAGTGCTGGTCATGAGTTTCATGTCTTCGGGGATTTTTTATTTAAAGCCCGCGAATGTTGCAGTTGAAAGTGCAGAAGCTGTGCAGAGTTTTGTTCAGGCGAATTCTGACCGTGCACTGCTCGCTATGTCTGGTCTTAAACTTTTGCCATCATTGCTTTGGACCGGTAGTGGAATTGGTCTATTGGAATTGCCTCTTTCGGGTACAGTATTCAATGGGGCAAGGTGCACCTACTCAACTCATGTGTTGTACCTCGATATTATTTTAATGGCAGGGGTTCCTGCGCTTTTGGCACTACTTGCAATGTGCTTTATTGCTGCGTGGAGGGCTGCGACTGATAGTATATTAGCGAAGGGGCGTGACACGAATTATCGTGCTTTGGCTCTCCTTGCTGTATTGGTAATGTTCAGTGTTGGTTGCTTGTTCCTGCCGCAGGAGCGTAATTACCTGATTGGTGTTACATTTCTTATAGCATCATTAGCACTGTTGCGTCCTGGAAAAGAACCTGCTGTTAAGCAACCTGCATTACAGCATGGTTGGGCACTCGGGATGATTGCTTTCGGCGCAGTGGGATGGGCATTTGTAACCAGTCCTGCGTTTGTGTTTCCGGCTGTTGAGTTTGTTGCGAAACACGGAGCGAGTGTTATCGATAATGATGAACAGGTGATGACTACAGATCCTGTAATGAAGCCGATACTACAGGCTTTACTTAATTTACGGGGAGCAACTGACGCAAAGGTGCTGCTACTTCCAGATAATGTAAACGCATTGCCGAAGGATAACACATGGGTTTTATGGAGTCCTGCGCGTGATTTTGCATATTTGCAGCTGAGGAATAAACTTGGATACCAAGTATACAGGCAAGGTGGCGATGCTCCTAGTGTACGTCTTCCCCATAATTGGTGGGTGCTTGATTCATCACAGCCGATTGTTGATACTTTGTATGTAGGCATGCAGCCGATTATTTCAGTTCCTATTCAGGAATTGGGAAAAGTTGAGTTAGTAGAAGGTGCTAAACCCCTAGGTGAGTATATTGAAGGTCTTCCGCTTTTGTATGCCACTGAGGATCAGGAACTGTACTGGAAGGTGCAATTTAACGAATGCGTGCCTCATCCGTTTGCATTGAGTATTGAACCTGAAAAAGAAAAAAAAGGGTATGTGAAAGGTATCTCGCAGGCTATTTCTGACAATTCTGCCCATACCTCTATTGTTTCCATAGCTAGTAAAGATTTTCCTCCTAATACGAAGGTAGCGTTAACAGGGCAGATGGAAACATGGCCAAACAGAGCGCCAAGTGCAGCTGTTAAAGGACGCATTGATACTATGCCTGTTTGGCGGCTTGCAGATATGGACTATGGTTCTGGAATTACATGGGATGCAGAAGATAATTTTTCTGTGCTCTTTGCTTTTTCTTCTGACGATATGCCGCGCATTGGAGTGTATCGAATGGTAGCAATGAATCGCATGGGAGTTGCACTTGGCACGGAATACAGTTGGGTTGTGGAAGGCTCGACAGACGGTGATGTCTGGAAAAAGATTGATAGCCGTAGCAATGTGATGTTGAGTCATGACCCCTCAAAGCCTTCTGCTTTTGTAATGCAAAATGAAGATTCGCTTAGGTATTACAGAATTACATTTCTTGCTTCGAAAGGCGAACTCAACGGAATTTCAGAAATCGAACTGTACCCAGTGCAGTAGGTTTGAGCCATTGAACAATTTTAAGGATATCCGTAGATATAATGAGTTGTAACTACGTGAAATCGGTGATGTATGAATAAAGAGAGTATGTGCGAGACACAATTATGTATCTCATATACGGATTTTGTTGATGGGGCGCAGAACTCCTTGACGTGGTACGATATTATGCCGGGAGATGCTGTGCAGATTTCCGGTGATCCTGATCCACGAACAGCTGCACAAGTTGCAGCGGAACTCTTGTCTTCTGGAAATTTGGAGCAGGAAGAACAGATAGATTTAATTGCACTCAAAATAATGAACGGATGCGCTTCTATTCCTGAGTTTGAAAACTGGGCTGAACTTGCATTCCGCATGTCTGAAGTGATGTCTAACCACCTTACGCCATCTGGAAAGCGTTCTATACGTATGCGAGCGCAACGTCTTAATTTTTATCTCCAGATGATTATTGACCGTGACCTGCCTGCGAGTCTTACAGAAGGTGTTGTTGCTGAAACTATTCTTAAGGGCAATAAGCCTTGGGATTACATGCAGTGTGCGGATGGTTTCTGGTGGGTTACTTCTGATGATAAAAATGTGCATTATCGAGCCAATGATGGAACAGAACAGCATTGGCGGTTAGGACTTCCTACTCAGATAGATATTCAGCATGACGGTAGAGTCGCTGTCGGTTCTTTTTACACTCCGGGAGCATGGCTGGGAGATGGCGGTGAGTGGGAGTTTCTTGAGCATGAACAGCCTGTCATTCTAGTGTTTGCATACAAGGGAAAAACATTTTTTCTCGATTATACAGGGAAGCTTTGGGAAGAAGAGTCAAGGCGGCTAGTTGCTCAAGATATTGTGCCGCAAGTGCATTTCGCCCGATATTTTGACGGTGTCATTTATGTTATTGATAATAACAAGTTCGGTTGTGTCACCTCATTTTCCTTGGATACAGAAAGAGTTGAACACCACTCTGTTCTCCCAGTCTTAGTGTGCAATGATCTTGTTGCATGTGAAAGTGGTTTTTATTTGATAGATAAACAGCAGGGAAGTGTGTTCAAGTTTGATACAAACTGGAATTACAAAGAACGCATGCTTCGATTTGGCGTTGAGCGTGGCTGTTTGCAGGATCCTGTCGCTCTGCGTCTTTATGACGATCATTTGTATGTTGTCAGTTGGCTTACAGCGCATTTGACCGAATTGAAAAAGTTTTAATCTTGTGAGGGAGTGTAAGGTGGCAGAAGTCATTTTATGTACCATCTGTGCTCGAGGCGGCTCTAAAGGGGTCCCTAATAAAAACATTCGGTTACTAGCCGGAAAGCCTCTATTGGCACATACTGTTGAGCAGGCAATCGAAACTGATTTGTTTGAAGAAATTGCATTTAGTAGTGACAGTTCTACATATCTTGAGGCAGCAAAAGAAGCTGGAGCCTCCGTTCTTATAAAGCGTCCAGCTGAGCTTGCAACAGACAGTTCTGGTAAGCTTGCTGCTATTCGTCATTGCGTGGAAAAAGTAGAAGAACAGCTTAATAAGCGTGTCGATATTGTGGTTGACTTAGATTGTACGTCCCCATTGAGGCTGTCTTCGGATATTGCTGCAAGTATCAATTTGTTACGTGAGCGTGGAATTGGTAACGTAATTACTGGCGCACCAGCTCGACGATCACCGTATTTTAATCTTGTGGAGCGAACTGAAGCTGGGGGGATTGATTTGGCGAAAAAGTCTGATACCCCTTTTTTGCGACGGCAGGATACTCCTGAATGTTATGATATGAATGCTTCTATTTATGTGTGGCGTAGAGATGTACTTATGGAGAAAGATGGTTTGTTTCATGAGGACACCGATATTTACGTAATGCCTGAAGAGCGTTCAATTGATATTGATTGTGAAATGGATTTTGACATAGTTTCTATGCTGCTTGAACGACGTTCCGCTGATAATTAATATGAAGTGCTTAGTTATTGGATACGGCTCTATTGGGCAGCGGCACGCGCGCGTGTTGCAGGAAATGGGACATGATGTTGCTTTGGTTTCGCGGAGCACGACGCCGGAATTTTTAGTGTTTAGATCAATTTCGGAAGGTGTTGAAACTTGGGAACCACAATATGTTGTTATTGCGAATGATACAAAAATTCATGCAGCATCTTTATCAGAACTTGCAAAACTGAAGTATGAGGGCATAACTTTAGTTGAGAAACCTCTGGCAGCTCAAATCGAAGAGCTGGGAGCTGTTCCGTCTGGCTCTGTGTATGTAGGATATACGTTACGTTTCCATCCGATAATCCAACGGTTGGTAAAACACTTGCGTGATGAGCAGTTGTGGACGTTGACTGCTTATGTAGGTCAGTTCTTGCCGGATTGGCGTCCAGATAGTGACTACCGTAAATCATATTCAGCGCGCAAAGAAGATGGCGGTGTTATTCGTGATTTGAGCCACGAACTTGATTATGTGCAGCTTTGTGCAGGGACGTGCAGGCAGACTATTGTTTCCGGTGGTCAACTAAGCTCGCTGGAAATTGAAAGTGAGGATGCCGCAACGCTGTTAGCTAAACTTGACCGCTGCCCGTTAGCAACAGTTCATGTGAATTATCTAGATCGTTCCCCATCCCGTTGGATTATTGCCAATGGTTCTATGGGAACAATACACGTTGATTTGATAAAAGGTGTTTTTTCCATAAATGGGAAAGAAGAACTCGTTCCCGTTGTCCGTGATTCAATGATACGGGATCAGCACCTAGCCGCTATGCATCAGGAGACATCCATGCTTTGCACTCTGGAAGATGCCATGGCAACAATGCGCTGGATTGAAGCTGCCCATGAATCGCTGCGCACTACACACTGGGTGACTGTTGAATCGTAATAGTATGAGTATAGTTTGTTAGGAGTTGTACGTTGAATAATTCTTCTTACCTTCGCCTTGAAGGAAAAGTTGCTGTTGTAACAGGTGCTGCTGGTATTCTTGGAAAAGTACTTGTGCAGCATTTAGTCGACCATGGTGCCTTTGTTGCTATGGTAGATGTAAATAAGGAAGCACTGGATGAAGTTTGTGCCTCATTAGGGGAAGATGCTTCTGTAGCAGCTTTTCCATGTGATCTTTCAAAAGAACAAGAAATTTTAGATGTAGTTGCATCTATCGTTGAATTGAAAGGTCGTATCGATATTCTATTCAACAATGCTGCAACAAAAACAGATGATTTATTGCGCTTTTTTGATCCTATTGAAGAATACTCCATGGATACATGGCGCGAAGTTATGTCTGTTAACCTCGATGGTTTATTCCTTATGGCAAGAGAGTGTGCAAAGATTATGGCACAACATGGTGGTGGTTCGATTGTGCAAACTGCATCAATTTACGGTGCACTTGCTCCAGATATGCGTATCTATGAAGGATCACTTTATCTTGGCTGCCAGATTAATACACCGCCAATATATTCAGCTTCCAAAGGTGGCGTAATCTCTTTAACAAAACATCTCGCTGCTGTGTGGGCTAAAGACGGTATCCGCGTTAATGCAATTTCACCGGGCGGTGTTGCCAGTGGGCAAAACGATGTGTTTGAAAAGAACTATAGTGCACGCATCCCTATGGGACGCATGGCAACTGCGCAGGAAATTATTGACGCTGCGTTGTTCTTAGCATCTCCGGCTTCAGGGTACATTACAGGACAGAACTTAATGGTCGATGGTGGGTTGTCAGCATGGTAATGGATTCTCCTATACTGGCACAGAAGAAAGCACCCCATACATTTGTTATTGCAGAAGCCGGTGTTAATCATAATGGTTCAGAAGAATTTGCGCTACGTATTATTGAATTAGCAGCTCGTGCTGGTGCTGACGCTGTTAAATTTCAAACGTTTAAAGCGAGTAAGCTTGTTTCTAAAGGAACAGCTACAGCCGAGTATCAAAAAGAACAGACCGGAAATAGCGATCAGTACACTATGCTCAAGAAACTTGAGCTTACAGATCAGCTGCATGAGAAAATAATTCAGCACTGCAAAGCTCATGATATTGAATTCATGTCTACGCCGTTTGATATTGATTCTGCTCATTACCTTCTTAGTCTGGGAATGGAGCGTTTCAAAATTCCTTCTGGTGAATTGACTAACATCCCGTTTCTTCGTGAACTGGCTGCTTTTGATAAGCCGATGATCTTATCAACCGGTATGGCAACGTTAGAAGAAGTTAAAGAGGCTGTTGCTGCTATCAATGAAGCCCGCGAAGAGTGCGGGTTTGTCGCACCATTAGAAAGTGTGCTCACAGTGCTGCATTGTACCTCAAATTATCCTGCTCCGTTGGAAGATGTGAACCTGAGTGCGATACATACCATGGTACGCGAGCTTCCGGTGCCTATCGGCTATTCCGATCATACGGCTGGTATTTTGGTGCCTGTTGCAGCCGTTGCCATGGGAGCAACTGTTATAGAAAAGCACTTTACGCTGGATAAAAACTTGCCCGGTCCTGACCATCAGGCTTCACTGGAGCCAAATGAGTTAACAGAAATGGTGCAGCAGATTCGCCAGATTGAAATTTCGATGGGAAGCGGGGTAAAAGAGCCGAGCGCCAAAGAACTGCCAGTGCGCGAACTAGTACGACGTAGTGTTACTGTGGTGGTGGACAAGGCTGAAGGCGAAATACTTACCAAGGATGATGTAGAATTGCTGCGTCCGGGTACAGGTATTCCACCTAAACACTTAGAAAGCATTGTTGGACGCCGTTTAAAGGTAGCTAAAAACAAAGGGTCTGTATTGTTATGGCAGGATCTTGTTGATGCGTAAAATTTGTTACATAACAGGAACTCGTGCGGACTTTGGGCTCATGAAGAGAGCTTTGCATACAATAGACCAAGATCCTGAACTTTCTCTTAATCTCCTTGTTACAGGAATGCACCTTCTGGAGGAGTATGGAGAGACATGGAAAGAGATTTCTGAGAGTGGATTATCTATTGGTGAAAAGGTTCCTGTTAAACTATCCGGTGGTTCTGGAAGTGAGATGTCTATCGCACTTGGCGAGCAGGTAATTGGTTTTACTAAAGCACTAGAGAGAATACAGCCGGACGTTTTGCTGCTGCTTGGTGACAGGGGCGAAATGATGGCAGGAGCCCTTGCGGCACTGCATTTGAATATTGTTGTAGCACACATTCATGGTGGTGAGCTTTCAGGAACTGTTGATGAATCTATTCGTCATGCTATTTCCAAGCTTGCTCATTATCATATGACTGCCACACAGAAGTCGTGTGAGCGTTTGATTAGCATGGGAGAGCAGAAGCAGAATGTATTTGTGACAGGCGCTCCAGGACTGGATGATGTCTATCACCGGAAGCTACTAGACAAAGAATCGCTTTTTGCCCGCTATGATCTCAACAGTAACAAGCCGTTGGCTCTCGTGTTGTTTCACCCTGTGGTTCAGCGTGCTGGTGATGCAGAGAAACAGACTCGTGCTCTGCTAGAAGCTACCTGTGAAACAGATATGCAAAATTTGGTCATTGCCCCGAATGCTGACTCTGGCTCAGCCGCGATAGTTAACGTTATCAATGAATTCAGTGTAAGGGATAACGTCATAACAAAAGTTCATCTTCCACGGGACGAATTTTTGTCATTTATGGCTTACGCAGATGTTTTTGTAGGCAATTCTAGTAGTGGAATTATTGAGTCGGCTTCTGTTAATACTCCTGTTGTTAATATAGGTAATCGTCAGAATTGCAGGGAGCGAAACCTCAATGTTGTTGATGCTGCTCCTGAAAAAGAAGCAATTGTGAGTGCGTTGCAAACAGCGCGCGACATGAAGGGACAGCGTTGGCAAAATGTGTACGGGGATGGGGCTGCCGCAGAACGCATTGTTGACTGCTTAAAACAAATTTCTCTTTCTACAAAAGTTTTGGAAAAGATCAATGCCTACTAGTGTGGCTATTATTGGCGCTGGAGGTCACTCTAAGGTTGCTATAGAAGCACTACGAGCTATGGCACCAAGTTGCTCTTTGCGAGTTTTTGATCAAGACAGAGCAAAAAAAGGGCGTACTATTTTAGGTGGTGTTGCCATAGAGTTTTTACAAGAATGGAGCGCGCTTCCCGAAGCATACCATATTGCTATCGGTAATAATTCAGTACGACAACAGCTGAGTATGCTTGCCCAAGCGAATGGTAAAGAATATACATCCATTATACACCCTGAAGCATCCATTTCGCCTAGTGCTGTAGTAGGCGAAGGTGTGTTTGCGGCTGCCAAAGCTGTGGTTGCGGCAGAGAGTAAAATTGATGAAGGCTGTATAATTAACCATAGTGCTGTTGTTGACCATGAGTGTCGGATTGGTGCTTATTCGCATATAGCTCCTGGAAGCATTTTGACCGGGGGGGTGGAAGTGGGCGAGTGTACTCTTATTGGTGCAGGTGCAGTAATTCTTCCTATGATTAAAATTGGTCGTAATGTTGTTGTTGGTGCAGGTGCCGTTGTTACACGCGATATACCGGATCATCAGATAGTTGTGGGTATTCCAGAAAGGATCGTGAATTCAAATGAATAATATTGGTCAGATAAAAGTTTTAAAAACACACACTCTGAAAGAAGCACTTGAGATTTTAGATCGTAGTGCCATGTCTATCGTATTGCTAGTTGATTCCAACGGTGTGTTGCAACGTACCATTACAGATGGAGATATTCGCAGACAGCTTTTGGCTGGAAAATCTTTAGATGAGACTTTGGACCAATTAGAGCCGTTGCAGCCTTTGACTGTTAAAGAGGGTGTGTCTCGCAGCGAAATTGTGGGACTTATGAATAAGCATGGCGTTGCTCAAATTCCAGTTGTAGATGCTGAAAATAAACCTGTGGGGGTACATCTTAGTCGTGAGATGATGCCTAGAATTGAGCTTTCTATGCCACATATGGGTGGTCATGAGCTTCAATATGTAGAAGAAGCATTTAAAACCAACTGGATTGCTCCGCTGGGACCGAATGTGGATGCATTTGAAGTTGAAATGGCTGAATATGTTGGGTCTAACGCAGCTGTTGCTGTTAGCTCCGGCACGGCAGCTATTCATCTTGCACTTCGCCTTTTAGAGGTTTCAGCAGGTGATATTGTACTTTGTTCAAGCTTTACATTTATTGGCAGTGCCAACCCAATTCTTTACCAGAACGCAACTCCTGTATTCATAGACTCAGAGCCTGCTACATGGAATATGTCCCCAGAGGCTCTTGAAAGAGCGTTGAAAGAATACTGCGAAAAAGGGCAGAAGCCGAAAGCGATGATTGTTGTGCACCTTTATGGTCAGAGTGCAGACATGAAGCGCATTGTCGAACTGAGCGAAAAGTATGATGTTCCTATTATTGAAGATGCTGCTGAGTCTCTTGGATCTTTGTATCAGGGTAAGCACACAGGAACTATCGGTAAAATTGGTATTTTCTCCTTCAATGGGAATAAGATTATTACCACATCAGGTGGGGGCATGGTGATATCTGATGATAAGGAACTGATGAACCGGTGTCGCTATCTTTCGACGCAAGCTAGAGTTACTGCCCCGCATTATGAGCATACAGAAATGGGATATAACTATCGTATGAGTAATGTGCTCGCTGGCATCGGGCGTGGTCAGTTACAGGTTCTTGATTCTCGTGCAAAGACTCGACGTGATATTTTTGAACGCTATCGGGACAAGTTGTCTGATATTGAGTGCCTCGAATGGATGCCGGAGCCGGATGGCGACTATTCTAACAGATGGCTTTCTGCTGTAGTTTTTAATCCAGAAAAAACCGATGTTAAGCCGCAGGATTTAATTAAAGCATTAGCAGAAGTGAACATTGATGCCCGTCATTTCTGGAAGCCAATGCACCAGCAGCCTTTGTTTGAGGATTGCCATTACTACAAGCATGCTGATGTAAGTTTCTGCGATTATCTTTTTGAAACAGGTGTTTGTTTACCTTCAGCATCAAATATGACTGAAGAGCAACAGGAAAGCGTAATTAATATTATTCGTACGTTGTTTCAGTAAATTTACTGGAATTGGTTCGGTGCGCTTGATGAGTGAACCAAATTTCTGTGCTTAAAAATAGTTATTCATAAGGACTTGATAAAGCAATGTCATACGATTTGGTAATGAAAATTACAAAATTGAATAGAAGTCAGAAAAGATTTTTGATGCTGATAACAGACTTCTTGATGATCTCATTAGCCTTATGGGGCGCATTGGGACTGCGATTAGGTGAAATGTTCCCTGCCCCTATAGAAAACTTGCCGCTTACTGCCTCAGTTTTAACCATAGGGAGTATGGGGATTTTTTTCTGGCTTGGATTATATAAGACAGTTGTCCATTTCATGGGAATTGATGCAATCCGTACTATTGCTCTTGCTGTTATCTGCTCTAGCTTGTTGTTATTGTTCTCAGTATTTATTCTCCGAATAGAAGCATTTCCGCGGTCTGTACCTTTTATTTACTGTCTTTTACTTTTTGTATTTATTGGTGGCAGCCGTTGGATTGCACATTATCTTCATATATATTCACGTCTTCAGCAAAAAACAAAAGAGCTGGTCATTATTTATGGTGCTGGTGAAGCAGGTGTTCAGCTGAAACGAAACTTAGCTGCGGGTGAAGATTTTTGTCCCTGTGCTTTTCTTGATGACAAGAAGGTGCTCCAAGGTTGTATTGTTCACGGGTTAAAAGTGTATAGTGTAGATGATCTGCCGCAGGTTATCGCTCTAACTAAAGCAACACGAGTTTTGCTTGCAGCTCCAAGTGCAACTCCAGCTCAGCGTCGTAGCATGCTTGAAAAACTGGACGGACATTCGTTGCGTGTTCAATCTATTCCTTCTCTGGAAGCGATTGTTTCAGGTAGGGCTTTACTTGAACAGCTTGAAGATATCGATCCTGAAGACCTTTTAGGGCGTGCCCCTGTTGCTCCCAGAGAACAGCTTTTCTCTAAGTGTATTAGAGGGAAGAATGTCTTGGTTACAGGCGCTGGTGGGTCAATCGGTTCTGAACTTTGCCGCCAGATTATTAGTGCGGAACCTATCACACTTGTGTTGTATGAGCTTACAGAATTTGCTTTGTATAAAATAGATCAAGAGCTACGCGGTATTTTGGAGGAATGTAATTTTAGCAATGTTTCTATTATCCCGTTGCTCGGTTCTGTTTGCGATCGCGCAAGGCTTGATGAGCTGTTTGCGCAGTATAAAATACATACCGTATATCATGCCGCCGCATACAAACATGTTCCTTTGGTAGAAGGTAATATTCTCCAGGGGGTTAAGAACAATGTCTTCGGAACAAAAATTTTAGCAGAAGCTGCTCAAGATGCTGAAGTTGAAAATTTTGTGTTGATTTCAACTGATAAAGCTGTTCGTCCAACTAATGTGATGGGGGCTACTAAGCGCACAGCGGAGTTAATTCTTCAGGCAATGGCTTCGAAAAATTCTAAGACAATTTTTTCCATGGTTAGATTTGGGAATGTCTTGGGATCATCAGGGTCGGTTGTGCCATTGTTTAAAAAACAAATAGCTAGTGGTGGTCCTCTAACCGTTACCCATCAAGATATTACACGGTATTTTATGACAATTCCCGAAGCTGCTCAGCTGGTTATTCAAGCTGGTGCTATGGGTATTGGTGGTGATGTATTTGTTTTGGATATGGGGAAGTCTGTAAAGATTTTTGACATGGCTCGCAGGATGGTATTGCTTTCCGGTAAAACAATTAAAGATGCTGAAAACCCTAATGGTGATATTGAAATTTCTGTAGTTGGCTTGCGTCCTGGTGAAAAATTATACGAGGAATTGTTGGTTGGCGATGATGTCAAAAAAACCGAACACCCAAAGATAATGCAGGCACACGAGGTATTTCTTCCACTTCAAGTTTTGGAAGAAAAACTTTCACTGTTTGAATCAATTGAAGCTGAAAATGACTCTCTTGCTGCTCGAAATTTACTGCAAGAAATCGTCAGCGGGTTCACTCCTAGTTCCCCGATCGTTGATTCGTTGTATAATTCAGCAAAGCAGGTAGCGTAATTTAATGAAAGAGTGAGTTGGGGGGAACTTGTTTTGATCTTGATATCGTTCTTCAGACTTTCGCAAATAAAGAACAACCTGTTTTCGTTAACTCTACGCTCGAATGCAAGATTGTTTTGCTATTGTCTACGATTGCAGTATGTCTCGATACAAATAAAATAAAGTCAACTTGGCTCATGCTTGTTTTTAAGTTTGTTGTGCGGAATTGGGAGGCTAAATTAACGCAACCCAAATTACCACGATGCAATGAGTATAAAGAATACGAGATTAGCGGCATGTTTTTTATAGCGTGCCGCTTTTTTTGAATCTTTTCAGTTTTGAAGAAAATCAATCAATTGCCGGCAGATATAAAGCTGTTGTCATAGTCTCTTGAATTCGGATGGTTCTTTCTTGAAGGACGTAGCGTACTCTTTTCTTACATATTTGCCCGGTAATCTTGCTTGTGAGTCCTAGTTCTTAGCGAGTAAAATTAGAAAATGATAAACCGTCAATGCGGTCAAAAGCTGTTGCAATATTGTTGTTTGCGCTGGTTCCTATTTAAAAAAATTGAGGAAACATGCTGATACCTGTAATAATGGCTGGCGGGACTGGAACCCGTTTGTGGCCGTTGTCTCGCTCTCTGCATCCTAAGCAATTCTTAAAATTAACAGGTAGCAGTTCAATGCTTCAGGACACTGTACAGCGTCTTGAGCAACTGGATACTACGCTTCCAATTACGGTTTGTAATGAAGATCACAGGTTTATTGTTGCGGAGCAGCTGCGGAGCGGCGGTAGGCTCGGAAAGATTATTCTTGAGCCGGAAGGGCGTAACACTGCTCCGGCAATTGCGGTTGCTGTGCATATTGTTTCTGATGATGAAGACCCCGTATTACTTGTGCTTGCCGCAGATCATGTCATTGCAGATGTAGAAGAATTCACGAATGTTGTGACAAAGGCATTACCGCTCGCAGAAGCGGGTAAGCTTGTGACATTCGGCATTGTCCCTACCTCTGCTCATACTGGATATGGGTATATTAAGCGCGGTAAGCCCGTTGAAGACGGCTTTGCAGTGGATTGTTTTGTTGAAAAGCCGGATGCATCCACAGCAGAAGCATACGTTGCTTCTCAAGAATATTATTGGAACAGCGGTATGTTTTTGTTTAAATCCAGTGTGTATTTGCAGGAGCTTGCACAACATCGCCCTGACATTGCCGCGGCTTGTGAAGCTGCTGTTGCAAACATACAGAACGATCTGGACTTTATACGCCTTGACGCTGATGCCTTTTGCGCTTGCCCCGATGAATCCATCGACTACGCTGTTATGGAAAAGACAGAACACGCTGTGGTTGTTCCGCTTGATGCTGGGTGGAATGATATCGGTTCATGGTCAGCGATGTGGGACGTGGCGGAGAAGGATGAAAGCGGCAATGCATCGAAAGGTGATGTGATTCATTGTAATTCTAAAGATTGCTATGTGTACGGCGAAGAACGTCTTGTTACAACAATCGGTTTAAAAGATACGGTTATTGTGGATACACAAGATGCATTGCTGGTTGCAGCGCGTGATTCCGTTCAGGATGTGAAATCTATTGTTGCAGAGCTGAAAAAGAATGGGCGTGATGAATTGAAAACCCACCGCGAGGTTTTTCGCCCGTGGGGTAAATTTGATTCAATAGACATTGGTGAACGGTATCAGGTGAAGCGGATTACGGTAAAGCCCGGTGCAAAGCTGAGCTTACAAATGCATCACCATCGAGCAGAGCACTGGATTGTTGTTTCAGGTACTGCGCAGGTCACTAATGGCGATAAAACTTTTTTAGTGTCAGAAAACCAGTCAACGTACATTCCTGTCGGTGTTGTGCACTCTTTGGAGAATCCGGGAAAACTTCCTTTGGAGCTTATTGAAGTACAATCAGGAAGCTACCTTGGTGAAGACGATATTGTACGGTTTGAGGATAATTACGGTCGATTGAATGAATAAGCTTACTTGTTTCAAAGCGTATGATGTTCGTGGAAAGCTGGATACGGAATTAACAGAGGATGTTGCATATAGAATTGGACGAGCGTTCGGACAATTTCTTGGATGCGGAGAACCAAAGCAGGTTGTCATCGGGCATGACCCGCGGCTGTCTTCACAAGTACTCTCGGAGTCTGTTTGTAAAGGGCTTTGCGATGCAGGTGTCTCTGTTTTGGATATTGGGCTGGCAGGCACGGAAGAAATTTATTTTGCCACATCACATTTAAAGATGGATGGCGGCATTGAGATTACAGCATCGCATAATCCCATTGACTACAACGGGATGAAGTTTGTGTTAGCTGAAAGCAAGCCGATTACACGCGCCAATGGTCTGGATGAAGTCCAGAGACTTGCGGAAGAAAACATATTTGCTCACGTTGCTCCTGAAGAACGTGGTTCGTACAAGCAAGTGCAGGTTCTTGATGCGTATGTAGCTCATTTGTTGTCCTATGTTTCTATGGACAAGCTTGCGCCGATGAAAATTGTTATGAACGCAGGCAACGGTGCAGCAGGGCATGTGGTAAATGCTATTGAAGAGCAGTTTGCACAAAAAAATGTTCCTGTTGAGTTCATAAAAGTTCACAATGAGCCTGACGGGTCTTTCCCGAATGGTATTCCAAATCCTTTGTTGCCGGAACGCCGTAAAGATACCGCTGACGCTGTTATTGAGCATGCTGCTGACCTTGGTATTGCATGGGACGGCGACTTTGATCGCTGTTTCTTTTTTGATGCTGAGGGGCGCTTTATTGAAGGCTATTACATTGTAGGCATGCTGGCTGAAGCGTTTTTACAAAAAGAACGTGGTGCCAAAATTATTCATGATCCTCGGCTGACGTGGAATACTATCGAAGTTGTAACGGAAGCTTCCGGTGTGCCTGTTTGCTCAAAAACTGGGCATGCATTCATTAAAGAACGAATGCGTCATGAGGATGCGGTATACGGTGGCGAAATGAGCGCGCACCATTATTTCCGGGATTTTGCTTACTGCGATAGCGGGATGATTCCGTGGCTGCTCGTTATTGAACTGCTGAGTTGCAAAGGCAAAACGCTCGCAGAGGAAGTAGCGGATAGAATTAAAGCATACCCTGCCTCCGGTGAAATCAACCTAACATTGGATGACGCCGTTGCTGTAATAGAAAAGGTTCGCGGCACGTATGCGGAGTCAGCAGTTGCAGTAGATTTGACAGACGGTGTCAGCATGGAATTTGCGGAATGGCGATTTAACCTGCGTAGCTCTAACACAGAGCCTGTCGTGCGTTTGAATGTTGAGTCCAGAGCAAATGTGCAGTTGATGCAACAAAAAACAGACGAGATTCTTCGTATTCTGAAATCTGCATAGGCAATGTGCTTGAGTTGAACGCAGTGTCTGATCTAGCGACAACCCTGTGGACACATAATAACGTCATTTTCCTGAATTAAAGAGAAGATGGAGATGAGTGTCCGAAAGCATAGATCATATGATGCCGAATTCAAAAAGAATGCTGTTCTGCTTTAGTTAACTATATTGAGGCGTACTACAATCGAAGATGGCGACATTCGAGCAATGGCTGGCTTTCGTCTGCCACCTTTGAGTATCGCAATGAACAGTATGACCTTGTGGTTTAACTTGGTGTCCACGTTTTCGTTGCAGAAGCATTTTCATTGCGTGATATTTTTGTAGACTGTTTTTCGAACAAAGAAGTTTCTACAAATGTATTAGTGGATTATTTCGGCAGTTTCTCCCCAAAGAAATTTAATGGGAAAAAGATAACGCCAGCAGTCCTTGCGAAGACGCAAAAGCTGCTGGCGCATAGATCAAAAGATAGTGGGAGTAGAAAAAATAGAATTGCAAGGGGAAAGAACTTTTCGAGTTCTAACCTACAATCTGTTTAGCCTAGAACTAGGTACATTCATAAACTACTTCAGCGTTGCTGAAGTTTGATTCCGCCAAGTCCTCTTTAGGCACATGCACGAATAATGAGCCGTCTCCCTGCGAATTTTCTACATTCGAATAGTCTAGCTGAAGCACGAGCGCTAACTCATCTTCGCTGAAAGGATCCTGAACCCCCGCAGAGTATCCACCAACCTTACTGTACATGGAATACTTATCGATACTATCTGCAATCTCCTCAATATCTGAGTCACCTAAGCCGTTGGCTTCGCCAAGGTCCTCAATGAAATCGTACAGGTTATCATGACCGTTAATTTCGATGGTGGAGTCGTTGGCTGTGTTGCAGTAGTCTTCTCTTTTTTCGAAGCCAAAAAGGTGTGTTGGAGATTCGAGATAAGGATCATCAGCGATTTCGCTTAAGAAAGAAAAATCAGTTATCGGCTCCTCAGCCATCTGCTCTTTTGAAATGAACCTTACCTTTGCCGTTTCAAAAATTGTATCATCATCGCCTTCGCTGAAAATCTGTAACAGACCTTCGCTTGGGTAGCCCTCTAAAGCAGGCAACTGCTCAAAGTTGATCTGAGCCACCAGATACATAGGCATTTTACTATATTTTCCTAATGGATACTTCATTCCCTGAGGGACAAATGGTTTACCGCAAAATTTGGATGTGGTGAGTGATGAATCATCGTCCATGAGGTGGCGCCCCGTAGAGGTCAGATTGATTTTAACGGCATCTTTTTTTAATTTTTTGATCTCATCTTCATATGGAATCAACAATTCGTGAAGCTGCATATCTAAAGTCCTTTCTAACTGGATCGTTGTATGGGAAAACTTTTGTTTACGTATTCCCATATAAGAGGCTGCTGATCTATCTAAAATAAGTAGTTATGTACACACTTTATGTTGAATATAAAGTAATTTGCTTAGGTAGTTGTTTGCACTGTTTTGGGGCAGTAATAATGATCCTGCTACACCATAGTTAAGCCACTATTCCGAATTAAAGAGGAGATGGACTTTTCTTTAGCTAGTAAAAAGTGAAGATAATAGAGTCGTAAGATTGTACGTTGCAGATAGCGAGCTGCAAGTCATACTTCTTATATTTACAATAAAAAAAGTGTGCTCCCGTTGTGGCAAACGGCAGGAGCACACTTTTTTATTTGCGGAAGTAATGAGTGTGATAAGGAGCGCTGGCGGGGCTACTCTGCAATCACTGCTGCTTGAACGGAAACTTCGCAGAGCAACTCTGGGCGTGCAAGACGGGCTTCAACACAAGCGCGTGCTGGAGCAAATCCGCTTTCAAACCAAGTATCCCAAACAGAGTTGAATCCAGCGAAATCTTTCATGTCGCGCAGGTATACAATTACAGAGAGAACATGCTTGCGATCACTGCCTACTTCTTTAAGCAGTGTGTCAACTTTTTCGAGCATGTTACGTGCCTGATCGCAGATATCACAGTCTGTATTGTCCGGTACCTGACCGCAAAGGTAGGCTACGCCGTTGAATACAGTTGCTTTACTCATACGAGGACCAGTGGAATGACGTGTAATTTCTGACATACTATTCTCTACTTTTGGTTCTTAAATAAATCAGCAGGCCCTGAAGCCTCGGTAAATTTCATTGCAGCAATCTCACCAAGAGAAATGCCTTTTAACGGCGGACGAATAGTCAGATAACCGACTTCGTCCGGAGTGGATGAAAGCTCCTCAGCAAGGATTTCATTGATGGCAGAGCCACACATTCTTCCCTGACAAGGCCCCATACCAGCACGGGTGATGATCTTAATTTCGTTAGGATCATGCGCGCCTTGGCTGATGACTTCGCGGATTTCACCGACAGTCACATTTTCACAACGGCACACAACGGTGTCGTCTGCAAAAGCATATTGTCCAGCCCGTGGTGCGTACATGGCGTCAATAAACGGTCTAGGGTGCTTGTCTTTTGCAATTTCTGCTTTAAGTGGCTGTGCCATGTCATCGCGTGCTTTGGTGGAAAGGATGCCAAGACTGCGGGCAAGTTCTAACGCGCTCAGTTCACCTTTCAATCCGGCTGCAACAGCACCGGAAACATAGCTGCCGTCACCTGCAACAAACACTTTGTCATGGTTTGTACGTCCCCAATCATCGCAGACTGGATGCCAGTAGCGAAGTTCGGAATTCCAGTTCAGGGTACAACCAACCTGACGCATTACATGGGTGTTTGGAATAACGCCGAAGTGTAACAATGCGACATCAGTTGCAAAGCTGACGGTTTCTTTTTTGTGGGTGCATTCAACATGCGTAACTTTGTCTTCACCAATCATTTTAAGATCGCTGACACCACGCAGGTACGGAACTTTTGAACGATGGATGTCGAACAGCATTTTCACCCCTTTCAGGAGAAAATCCATACGCATCAATGCACGCGGAAGATTGGCAACAGCAGACAGCGAAGGAACAAGCGGTGTTGTGTCCAAAATAGCCTCTACCTGAACGCCTTTTTTAATAAGCAGGGATGCTTCTAAAAGAAGTAAAGGACCGCTACCGCACAGAACAACTTTTCCTTTCGGGGAAAGTCCGCCTTCTTTTGCTAGGTTGTTTGCAGCTCCGGCACCGATAACGCCGGGAAGTGTCCAGCCTGGAATAGGCACAGGGCGTTCCATTGCACCAGTGGCAATGACAACATAATTCCCAGTAATCTGCTGTGATACGCCGTCGCAGCTGTAGCAAACTTGTCCGTCTGACTCAACCTGCCAGACTGTTGCTCCGCCTTGGTATTTGGCTTTGCTTTTTCTGAAACGCTGAACAATTTCGCGACCTTTTGCATAGTCTTCGCCGAAAAATGCCAGCTGAGCAGCGGAAGAGGATTCTACGTTACGGTAAATTTGTCCGCCGGGATGAGCCTGTTCATCAAGAACAAGGGTATCCAGACCCATTTCAGCAAGGGCTGCGCCGCATGAAAGTCCAGCTGGACCAGCACCGATTACAATAACATCATAATGGCTCATTAGCTGTCCTCCTCATCCGTGAAGTTACGGTTAATCACCATTCCTTCTGCTACTTCTGTCATACATGCCTGTTTTTTTGTGCCGTCAATTTCCATGAGGCATTCGTAGCAGACACCCATTAAGCAGTGAGGACTGCATGGTTTTTTAGAAGATGGTGAAACGCGGGAGATAATTTCTCCGCAACTTAAAAGAGCTGCCGCAACACTCATTCCGCTGGGAATCTCTTTATGTTTTCCATCGAGTAAAACGGTAACTGTTTGCTGAGCTTGGGAAGGGTCGATTTTAAACATTGAAACGTCCATTACTGAAAGAGGAAATAATCTCTGAATTACTGCCGTCCAGAATCCAAGGTGCCACAACAGAAGTATGTAACGGGTTGAGCGATAAAGCACTATGCAGAGCCATTACATAAATGTTCGGATGCTGCTCAAGTCTGTCGTAAACAGGAATACCGTCCGGTGTCATAACGCGGATGGCACCCCATGCTCTAACCCAGTTCACTTTGGCGAGTTCCGGGAAAATTCGTATGGCATTTTGTGCCTGCTGTTGCATTGCCTGCGGAGTGATATTGGTATCGTGCGCAACGTCCTCAGTGGAGAGACCTATCATGTAGGTTCCGTCCTGAGTCTGGCGAACAGCAAGTAACGGGAATGGAAGCTTACGTTCACAACGTTCTGTTACAAGAAGCTGTCCACGCTGAGGGTAAACATTCAACTTGTAGCCGAGAGGGAACAGCAAGCGTGTGCAGCCGTGTCCGGCAGCAACTACCAGTTTGTGACAGCTGTATTCTTCATCTTTGGTTTTGACGGTTACAGAGTCACCATTCGGAATGATTTCCAGAATGTTCTGGTTTCCTACAAATTCACCGCCAAGCTGCTGGAAAGACTTACGCATAGCAGCAAGCACTTTAAGCGGGTTCACATGCCCCTGCTGCGGTGTGTACATCGCACCGGAAACATCTTCACCCAGCTGCATTTTAGGCACGAGCTCTGCAAACTCTTGTCGTGAAAGCATGGAAACCGGGTAGTCCAGTCCTTCTTCTGCACAAATTCCGCTAAGCTTTTCGATGCTTGCAGCATGTGCATTCCATTGCTCTTCGCCGAACGCGTGCAGCGCCCCGCCTGTCCATTCCAGTTCAACATTGATGTTGGTTTCATCTTCCAGAGTTGCTGCATACTCAGGCCATTGGGCACAGGCGTTGCGGCACCATTTGGCGTAAGCGGAGCTGCTGCCCCCCTTACACATGAACCATGTGAGACCGAAATTAGCGCGGGAGAGTCGCTGCGAAGGCAGCTGGCTGTCGAACATAAGCACTTTGCCCGCTTTTTCTTTTACTAAGCCAAGTGCAGTGGCTGAGCCTGAAAGCCCGCCGCCGATAACAATGACATCTGTCGTTTTCACAGAATTCCTCCAACGTAATGCAACTACATACAGCAGTCTGACAAATGTGAATAAGATACCAGATGAGGAAGCGACTCCTGCTGGTACAGAAAGGTGGAGTGGAAGCTCGGGGGCGTTAGCCCCCGAACAGGGTTGTTGGTCGAGTGTGGTGCAGCTTATCCAGCTGTTGCCTTACTGGATGAGGCCGGAGAGAACTTTACGTCCCCAGTCTTCGCCAACGTCGTTAAGAATTTCAGGCCAAACGTTTGCACGTACTTTTACAGCGTGTGCTTCAATAACTTCTGGTGAAACTTTAATGATTTTTGCACCGTAATCTGCAAGGCGCTGCTCGTTTGCAGCCTGATCGGCTTCAGCACGTGCCCAGCGGCGGTTTTCAAAGTCTACAGCAGCCTTGTCGAGAAGCTTTTTGTGCTCGTCATCAAGATCTTCGTAGAGTTCTGCGTTCATGATGAAGTACCACATTTCGAAGTGTGTATTGATTGGGAGGTAGTACTTGGTTACGTCGCGGAAAGAAGCGTAGTAACCTTCAGCACCGGAACCAACAACGCCATCAACAACGCCGGTCTGTACAGCTGTAAAGGCTTCGGAGAAAGGAATCGGTGTGCCGATGAAGCCAATGTTATCAGCCATAAGTTTGAAGGATTTGGTTGGTACAACGCGGATTTTCAAGCCTTTTTTAGCATCAGGATTAGTTGGGTTCTGTGGCTCTTTGTTAAGAGCGATACCGCCGAAGTACGCAGGCCATGTAGCAAGCAGTTTAATGCCCTGCTTTGCATACAAACCTTCAATTGTTTTACGCAGAGGTGCGCCTGGAGCAAAGTTTTTCTCAGCTTGCTTCCAGCCAGTGAACATGAATGGGAAGTTCGCAATCTGCATACGTTTGTCAGCAGCAGCAGCTACTGGCTGACATGCCATATCTACAGCGCCGAGACCAACGCGTTCTTGAACAACAGTGTAATCGCCGAGTGAGCTAGCAGCGTAAATTTTGGCTTTCATGTCGCCTTTACTGATTTCTTCAAGCTCGGCTGTAAATGCTTTAAGGTCGTTGTCGATAGCAGTGTTTTGTGGGCGTACGTGGGAAATTTTCCACTTACGGGCCTGAGCAGTGCCTGCTGCAAGAATGCAGATAAGCATCATCACAATAACAACTGAAAACTTTTTTTGCATATCCCTTTCTCCTTACGAAAGTTAGTAGCCTAAGAGGCTTGGTAAATAGAGAGCCAGTTTTGGCCAGAAGGACGTGAGAAAAACAACCGGAACATACCCGAATAAGATAAGAATCATAGCGGGTTTAATAACATCGACAAATTCAACTTCGCCGATACGGACACCAAGGTACAAGATGCTAGCGTATGGTGGTGTAACGCCACCCATAGCGGTGTTAACACCGATGATTGCAGCAAAATGAATTGGGCTTACCCCAATAGCTTCCATCAAAGGAAGGAGCAGCGGAGCAGTAAGAATGATGGAAGTAATATCGTTAACAATCATGCCGATGAAGAAGAGAAGAACGTTAACGAGAATGAGAAGCAGGGTTTTGTCTGTGGTGATAGAGAAGATACCTTCAACAAGAGCCTGCGGAATTTCTTCCATAACAAACATCTGGCTGAGCATAAGGCTGAATACAATCATAACCATGATTGCGCCGATAGCTGTAGCCGCGTTTTTAGATGCAATAAAGAATTTTTCCCAGGTTAAGCCTTTGTAAACAAGGAAGCCTACAGGGAATGCGTAGATAACAGCAACAGCAGCAGCTTCAGTCGGGGTCATGATGCCGCCGTAGATACCACCAAGAATGATAACCGGCATGATGAGTGCTGGAATAGCAAGCAGGGTAGCTGAGGATGCCGCACGGACTGTTTCAGCGATTGGTTTAGGCTCATCAAGCACAAGCGGGAAGTTACGGCACATTACAAGGTTTACGACACCGAAAAGGAAGGTGATGAGTATACCAGGTCCAACAGTTGCAAGGAAACAAGCGAGGATGGAGGTGTCTGTAACCCAGCCGTATACAATCATGGTAACGCTAGGTGGAATGAGCAGACCGAGAATGGAAGAGTTAGCAACCAGCGCTGTGGCGTAACCGCGCGGGTAGCCTTTTTCAGCCATTTCTGGAATCAGTAGAGGACCTGTAGCGGCAACACCGGTTAAGCCACTACCGGAGATAGCTCCGATGATAGCGCAGCTTAAAGAGGCAACAATTCCGAGTCCGCCACGGATTCTACCAACAAAAATATTTACAAAGTCTAGCAAGCTCTTTGCGATACCGCTTTCACTCATAATTGAGCCAGCAAAAACAAAGAGCGGAATACAGAGCAATACAGGGTTGGAAAGCTGGCTGAAACCCCAGAGCATAGTGCCTTTCATGGTGGCGCCACCTACAAGGTGCATAAACATGAGTGCGCCGCCGAAACAGAACGGTAATGGAACGCCGAAACTCAGCATTACAACAAGTAAGCCGATGGCCATTAATGAGATTTCAACCATTGCTATGCGCTTCCTTCGCTTGCACTATGCAAACTTGTAGTAACTGGTTTAGTGCGGAGCATATTAAAACGTCTGATGTTAGTAATCAGATGTTGCAGTCCGAAAAGTGTCATGAAAACAAGACCGATGAATAATGCGCACTCTGCATAGAATGTAGGTAAGTAGATGGTCGGTGTTTCTTTCCAGACGCGGAATGCGTAGCGGAAGTAGCCCCATGCCCAAGTGGTAAGCCAGCCAGATACAATCACAGTCATAATGTCTGCAACAATGCGGACACCGAGTTTGGACTGTTCCGTTTTGAGGAATACATCCAGCACGTTTGCTTTAATCTGGGTATCTTCGCGGGAGGCGTTTACACTACCTAGTAGATAGAGCCAAAGAGTTGGGTAGATTAACACATCATCCAAGCCCATAAGTGGGGCTTGTAAAATGTAGCGCCATATAACCTGTACAAACTGTAGAATTGCTACTGTGCTCAACAGTATAGTAAGGCCATACCGAAATTGCTTCTCCATACTTGTCTCCTTCTCTGGTGAGTGTCGTTAGTAAGTGTAGTGCGATTAGATTTTCTAGTGCAATGCATGTTCCGTTTTGATGCCAGAACGTTGGTATATGCTTTTTTTTCCAAATTTGTTTTTTTGTTGCGCTTGTGAAAACTCAATGTTTCTAAATGATTTTGATAAGGTTGTGTGAACAATCAATAACTAAAGTTTTTTCGGTATGTTAGGTTTGTGCTAGATTGAGTGGTAGCTCAAGGTGCGTGCAAAGTGTCTCAAAATTAGTCATGATGCACTCAGAGAAAAGATTAAATTAAATAAAGTCAAAATAATCAGTATGATATAAATTGTGTTTTGTTTTGACACATGTCTCATATTGAGAAATATGGTTTTTTTGCATGATTTTCAGCAGATAGAATCTGGCGTTATGGCAGGCTCTACGGGAATGAGGGGACTTTGAGAGATGAAAAAAGGACACGTTGTTGATTCTTCAACAATGAGCGAATTGATTGAAGAGTCGCACGCACGCTCTAAGCACTTTGGTATAGATCCGATGAGCCGAAATACATTACAGGAATGTATTTCAAATGAGGCACTTAACGAACGGCGCGAGCACAATGCGGAATTATTGCAAGTGGTGTTGCCGCACTTTGCAGAATTCTTTGAGCTACTGTCACCGGATGATTTCCTTATCGCAGCTGTCGATGCTGATGGCTATATCCTACATATTACAGGCTCAGAGCGTTTGACGACGCAGTACCGAACTCGCAACTGTGCGCCTGGGTTTCGGTGGACAGAAAAAGATGTGGGCACAACGGCGATAAGCATGTGCCATAAGCACCACATTCCAATCCAGCTGACTGGTGCAGATCATTATTGTCATTTAGCACATCACTTGACCAGCTCTTCGGCTCCGATTTTTGGTGGTGGTGGCGAACTGCTTGGAATTTTAGTTGTTTCTGGGGCAAAGGAATTCACGCACCCGCATACGCTATATATGGTTACAACTGCTGCCCGCGCCGCAGAACGCCAGTTACGTGTTATGCGGCGTAATAAAGCACTCGCTTTGCATATCGGCTTTTTTGATAAAGTCATTGAGTCTGCCAGCACCGGACTGCTTATTTTGAACAGAGAAGGTGAAATTTGGAAGATTAATGGAAAGGGCGCGCAAATTCTTAAAGCGAATGATCTGGAAGGTAAGCATATATCAAAACTTAAAGGGCTAAGTCTGGATATCAATAAGCTGCAAAATGCATCACAGCAGTGGGTGAACAAAGAATGCTGGGTTCGGTGCGATAGAGGAACTGTACCGATCATTTATACTGCGCAGGCTGTACTTTCTGAAACGAATGAATTGCTCGGTGCTGTGCTTGTTTTCAACGAAATGAGCGAAATTCAAAAAATGGCAGAAAATATTTCCGGTGCAAAAGCGCATTATACCTTCCCTATGATTGTAGGGCACTCACCAAAATTTTTAGGTGCCATTGATCTTGCGCAAAAGGCTGCTGATTCAGTTGTGACAGTGTTGCTTCAAGGTGAGACTGGAACCGGTAAGGAACTTTTTGCGCAAGCTATCCACAACCACGGTAAGCGGAGCCAGTACCCGTTTGTGCCAATTAACTGTGGTGCTATCCCCGCAGATTTGCTTGAAAGTGAGCTTTTCGGATACGTAGAGGGAACATTCACCGGAGCTGTTAAAGGTGGGCGTCCCGGAAAATTCGAGCTGGCAGACGGGGGAACAATTTTGCTCGATGAAATCGGTGATATGCCGCATCATATGCAGGTGAAGCTGTTACGTGTTTTGCAGACCGCTGAGGTATATCGCATTGGCGCTAGAAAGCCTGTAAAGATTAACACCAGAATTATCGCAAGTACGCATGTGAATTTGAGCAAGGCTGTTGCGCAAGGTCGGTTCCGCGAAGATCTATATTATAGGTTAAATGTGCTTCCTATTAATATTCCGCCATTGCGCCATAGAGGTTCTGAAGACATTCTTGAGCTAGCCACGTTGTTTTTAAACAGGGGAACGCCGCTTCCGCTTACTTTTTCTCATGAGGCGGAGCAGGCACTAATTTCGTACCGCTGGCCGGGAAATGTGCGAGAACTTGAAAATATAGTTCAGCGTGCTTTGCATAGATGTGAGGGGGAAGTGCTTGATGTAGAGCATTTTGCACTGCCAAATACAGACAATGCGCAGCGAATTTCCACAGGAACATTAAAAGAAATGGAATACAAGCTGATTAAAGCAACGCTGAAAGAAACTGAACACAATATGGTAGAATCTGCGCGGCGTCTTGGTATTTCGCGTGCAACATTGTACCGGAAAGTTGAAAAAATGAAGGACAGCATCTATCCAGCCTAGTTCTGCAAGCGTATTGTGCTAGCTCTCAATAGAGCCTTGAAAACCACGTACAAATGGGTTTGTTGTTAAAAAAAGCATAGGGGAACTTTTAGTACGCTAAAGCCAGTGGTGCTTGCATTGAAAGAGGTTTCGTGGCTGGAGAGTCTTAACGAATTAATCAGCTTCAATACTGGTTGGTTGCCAAATATGTTTGGTTTGGACGCGTTGCAATGAGATTTAGGAGAAGGGAAAACGTAAGGTGTTTTCTTAAAATATCAAATGCGAAAAAAAGAGTGCGAAATATATTTCGCACTCTTTTTTATGTGCAAAAGGCTCTTAGCCTTATTTTGACACTAAGGGGTTCTGTTAGTGTAATGTCTTGTAATAAAACGATTATTCTATATTTATTTGAACAAAAAACGAAATATGGAACAAAAAAAGCTGACAAATATGTTTTTTTTGTCAAAAGGGAGCTGTATTGACACTGTAACGTTTTTGTTGTTTTACAAATATACCACGCACTTTCCTTTTATAATGCATAGAAAAAACAACATAAAAGTTTATTTTTTTGTATGAGGAAAACACTAAATTTGTTTGATCGTCAAATAAGTGTTTCATAAGTAATTTTCGGTATCGTTGCAGAAGATAATATAGAATGTATTTCAGACTATATTGCAATGCATTGCAGGGAAAAAACATACAACTTTCTCATGATGTATTCTGTAATAGATACGGTCTAGTTATTATAGCATGAAATAATGAACTGTTCTTTTTGTTGCATGTAGCAATTCAGATCATGTGGAAAGTTCTGAGTTGTAGTGAAGGGTATGGTATTCTTTTTATTTGAGTTGTTATGGAGTTGCAAATGCAAAGAAGAACGTTTTTAAAGACAACAGCTGCTGTTGCTGTCTCAGCATTTACAGGATTGGGGCCTGCATTTGCTATGGACAGTGTCGTAAAAGAAGCTGGGAAGAACAAAATTCAGTGGAGCAAGCAGACCACATCAATTTGTGCGTTTTGTTCTGTCGGCTGTGGTTTGTTGGTACATGCCAATAAATCAACAGGGCGTGTTGTTAACGTAGAAGGCAACAGCGATCACCCGATTAACCGTGGTGCACTGTGTGCAAAGGGCGCAAGCTCAATTCAAATGACTGTAAACGCGGACAGACCTACAAAATGTATGTACCGCGCACCGTACAGTGATTCTTTTGAAGTTAAAGATTGGGAATGGTGTAAGAAGCGTATTGCAAAACTCATCAAAAAATCTCGTGACGAGTCTTTTGAAGAGAAAAACGCTGCGGGTAAGGTTGTTAACCGTACTATGGGTATTGCCTCATTAGGCTCTGCTGCTCTTGATAACGAAGAGTGCTATGCAATGCACTCCTTCATTCGTTCTCTCGGTCTGGTGTATGTGGAACACCAGGCGCGTATCTGACACAGCGCAACTGTAGCGGCTCTGGGAGAGTCGTTCGGACGCGGTGCGATGACCAACCACTGGAACGATTTGAAAAACAGTGATTGCATTTTAATCATGGGCAGTAACCCTGCCGAAAACCATCCTATTTCTTTTAAATGGGTAGTAAAGGCGCAACGTGCGGGAGCTAAGGTTATTCACGTTGACCCACGATTTACCCGAACCTCTGCCCGTTCAGACATGCATACCGCGCTTCGTTCCGGTACTGACATTGCTGTACTCGGCGGTATGATTAACTACATTTTGAATGAGAAACGGTACTTCAAAGAGTACATGGTGAATTACACCAACGCTTCATTCATTGTAGGTGAAGATTTTGGCTTTAAGGACGGTCTGTTTACAGGCTTCGATCCGACTACCCGCTCTTATGATAAGTCCAAGTGGGCTTTCGAAATGGATAGCAAGGGTAACCCTAAGCAGGATAAAACTCTCGCTCATCCTCGCTGTGTATTCCAGATTATGAAGGAACACTACAAGCGTTATACGCTCGATAAGGTTTCTTCCATGTCTGGTGTGCCTGTTGAAGATTTGAAACAGCTTTACACATTGTACAGTGCAACCGGTACCGCTAAAAAAGCCGGTACTATCATGTATGCAATGGGCTGGACACAGCACTCCGTTGGTGTTCAGAACATCAGGGCTATGGCTATGATTCAGCTCATGCTCGGTAACATGGGTGTTGCTGGTGGTGGTGTTAACGCGCTGCGTGGTGAATGTAACGTACAGGGGTCAACAGACTATGCACTGCTGTATCACATTCTTCCTGGCTACTTGAAAACACCACTGGCAGGACAGGATACTTTTGAACAGTACAACAAAGCCTTTACTCCGGTTTCTAACGATCCAAAAAGTGCTAACTGGTGGAGCAACTATCCTAAGTATTCTGCAAGCCTTATTAAGGCTATGTACGAAAACGATGATCCGAAAGATGCGTACAATTACCTGCCGCGTCTAGATTCTCATAAGGCTAGTGAATATTCATGGCTGCCGCTTATCGACCGTATGGCAGACGGCAAATTCACCGGCGCACTCATCTGGGGCATGAACCCTGCCTGTTCCGGTGCAGATTCAGAAAAAACCCGTAAGGCGTTAGGCGAATTGGACTGGATGGTAAACGTTAACTTGTTCACCTGTGAAACAAGTGACTTCTGGAAAGGTCCGGGCATGGACCCTAAGAGCATCAAGACAGAAACATTCTATCTGCCATGTGCTTCAGCTATTGAAAAAGAAGGCTCTGTTTCTAACTCCGGTCGCTGGATGCAGTGGCGTTACAAAGCACAGGAACCGCAAGATGGTGTCTTGACTGATGGTCATTACTTCCACGAACTGTGGGAGGAATTGGTACATCTCTATAATGAAGAGGGTGGTGCTTACCCTGAGCCTATTACGCATCTTACTTTCAACAACATGTGCGAAGAAGATGAGAGCGGCAAGCATCACTTCAGTGCCCAGCAAACTGCGCGTTTATGCAACGGCTGGTTCACCCGTGATGTTGAAGTAAAAGGGAAGAAGTTTAAGAAGGGACAGCAGGTTCCGAGTTTTGCCTATCTTCAGGACGACGGTTCAACCACTTCCGGTAACTGGCTCTACTGTAACTCCTATACTGATGAAGGAAACAAATCAGAGCGTCACGACAGTACTCAGACAGAAGAGCAGGCACGTATCGGTCTGTACCCTAACTGGACATGGTGTTGGCCTGTAAACCGCCGTATCATTTATAACAGAGCTTCCTGTGACCAGAAAGGTAACCCGTGGAATCCTGAAAAAGCCGTTATCAAATGGAACGGTGAAAAATGGATTGGTGACGTGCCGGATGGTGGATGGGCACCGGGTGCACGACATCCGTTTATTATGCTGAAACACGGTATGGGACAGCTGTTTGGTCCGGGACGTGCTGATGGTCCACTTCCTGAATATTATGAACCGCTTGAGTGTCCTGTTGATACACATGCGTTTTCTAAACAGCTGCATAACCCGACAGCTGTTCACTTTGAAGATGAAGAAAAAGCTGTAGCCGATGAGCGTTACCCGTTTGTTGCGTCTACCTACCGTGTAACTGAGCACTGGCAGACTGGTTCTATGACCCGCTGGATGAGCTGGCTTGTGGAAGCAGAACCGCAGATGTTTGTAGAGATCAGTCCTCAGCTTGCAAAACTGCGTGGCTTTGAGAATGGCGAAAAAGTTGTTGTCGAAAGCGTACGTGGTTCCTTGTGGGCTATTGCAATTGTGACTGATCGAATCCAGCCGTACAAAATTGCCGGTAAGGATGTCCATATGGTCGGCATGCCTTGGCATTACGGTTGGGTAGCGCCGAAAGACGGTGGTGATTCTGCAAACTTGGTTACTCCAAACGTAGGTGACCCGAACACCGGTATTCCAGAGTACAAAGCCTTTATGGTTAACGTGCGCAAATGGAAGGAGGGTGATGCATAATGGTTAAAGGTAAAGCTTTTTTTGTAGACCTTACACTCTGTACTGCATGTCGTGGTTGTCAGGTTGCTTGTAAGCAGTGGAAAGACCTTCCTGCTGAACATACCCGTAACGTTGGGTCTCATCAGAATCCGCAAGACTTGTCTTCCAAGACAATCCGTCTTGTCCGCTTCAATGAAGTGAAAGAAGACGGCAAACTTAAATGGTTGTTTTTTCCAGAACAGTGCCGCCATTGCATAGAGCCACCGTGTAAGTACATCGGCAATATGTATGCAAAAGATGCAGTAAAACAAGATCCGGCAACTGGTGCTGTTGTGATGACAGATAATACCAAAAAACTGAATCGCCTCGAAAGTTGGGAACTTTGTCCATACAATGTTCCGCGTCGTGATGAAGAAACAGGTATTTGGAACAAATGTGATATGTGCATTAACCGCGTCACAAAAGGCATGTTGCCTGCCTGTGTGAAGAGTTGCCCGACGGGTACTATGAACTTCGGTGACCGTGACGAAATGCTTGCATTGGCAAAAAAACGGTTAGCAGAAGTGCAGAAAACCAATCCTGATGCATACCTCGCAGACCCAGAGCACGTTCGTGTAATCTATCTCTGCGAATCTGCACCGGAAAATTACCATAAAACGTTAGTGGCTTCTGCTGAACAGCATACAACTATGCTTGCGGCAGCACCTAAGGTGAAAAACGTAACTCGCCGTGGCATGATGAAGACTCTGCTCGGTAAAAACGAACAAGCATAGTGCGAGGAGATATTATGAAAAAAATATGTATCATTTGTCTGCTTTGCTTCTGTGCAACGGTTACCGTGTCTTTTGCAGAAGAGGTCGCGTCCGAAGGACCTGATGATATCGTCATCAACAATGTAAAAGGTCACAGCAGTCGCGACCTTTCGGTTACGTTTAATCATTCCAGCCATGAAGGGTATGAGTGCAGCACTTGTCACCACAAGTGGAAGTCTCCTGATGCTAAGCCTAAATTCAGTGCGCCTGTAAAAGTGACTAAGTCGCCTAAAGGGTGTGTTTCTTGTCACAACAACACAACACTGGAAAAAGAAAATAAATGGCGCTCTTACTTTAGAGCCATGCACAAAAAAGGTGTTCGTCCTTCCTGTTTGTCTTGCCATCTCGAAGAATTCGGTGAAGATAAAGAAATGACAGGTTGCTACGAATCCGCATGTCATCCTGATGGGCTATACTAGCCCACGGTGATGTTCAATTAGCGGGCTGTGATTCATCCGCTGTTGAAACAATAAAAAAGAAATCCTCCGCAGAGTACTCTGTGGAGGATTTTTTGTGTTCAGGATGTGCAACGATGCGCATAGCTTTCAGAAGCTTTTGTGCCCTGTAGCTATGCTTGGTTTGCGTAGGTCGGTGCGTGATTAGGAAAAAGGGCAGCTACTTCTCCCATTCTTCAAGCTTTACCCATGTCACTTCATGTTTGTTGCAGGATAAATGAATAATTTTTGAATTCGGAATCTGCTTAAATTTTTCTAGCGTTTCGTAGTCTGTTTCGCCTTGGAACTTGATGGTGCATGCGAAGTTACGACATTCTCCATGTTGCAACCAGCGGTCAACCAGCGTGTATAATCGTTCCGGATAGCAGATGACGTCGCTGAAAAGCCAGTCGATTTTACCGGCATGACGTGGGTCGAGTCCGAATGCGCTGCCGGTACAGAAGTTAACATTTGGCATAGAGCCGATACGCGGGTTGATTTCAGCTTTGTCTACGCTAAATACATGTGCGCCTGTATTGGCAATAACCCATGTCCAGCCACCCGGGCAGCTGCCAAGGTCGAGACAGAGTTCGCCTTTCTTTGGGCTGCGCTCCAGCAGGGTGAAGAGTTCCCATAATTTTAAATAGGCGCGTGTTGGTGATGTTTCTTTGTCTTCAACAAAGTTTACTTCACCATCAGGGTACGGGCTGGTGCATCGGCTTGCGGCAATAATTGTGTTGGGTTCCCACAGAGTCCACGAACCTAACGGAGCACTCGGCTTTGGCGCGCCATATTCGATTCGTTTTGCAGAAACATGCGGCAGTTTGGATTGAATAAGTTTTGCACGACGGTGGTTGTCTGCACTATGTAACCACCAATTTCGTTGAATGGCTTTAAGCTGCTTTGCACCGTCGCCAATAGAAGCAATTGGGATTTCGATAGGATTCAACCAAATGTTTTGTGCCCAGATTGTTTTTTGAACTCCGCCTTTGGCGATGAACAGACGACCTTTATGTGCAACAATATTAGTAAGCTCTTTTTCAAGCTCATTTTCAAACCCCCGCGGGGCAAGATATAGCGTAGTATTATTCATAGTATCCAAGTACCGTTTTCTGCATATTTTTTCGGCATACCGCCGGAACGAAATGGGGTGTACCTTAATGATACGGGGTTGGGCAAGAACCAGAATGTGTTTTGCTGTTGGAATGCAAGAAATTTTATGGCTAACTACTTGCTACTATTTGAAGTTATCTTTGATTCTATTATATGTTGGGCACAAAAAAACGAGAAGTGCCTGCTCTGCACTTCTCGTTCTTTTTGTTCCCCTCCTAATTACTGTTCCTGCTCAAAACAGTAGTGGAGCTTCGGGGACGAGGAGGAAAATTGTCGCTATTTGTTTTTTAGGGGGGCGGCGAACTGCCGCCCCAACGGGAGTAGGTGGTTCAGTCGTTTTCTTTTTTTAAGAGGTGTGCGTTTTACACATTCTTCAGTGTAACGATGTTACTCGTTAGATGGATATTTTATTGCTCTCTATAGTAACAATCACGGAGTGTGATGTGATTGGTTTTGTTTGTTGCTAGCTATGTAGCAGGGAGCGTGCCAAAGTTGTTTCTTCTTTAAAATCAATATATTGTGAAAAGTAAACGGTTCATTGATTGTGCAGTTTGTGCAAAAAGTGTTGTGCACAAAGGACGTTTTTTGCACAACTTTCATTTTTAAGTCGAACACTCTTTTGGATAGTGGTGTGACCGTATTGTGATTCTTTATGAGTTCACGTAGTTTTCGGGATTCCAAAAAACTCGATGCTAACCGATTATACTATGCGGGAGAAATTATGCGCCCTAAGCATATTCCATCTATATTGAATTTTACTAAAGCTCTCTGGCAACAAGCCGCAGCGTATTGGCATTCAGAAGAGCACGCCGCAGTTGTTGTTGACGGTACTGTTGGTAATGGACACGATACGCTGTTTCTTGCAGAACTTGTGGGGAAAACAGGACATGTTTACGGCTTTGATGTGCAAGAGAGCGGTATTGCTAACGCACAACAACGCTTGGAAGAAGCAGGCGTAGCTGCGCAGGCTACGCTGTTCCATGCAGGGCATGAAACAGTGGCGGAAAAACTCCCTGAAGGAATCACTATTTCCGGTGCTATGTATAATCTCGGATATTTGCCGGGGAGCGATCATGCGGTCATTACACGGGCTCAGACAACAATTGCTTCCTTGCAAGCATTGTTACCTATGTTGATGGCAAACGGGATTGTGACTGTGCACATTTATACAGGACACGAAGGCGGAACTGCCGAAGGTGATGCAGTGAAAGCTTGGGCTGCAACTCTGCCGTGGAAAGAGTTTCGTGTGGGTAGATACGATTTTCCAAATAAAGAATTTAATAAAGAACATCTGCTTGTTATTGAAAAGCTATAATTATCGATAGTAGAAAGGGAATTGTATGTCTGAAGAAACGGTTTGGCCTGATAAAACAGATACGGATTTGTGGGAAGAAGTACGTGCTGCGATGCTTGAAAAGTATGGTGATAGATTTGATGAAGCGCATCTGCGTAAAGCATTTGATTTAACATGTGAACATTTTGAAGATTATGTTTCGAAAAAACGTTTTGTCAAAAAAGCTCTTATGAATTGTGTATGGGAACGCCCAATTATTTCTAAAGAACAGCAAGTTTACTAGGGAAAATTTTGCATTGTAAGTCTTTGCTACTGTTATCTTTTTTTATCAACAAAAAATTACTTTGACGGCTACGCCTTCACCATATTTCTGTTTTGTAAGATGAAAAACTACCAGTATTCTAGCGCTTATGATTTTGAACTTCCCCCACTTGAACAACTGAAAAAGCTAATCTCTTATGTGAGTTGTTTTACATAGAGTTTAGCTTTTTCATTCTACCTATCCCCTTCCTATCTTTTCCCTATAGTTACCCCACACCGTATTGTCTCTAGAAGAAAAAGTCTTGAATTCAAGTATAATACTTCTACAAGACTATTCGCGGTCAAGGGGGCGTCCCCCTTGCGGGGTACAGGGGCAGCGCCCCGTCCCTCGGAGAGCCGTCGGAGACAGCCCATCTCTGGCAGTTATTTCTTCTGACAAAAGTGCGACTCCCTTGCGAGGTATAGGGGCAGCGTTCCGTTCCTCAGAGAGCCGTCGGAGACAGCCTCGCACTGGAAGCTATTTATTCTGATAAAAGGAGCCTTAGAAATAATAAAAAGCCCTCACCTGCTGGAAAATATATCCAGCAGGTGAGGGCGGTATAAGC
Source organism: Halodesulfovibrio sp. (assembly GCF_025210605.1). Taxonomy (NCBI): domain Bacteria; kingdom Pseudomonadati; phylum Thermodesulfobacteriota; class Desulfovibrionia; order Desulfovibrionales; family Desulfovibrionaceae; genus Halodesulfovibrio; species Halodesulfovibrio sp. The sequence goes on along the minus strand of NZ_JAOARI010000017.1, from coordinate 72,735 downwards.
AACCTCAGAGTTGGTGCAGTTCTCTCGGGAAAGAGGAGGAGTCTAGAGCAATAGATTTAGCCATACTCTGGGGCATGCTGTCGTCGAAAGGTATCTACATTTCAGTAAGTACGGCACCTGTTGCTTTTTCAGCAGCTTCTTTAGCAAAGTATTCGTTTGTTTCACGGATAACGACACTGGAAAGCCCAAGTAAGCCGATGAGGTTTGGCACTGCCATTAGACCGTTTACGATATCTGCCAGAACCCAGATGAGTTCGAGTTTGAGAAATGCTCCGCAAGCGATGAGTGCAATGTAGATGAAACGGTACGGCATGATTGCCTTTACACCGAAGAGGTAGGCTGTGCAGCGCTCCCCGTAGTAGTTCCAACCGATGATGGTAGTGAAGGCAAAGAACATGAGACCGATAGTTACAGCGTATTTACCAATGTCGCTGCCAAGTCCCATCGCAAAGGCGGAGTTTGTCATGGCTGCGCCTGCAAGCCCCGGTGTGTTCCATGCTCCGGTGAGCACCAGTACGATGCCAGTCATGGTGCAAACGATGATGGTGTCAAAAAATGTTCCTGTCATGGCAATGAGTCCCTGACGTACACAGGAATCTGTCTGTGCGGCTGCGGCTGCAATTGGAGCGGAGCCAAGACCGGATTCGTTGGAGAATACGCCACGGGCAATACCGTTGCGCATTACCATGAGCACGCTGATGCCTGCTACGCCACCAAAGGCAGCTGACGGGTTGAACGCACTGTCTATAATCAGGCTGATAACAGCTGGAATTTCTGAAAGATGTAAAAGAATAATCGCTATGGATGTCGTGATGTACAGCACAGCCATCAGCGGTACAATGCGGCTTGCTACAGCGGCAATTGATCGAATTCCGCCAAGTGTTACGAAGGCAACCAGCGTTGTAAGCACTGCTGCGGTAACCCAGATTGGTGCATCAAAGGTAAGCTTTGCAGCATCTGCAATGGCATTTACCTGTGCGAATGTGCCGATACCGAAAAACGCAACGCCAATACCAAATAGCGCAAACATACGGGCAAGGAATTTGTTATTTAATCCGCGTTCAAGGTAGTACATCGGACCACCTGCCATCTGCCCGTTTGCGTCGATGACACGATACTTGATGGCGAGCAGAGCTTCTGCGTACTTGGTTGCCATTCCGAAGAAAGCAGCAATCCACATCCAGAACAGAGCACCGGGACCACCAGCAGCAATAGCCGTAGCTACGCCAACAATGTTACCTGTACCGATTGTTGCTGAAAGGGCAGTACATAACGCCGCAAATGGAGTAACATCACCAGCTTTGCCGGATGAATGGCGTGAGGACGGGGAAAATACAAGGCGAAGCGCCGTCGGCAGATGGACAATCTGTAAGCCGCCAAGGCGAATAGTAAGAAAAAGTCCGGTTCCTACAAGCAGGATTAACAGGGGAGGTCCCCATACAAGGGAATCTAGCGCGTTGAGCAGTTCTGTGATGTTTTGCATCTCGTCTCCTAAAAAATGAATTTATCAGGATGGATGAGATGAGTCTCTGAGCGGAAGGGAAAAGATATGGCAGCCACAAATGCAGGGGGCATTTGTGCTGTTACACTCACTCTGTCCTTGGTACCTGAGAGTTTCACCTTGCACGGCAAGGCTTGCTCCTTCGGTGCTCCGCAACATGCGGAGTCTCTCCAGAGGCTCGTCGGGAAGCAGTCCTTTTGCCTGAAAGATTTACTTCTTCGGCGGTGTCTTGCGACACTCTCTCCTGCAACCGTCATCCGAAATTGTGAAAAGGGTGTTTATATAACCAAATAATTTTTGGCAAGTAGAAACGGGTTATTTTTGCGAGTAACCGCTCTATTTCAAGAAATCTCAATAAATAGAAAAAATAATTTCACTATATCTAAATTAGATGGATTAAAAATATTTTCAGATAGTTATGTATCAAAAAAAGTGTTTTTTAACAAAAATGTAAGTAGACAGCGTTTGGAACTGTGTCTAAGAGAACTCATCAGTAGCCAAGATGCCCTTTGCAAATATGAATGAGGGCACAATCAAGATCGCTTGCGCGTGTTGCAGCAAGTGGTGGTGGACGGATAAATTGTTGTAGCTATAAGGAAGTAAAAAGATGAGTTTGTTAGACGAGACGCACGCAGCAGAGGTTCAGCAAGGCAACGGTATTGCTTTGTTTCCCCTTGTAATTTTTTTGGTGCTTTTTATCGGCACAGGCTCTGTTCTGATGCTGTCTGGCGTGTCTATGGCGTTTTACCAGCTTTCCGCAACTGTTGCTGTAATTCCCGGGATTATGGCTGCGCTGTGGATGGGAAAAGAATCTTTTGATGAAAAAGTGACTATTTTTCTGAAAGGCGCTGGTGATATTAACATCATGACCATGTGCGTTATCTACCTGCTTGCCGGTGGCTTTGCAGCTGTTGCAAAGGCTGTTGGCGGTGTGGATGCAACTGTGAACATGGGGCTTTCTTTAGTGCCTGCATCATTGGTTCTGCCAGGGTTATTTGTGATTGCCGCCTTTGTAGCTACAGCAATGGGTACATCTATGGGAACCATCGCTGCTATCGGTCCTATCGCTGCCGGTGTTGCCAGTCATTCTGATATGTCTATCGCATTACTGATGGGTGCGGTTGTTGGTGGTGCAATGTTTGGTGATAACCTTTCTATGATTTCAGACACCACAATTGCAGCAACCCGTACTCAGGGTTGTAATATGCGTGATAAGTTCCGGATGAACTTGATGATTGCGTTGCCTGCTGCCTTGATTACCATTGTACTGTACGCAATCTGTGGCTCTACAGGAACAGTTGCTAACGTCGGCGAATGGCAGTTCTTCAAGGTGCTCCCATACCTTGTAATTCTGGGCATGGCTGTCGCTGGTGTGAACGTGTTTATCGTACTGACAACCGGTATTATCTTTGCTGGTGGCGTGGGTATTGCCTCTTTGCCTGATTTCTCTCTGCTGACTTTCAGCAAAGAAATTTACAGCGGCTTTGTGGGCATGCACGAAATTCTTGTTCTTTCCATTCTCGTAGGCGGTCTTGGCGAGCTTATCCGTCATAATGGCGGGCTTACATGGCTTGTTTCAAAAATTGGCGAGATTGCAAAGCGCTTCAGCAAAACAGAAGAAAGCAAAAAAGCTGGTGAGTTCAGCATTGCAGCGCTGGCGGCACTCGCTGATGGTTGTATCGCCAACAACACTGTTGCGATTATTCTTTCCGGCGGAATGGCAAAAGAAATTGCGAAACGTAGCGGCATTTCTGCTAAGCGTAGCGCAAGTCTGCTTGATATTTTCTCCTGTGTTGTGCAGGGATTGGTTCCATATGCTGCGCAAGTTTTACTCGCAGGATCACTTGCTAAAGTCTCTCCGGTGGATGTTGCTGCAAGCAACTGGTACTGTTTGATTCTCGCTTTTGCTGGCTCGGCTGCGATCTACTTTGGTAAACCTACTGAGCAGTAGGTTCATTTAATTCAAAATACTAAGGGGTTCCCGTAACAGGGAACCCCTTTTTTGTTGGTCAGATCAGAGTAGCAGATGGAAACAACTACCCTGACGGATAAGATTCATACCTTATGGTCCAACGACCATTGGGCGCATGTGTGAGCCAAGATACATTCTGGTAGGCGGTGCACATACTCTTGGTGGCATTCTGTACATGACCACTTTTTTCTCAATAATGCGTTTGCAAGGGCCGCATGGTGATTGAACAATACGCGGCGGTGCTACTTCCATTGTTGGCTCAGGGATCATATTCATGCAAGGTGTTACGCATCGTGTGCAAGTCGACGGAGCCATCATTTGACCTTCAACAATTACAGCTCCCTGTCCTTCTTCGACCACAACGGCTGTAGGCATAGCGCTAGCTAAACTAGCAGTCATTAATACGAGCGCAAAAGCGAGCAGTGAACATCTAGTTTTCATGTCTCATCTCCTTATTTCAGCACACAATTTTGTGTATTTGGGGATTCAAAATACACTGACAATCTTTTTTTATTGTACAAATATTGTAACAATTTTTTAGTGTGTACTGTGATTGTGCATTGTGTACTGTTTTTTTCTTGTTCTACAATGGCACTGTACCATTGTAGAGGGCGCTAGTAACTATAGAACGAAATTTTATAAACAGAGATGCTAAGTTTTAGGAAATATTAACCATGCAATATGCGCAATAATTAAATACTGCATACTGTTTTATGTTTACACTTAGCGTGCTGTGTTTTTTGTATAAAATGCTAATTACTATTTCTCAGGTAAACAAAATAACCATGATGTGCATGGAGAATAGCGATTAATATCAAATTTATATGATGTATACATGTGTACTATTCGATAAAGTAGCAGTGTGATTTTTCTACGCTATTGTAGCATGGCGAGAACTATTGTATAGTGAAGAGTTTTTAGTTTGCATGGAGGAAGAGGTGAAAGCTATCTTCTCAGGTGAGAGGGTTGGTTTCACCGAATAGCATTGAGCTATTTTGAATTGCGAGTGCCTGACGTGTAGGCAATCTATGATGACTGCTGGGGTGGGAAAGACTGTGCGTACAATAAGTATTACGTTACATAGTGTTGCCATAGTAAGGGGCTTGAACGCTACATTTTCAGGCGTGTTTTGGCATTTTCTTATTTGTTAATCATTGAGCCTATCCTTCGCCCGTTGTCTTATTGAATCGTCTGAGAAAGGACTTAATGAGACACATACAGCGGGGCAGTGGTGCTGTCTTGGCTTGATGACAAGGCGTTGGTGAGGTGTTGTTAAGGAAAAGCGTTATCGTCGCATATGAGCTGTGCTAGCTCAGAGCTTTGAACAGTTTTTTCAGTACGATCGCTTAACGAAGGCTTTGTCGACAATTAAAGATAGCGGTGCTGCCTTCCGACTTTGGAGGGTATATGAATAAGATATTACTGGCGACGGGAACCATATTTGCGGCTGCGTTTGTGCTGTGCATCAGCTGGGCGCAACCTGCGTTTAGTACTCCGTTAGAATTAGACCCTAAGACAACGGTGGCACGTTATGATCGCCCATATCACGGCGGGGCATATGTCCGTACTAATCGCGGCGGTGTATATGTTCGACCACGAAGATATTACGGAGGTGTGTATGTCCGTCCGTATGGAAGAGCCTATGTGCCGCCTCCTGCTGTAGTGGTTCCTCCACCTGTTGTTGTCAGACCAGCACCAAGAGTAATTATACGCCCTTACGGAGGCGTTTATGTAGGTCCTCGTGTGCGGCCATATCCGCATCGAAGGTATTATAGGAGACCGCGAGTGTATCGTCGGTACTAGGCAGATACAAAGTTGATTGTAATGTGAAAGGCGCTCTGTGCAAAAACAGAGTGCCTTTTTTTATATATCTGAAAATATATGAGAAAGTGTTTTTTGTGTGTTGTTTCAAGGGGCAAGAGTATGTGTGAAAAAATAATCTAAAAAGGGGCTAGTATTTCATGAGGTTTCAGTTGCAGCAAAGAAAACAACGGAAATGCTATTGAGGAATGAAAGTTCTTTGCTACAATAAGCTCGGAAACTGTTGTGCTACTTTTTACAACCATATTGGCAATGCGGTAATTCGTTTTTATATAGAACTATGCTGGATAATAGCGGATTTATAGAATGTGTTTAGGTCTAAAAAAGAAAATATTATTCTAATAGATTGGTATGTCAGCATAAAAAGAGGTGTTTATGCAGCAGGAAAAGATTATTGCAATCATATTTGTTATCGCAGCGTTAATTTTTTCAGTAGTTACGTACAGTTTCGCACATCGAACCGTGGTTGTACAAAATACCTCTGCGGCAATTATTACTATACCTGATATTACGCCCACGGCTCATACCGCACGATATTCAAATGCAAGTCATCCAGCTTTCGTTGCAGAAAGTAAAAATAGGCAGGCATATAGATATGCAGTTGCAACTCCTCGTGCGCGATTAGTCCATATGCGTATGTCGTATGCAGCACCGCATGAGGTGCGTACTACTTCGTATGGATATGCGTATCACCAACCAGCGGTTCAGTATTCCGTATATAGATTGCATTACGAGTAAAGACGGCTGTGTCCGAACCCTGCCATTATGCGGCTAGTGGCTAATTTAGGTCGCGCAGGGTGTTACCATACAGGAAGCCCCGCATGAAACATGCGGGGCTTCTCCATTTTATTGTATATATTGGTTACTGGCGTGAAAGAGTGTCCAAACGCTGAGCCAAATGTGAAAGGTTTGTGACGCTCTTTGCAGAGTCGTGCATTTCTGTATTTACACTTTCGACCAGATCGTTAATGTCTTCCATGGTTTTTGTCATATGTTCAGATGTTGCAGATTGTTCTTCTGCTGCTGTGGCAATGGTTGCAATCTGACTTGCTGCTTCATTTGCCAGAGTTACAATTTCAGAAAGAGCATTGCCGGATTCATTTGCAAGGGATGTGGCTTCTTTTACCAGCGTCATTGTGTGCTGAGCTGTATCAATTGAGTTGTTTGCATGCCCTTGGATGGTTGTAATTGCGCTTTCTACTTCTTGCGTGGCTTTCATGGTGTTTTCTGCAAGTTTGCGGACTTCATCTGCAACCACAGCAAAGCCTTTACCGGCTTCTCCGGCTCGTGCTGCTTCAATAGCCGCATTCAGCGCCAGAAGGTTGGTCTGATCTGCAATATCAGAGATTACTCCCAACACAGCGCCGATGTCATCGGCTTGAGAGCCAAGCTGTGTCATGGCGGAGTTCATTGATTCTGCATGCGCGTGTAGACCTGTTATGGAGTTGATTGCTTTGGAAACAATTGTAGCTCCGTCTTCAGCTCGTGTACGCGTTGTTTCTGACTGAAGCGCCGCCTGCGAAGCGCCATGGGCAACTTCATTTACTGCAATGTTCATTTGTTCCATAGCGGTAGAGGTTTCGCTGATGCGAATTTGTTGTGTATCAACAGCAGCGGAGACTCCAGTTATTTTTGATTCAAGGGATGTGGCAGCATCAAGGAGTTCATGTGCTGCTTCTTTAGTGCCTTCGTTAACCCCTTCAATCCGTGAGAGTTGTTGGTTGATTGCGTGTTCAGACGCTACAAGTTCTGTCACATCCTGCACGACCTTGATGTATCCTGAGCGCTTTCCATCCCCATCGTATAAAACATCTGCAACAGCTTGAATGTACTGTGGGCCTTCAGGTCTTTCTATTTCTAAAATGTCTGCAACTACTTTTTTCTGAGTGCGTTTTACTTGCTCAATCGGACACTCTGGGGTGGCGCAAATTTTTGTTCTGAATACATCTCTGCACTTCATTTTTAGCAAGCCAGCTTGATCTGTTTTAGCTGCTTCTTCCACTGCCTTGTTGGCAATTAAGAAGTTGTAGTTTTCATCCACAGCAAAGATAGGTTCTGGAACAGTATTCATAACGTTTTTGAACTCTTCCAGTTTTAGCATGGCGACAATTCTATCCATCAGGTTGTTAAACCAGAGGGTCAAATCGCCTACTTCGTCTTTTTGATGAACAATGATGCGCTCTTTGAGATTGGCTTTGTCTTCTGCAAGAAGCTGAATTTTATTGGTAATGCTATTGAGTGGGGTGGTGACGTATTTTTTTACAACCAGCATCATGCCTAACAGTGGTAACAAAAGGATTGCAGACAGGGTTGCAATAAGCGATGTGCTGGCTTCATTTGCGTGCTGGATAGCGTCTGAGGAGTCGATTACGCCAACAAGTGTACCAATATGTTTGCCTTTGTAATCACGAACAGGTGACCCGATGAATGTGTAGGTTCCAAGTGGTTCAGATACTCTGCCGTGTGCTGCTTTTTGAAGAAATTCTTTGGAAACTTTTTGTATGAAAGGATTGTTGCTGCGGGTTGGGTTTACGAGCACTGTGTTGTGGATGATAGGATGCTTGGTCGGATCATTAAGGCGTGTAGTGATGTGCAGAAATTTTTTATCCATGAACAGCATCATTGGGATATTCTTTTGTTTTGCAATGGTAAATACGGAAGAGAAGCTTCTGAGTACTTCTGCTGAGCCGATTGTTTTACCATTTTCATCTTTAACAGGAACAAGACCGCGCATGACGAAACCACCACGACCAAGTTCAATACCACAAACTGGCGCACCTGTTTTTTTCACATCAAGCACTGTATGACGGAATGAAGAAATATCATCCGAGATATCAACCCACTTACCGTTTTCCTTGGTTTGCTTATCTCGCCAAAGCCTTACAAGACTGCGTCCATTCGGCAAATGAAAGTGTAGCTTAAGCTTCTCACCAGTGTTTGCCTGATAGCTGTTGAGGTTGGGCGCAAGTGTTTTACGCAACATAGCGCGTGCTTGTTGTGACTTTTTTGATTTCGGGTCATTAATATCGCCAGTGTAAGCCAGTTTGTATGCGTTTACTACTTGTGGAGAGTTAGCAAAAAGCGCTGCGGTTTGTTGTGCTTCCTTGCTTACATGCTCGATATTTTTTTCTATAGAAATGAATGTATCATCAACGATGTAGTCAAGGTTGTGTTCGTGAATTGTAATAAAAAAACTATTGATAATCAGGTAACTGATTATCCCGAGCAGCGGGACAAGTATGATTTGTGGAAGAGACAGTTTCCAAAAGAGTTTCATAGCGCAGACTCCAATACAGTGTTTAGCCGGTCTTTTTGAACTCGCTACGCTACAAAATACGTTAGTGAATGTTGAGTAATCTGCTTGCTCTGTCAGCGCTGTAGGGTGGCTGCTGCGTAAAGATTGATGCGTGTGAGTGTGAAAAGAACTTTTTCAATTGTGAAATTTGTAACAAGCAGTGAAGGTGATTGAGTTATTTTCCCCCGAAAAATCTCGAGGTGAATATAGTTCTGCGTGAAATAAAACACAAGCAAATTATTTGTTTACATATACTTTGTCCATTTGAAGAGGGGGAGTTTTGTAAGCAAAAAAGACCTCACCATTGGGCGAGGTCTTTTGCTAGCGATGATATCCACAGGAGGGTGTGGAAAAGAGTGTGGCGCTTGCTTCGGCAGGCTTGTACATACAGTGAGGTAGATGCCGTGTGCGAAAGAATGCTTTTGGGGTCAGTCCTCAACCTTTTTTGCAATATGCCAATAAACCGCATGAAGTAGTTTAGGAGGGAAATAGACGTCCATTGTCCGTCTATTTCCCTCCGTTTACTCTATGTATTTGAGAGTGTGTTCAAGCGTTGAACCAGCTCCGATAAGTTTCTAACGTTTTGCGAAGAATCTTGTGTTTCTTTTGCAACGCTGTCTACCAGACTGTTTATGTCTTCCATGGTTTTTGTCATGTGGTCAGACGTTGTAGACTGTTCTTCTGCGGCTGTGGCGATTGTTCCAATCTGGTTGGCAGCCATATTGGCAAAGGTCACGATTTCTGAAAGTGCATTGCCGGATTCATTTGCGTACGCTGTTGCTTCTTCGACCAGCTGCATTGTTTCATGCGTTGCTTGAATGGAAGTATTCGCGTGTCCTTGAATTGTGACAATCGCGTTGTTTACTTCCTGCGTTGCTGCCATCGTTTTTTCTGCAAGTTTGCGAACTTCATCTGCGACGACAGCAAATCCGCGTCCAGCTTCTCCTGCGCGCGCAGCTTCAATGGCTGCGTTTAAGGCAAGCAAGTTTGTTTGATCGGCAATATCTGAAATGACACCCAGCACTGTACCAATTGCATCAGCCTGAATACCAAGTTGCGTCATGGCGTTATTCATACTGTCCGCATGTTCATGTAGGCTTGTGATAGATGTAATTGCATTCGAGACAATAGCTGCCCCGTCAGTAGCACGGGCACGGGTGGCTTCAGACTGCTGAGCAGCTTCTGCGGCGCTTTGGGCTACCTCAATAACTGCAACGTTCATTTGCTCCATTGCAGTTGATGTTTCTCTAATGCGTATCTGTTGTGTGTCGACAGCACTGGCAATGTCAGTGACTTCTGCTTCAAGTGTTGTTGCAGCATCAAGCAATTCACGAGCAGCTTCTTTTGTGCCTTCATGCACTTCTTCAATGTGTTTAAGCTGCTGATTAACCGCTTGTTCTGATAATACAAGGTCGGTTACGTTACGGGCTACTTCAATGTAGCCAGCTAAATTACCTTCCGCGTCATAAAACTCATCTGCAAAAGGCTGGAAGTACATTGGACCGTCAGGTTTTTCGACGCAAATAATATCAGATACAACTTTTTGGTGCGTGCGTTTTACCTGCTCAATAGGACAGTTTTCAGTAGCGCAGGCTTCGGTGTTGAATGTTTCCTGACATCGTAAACATTTTAGCCCAGTTTGGTCTTTTCCTGTGGACATTTCGACTGCCTTGTTAGCAATCAGGAAGTTAAAGTTTTCATCAACCGCAAAAATTGGGTCAGGTACTGTGTTCAGTACGTATTTGAACCCTTCCATTTCGTTGAGCAGATCGGTTACACGTTCCATTAATTTGTTGAACCAGTGCGACAGATCGCCAACTTCATCGTTCTGAGAAATGACAATGCGCTCTTTAAGGTCAGCTTTTTTCTGCGCGAGTAGTCGAATCTGCTGTGTTACATCGTGGAGCGGGGAGGTTACGTATTTTTTAAGAACTACAATTAAACAAATGAGCGGCAACAGCAGCATGGCAGCAAGAGTTACTATGAGTGATATGTTTGCTTCGCTTGCGTGCTCAAGTGCATGTGAGGAATCAATAACACCGATGAATGTGCCAATAGGCTTGCCACGGTAGTCATGAACTGGTGAGCCGATTAACGTGTAAATGCCAACGGTTTCAGAAACTCTTTCTTGTGAAGCTTTTTCAAGAAACTCTTTGGAAACCTTGTCGATGAACATTTTGTTACTGGCATTCATATTCACCAGAACAGTATTGTAAAGGTGTGGGTATTTAACGGAGTCATTGAGGCGTGTAGTGATGTTCAGGAATTTTTGATCCATGAACAGCATCATTGGAATATTTTTTTGTTTCGCAATGCTGAAAACAGAGGAGAAGTTTTTGAGCACTTCAGCGGAGCCGATTGTTTTTCCATTTTCATCTTTGACAGGAACCAGCCCGCGCATCACAAAACCGCCGCGGCCAAGCTCAATGCCACTGACAGGTGCACCTGATCTGTTTACATCAAGAACAGTGTGGCGAAACGATGAAATGTCGTCCGAAATATCGACCCATGTACCATTTTTCTTCGTCTGCTTTTTTCGCCAGAGTCTGACAAGGCTCCTGCCATTGGGTAAATGGAAGTGGAGTTTAAGCTTGCGACCTGTGTTTGCTTTATAGCTGGTTAGCTGTGGTGCAAGTGCGCTACGCAGCATGTTGCGTGCTTGTGCAGATTCTGGTGATGTTGGATTATTGATGTCGCCGGTATGGGCAAGTTTGTACGCTTTTATGACCTCAGGATTATTCGCAAACAAGGCTGCAGTTTCCTGAGCTGTCACGCTTACTGACTCGATGTTCTTTTCAATCGCTACAAATGTGTCGTTAATAACGTACTCAAGGTTATGATCCTGAATAGCAACGAACCCGTTACTAATGACTATATAGCCTATGATTCCGAGCAGGGGGACAAGTATCATCTGGGGGAGAGAGAGTTTCCAGAAGAGCTTCATGGTATAGACTCCATTACAATTGTGCCTGTAGAATTTTTTTGTATTTTGTGTGCTGCATAATACAAGTTAGCTTGCTGAAACAAATTTAATTACAATCTGTGTGCATTTATTTTGTAATATGCAATAGAATAAATGTGTTATATGTTTTTCTATTTTATTGTTCCACCAAGTCTTATGTATTAGATCGGTTGAATTGACCGGAACATAAGGGAAAAAAATATTATTGTGTAGCAAATAGAAAGAATTTCTTTTTTTGAATGTATTTTTTTCTTTATAAAAATAAAAAACGTTTCTGAACAATTCAGAAACGTTTTTTATTACGTTCTTTAGATGATGTAGACTATGCAACAAGGTTGCGGGCAAATGCACATGCACGCTCTTTTGCATCTTCTGGGCGTTTGTAATCGGCTGTACATTTTCCGATAAACAGCTCGCCTGCGTTTTCTGTTTTATAAAAACCCTGTAATTTATTAAAAGTAAAGATCAAACCTTCAGCATTGTTCTCGTAGTCACTGCCTCCAGTAAGCAAAGTACCTTGGCGTTTACCTTCGAGTAATGAAGAATGGTTAGGTTTTTTGTAGTTTGATACAAGGCTCCAGCTTCGATCTATAAGCGTTTTGATTGGTGCTGCGTAGCCCCAGAAATATGTAGGCGAAGCGAAGACGGTGATATCTGCATCAATCATTTTTTGCAAGATTTCTTCTGCATCGTCTTTTTGAATACAGTTGATATCTGTTTCAGATTCTTTGCATTTTGCACACCCGAGACATGGCTTAATATCTTTTTTGATAAGGTTGATGCGTTCAACTTCATGTCCCAGTGTACGTAATTCGTCTTCTGCCCATCCGAGAATAGTGGCGGTGTTGCCAGCAACTCTACCGCTGCCGAGAAGTGTGAGTATTTTCATGTGTTCATCCTGTCTATTATTTTAATAAAAATTCGTGGATAGCAGTTTGTCTGTATACCAGATATCCTAGCCGCATATTTCTGTATTGCGCTTTAAGAATACTTACAATTCCAAATTGTCATTTGCTTTGTTTTTCTACAATACATACTTCATACCTACCTGAGCAAGTATGCCCAGAAGAAGAGAAAGGACGAGGTATAGAGATAAAATGTCATTAAGTGTTTGGATGTCACTCGTAGCAATTTGTATTCTCGGTGCAATGTCTCCGGGACCTAGTCTTGCTGTAGTGGCAAAAAACTGCCTTGGTGGTAGTTGGAAAAATGGTGTTGCCACTGCGTGGGCACATGCCATGGGTGTAGGGCTGTATGCTTTAGCTTCTGTTCTTGGTCTGGCAATAGTGTTGCAGCATAATCCTGTGTTGTTTAAAGGGATTGCCTATTTAGGTGCGGGGTACTTGTTGTGGTTGGGTATTAATGCGCTTCGGTCTAAGGGCGGTGTGACTGCAAAACTTTCCGCAGGAAAAGAAAGTTCGTTGTTAGAATCAGCTCGTGACGGAGCGATGATTTCGATGCTTAACCCGAAGCTTGCGCTGTTTTTTCTCGCGCTGTTTAGTCAGTTTGTAGCAGAAAGTCATGCTTCAGAAAGCCGAGCCATTGTCGTTGCAACTCCGGTGCTTCTTGATGGATTGTGGTACACAGTGGTTAGCTTATTGATAACCCGCCCAACCGTACTGGAAAAGATAAAAGCCCGCGCTGTGCTTGTTGATAGATTGGCAGGTGTTGTTCTTATCGGGTTGGCGCTTCGAGTCGTGTATACAATGTAATTCGTATACTGTTTTTTTTCCTGTGTTTTCAATGTAGTGAGAGCGGGTAGTAGACTAAAAAAGCCTGAATTGTCTTCAGGCTTTTTTTACATTCAAAAACTTGGCAACTTGGTATTAAATGTTAATGAGTCCTGCTGCCAGTGCTTTGGCAACAGCTTGAGTTCGGGTAGTTGCACCAAGACGTTCTTTTGCAGAATCAATGTGCATTTTGACAGTATGGTAGCTGATGCCTATTTTGTCTGCGATTTGGTGCGATGTTAGCCCGCAGGCAAGCCATGTAAGACATTCCTGCTGCCGTGGGGTTAGTGGTGCCGGATCTGTTTCTTGAAAAGTGAGCGCATAGAGTTTTTCATGTGCTGTGCATGATACCAGAAGAATTTCCAGAACTCTATTGGTCGGAACATCATTAAGTTGTGTTACGCTTTCAGGAAAACAGACATTGATACCACCTATGCGTTTATTATTGTGAAACGAAGGCATAGTAATACCACTTCCGTATTGAAATTCAGATGTTGTCATCCGAACTAATTGTTTTGCTCTTTCACTCAGTAACGGGTTGTTTAAATCCTTATCTCGTCCATAGAGTAGTGGTCCTTGTCCTGTTAAGCCGTGATATGCGACATGGTCATACTCAATAATATTATTGCTTACATAGTATTCATGCCACCAATCAGGTGCTGTTGATAAAAACAACAAATCTTCATTTGTTTTTCCAAACCAAGTATGAATTTGAGACGCCCCTTTGGAGCGTGCATACTCAACAAATTTAGCCCATAAGCGTTCTGGTGAATCTGTTGCAATAATGGTTTCTAAAATACTTTGCAGTTGGTCATCCATTTCAGTCTCCCATTGCTGGATATGAAAGGCTGCGCACCTACCCTTTTAGGGAGGTGTGAAAAGCAATAATCTGATGTATAGATTCTGTAGCATCAGTCTTTTTTTTTCTGGTGTATCTAGTACAAATTAGAGAAGTATTGCTTCGTTTCTAAGTGTGTCTATTTTTATAAATCAGTATGTTAGATCCATTACGTATGTCTGTGGTTTTACAGTTTTATATGGCGTGTATACCAGCATCTGTCATATAAAATTGTTATTCTTCAATACTTTGCTTTGAGTGTTGACCCCTTTAGGTCATTTTGTAGATTATGGCGTATTTATCTGCTTAATGATGTTTCCACACTGCATACACGTAGGGAAGATGGATCGCTTGAGGAGCTGTTGTTCTTGCAACAGCTCCTTTACATTTATGCACGTGCATGCATTGCAAAGCTAAAAAATAGAAAAAAGACCGGACAACAATATTGCACGGTCTTTTTTTATGTAGTTTCAGATTGTTAGACCTTTTTCAAAAAACAAGTCTTGAGGACAATCTGTCCTTTACCCACACGGCATTCAACATGCTCTGGATTGGATGTCAGGCGAATTTTTTTAATGGTAGTGCCGCGTTTCAGGGTCATAGAAGCCCCTTTTACTTTAAGATCTTTAGTTACCTGAACGTTGTCACCGTCGTTAAGCACGTTACCGTTTGAGTCTTTAGTATCCATAAAATCCTCTTTTTTTTATGAGACAAGCAAGTATCTGCTTGAAGTATTGTCCATATGAGTATGGCAAATGTAGTAAGCAAAGGAAAGCTGTTTGACCATGGTGAAGCCCCCATAATTACAGCTGAATCAAGGGAAAGAAGGTTATACAACATTGTTAAAATAAATCCACTTTAGGATTAATATACCAAATCCTATACTGTCTATTACGTACCAGTTGCCTGTGAAGTAAAGAGGTTCGTGAGGATTTTTTTGTAAGCAGTGTTTACTTTGAGTGATAACGTATAATCTAAGCGTGTGATGCTGTGTGGCAAAGGTGTGACTTTATCATGTGTAACAGTTGCTTACGTAACTTCTCGCGTTAATATATCTTGATTAAATATAAATAAAGTATAATGCTATCCGTAAATTAGATAATTAATGTAGATAGTAATAATTATAGCTGGGGAGTTAGGAAGTGCTTTTTTCTATAGAGCAGCTAGAGGCATTTGTAGCGACGGTTGATGAAGGGTCATTTTCAGCAGCAGCCCGTTTTTTGGGGAAGGCGCAAAGTAGAATCAGTACCGCAGTTGCGAATTTAGAACTTGATTTAGGTATTACGTTGTTTGACCGGTCAGGAAAATATCCTGTTCTTTCTAAAGATGGGGAACGCATGATACAGACAGCCCGCGATGTCTTGTATCAATGCAGAGTCGTGATGGAGCGGGCGACTGAGGTTTCAGACCAACCACAAAGTGTATTGCGGCTGGCAGTGGACGATGCTGTACCGCAGGAACAAGTAAGCATTATGCTGGCTGAGTTTGCACAAGAATTTAGGTATACTCAGATAGAGATAGTGCGCGCCCATGCAGGTGAAGCAAGCAATTTAGTAAAATTGGATAAAGCTGATGTGGCTATTGCTGTGTCAGTATCAGGCTTGCCACAAGATGATTATTCATGGGAGCAGGTCGGAAGTGAAAAATGGTATCCAATGGCAGCCGCGACACACCCTCTTGCAGCATTAGAGAGTGTAAGCAAAAGTGACTTGGCAAATGTTACACAAATTGCTTGTACAAGTTCCAATAACAATTTGGAGCTTGGGACAGAGGTTGTGAGTGATAAGCTGTGGCGATGTGATGATAGCCGCTTTATGATAGAGCTTGTCTGCAAGGGTGCAGGTTGGGCTTGGTGTCCAAGTTTGCAGACGGAAAGAGCGGTGCAACGTGGTGAACTGGTGGCATTGCCTGTCGATTTCATGGAGACTGGCTTTAGTGGTGAACTCTATCTGTGCTGGAAAAAAGATCATCCACTTCGAGCCGCTGAAAAATGGTTAGCAACCCGTTTAAAAAAAGCATTTAGCGTCAGATAATAAAAAAGAGGACAACTTACAAAGTAAGTTGTCCTCTAAAATATGGAGCTCTTGAGCAGGATTGAACTGCTGACCTCATCCTTACCAAGGATGCGCTCTGCCGACTGAGCTACAAGAGCTTCTATGTAAAACTTTACCTGTGTAAAGCTTAAAGAGCTGTATCGAAAGCACGTATTGTGTGCTGCGAAAAGGGTGTTTATATGGAACGCCTGAGGTCGTCAATAGAAAAAATAAAAAAGTTTGAATTAAGGTTTATTTTTAGATTCAATTGCTGGAACTTCAGATTGCTTTTCAGGGTTCGCAGCGCTGACAGATTCAGAATCAGCAATGGAGGTATCGCCAGATGACTCTGATGAACTTGTCTCATTAGACTGTGCAGAAGTGTTTGGGGGAGTAGGAGGTGTTCCCATTTTTTTTGCAAAAAATTCAAGCCAGCGCTGCAAATGAAAATAGAATCCGGGAACAAGTAGCGGTGCGAATACCGTAGCGGTAATCATGCCGCACATTACGGCGATGCCTAATGAATGCCTGCTTGCAGAACCGGGACCGGTAGCAACAACCAGTGGCGAAACACCAAGGATAAAAGAAAATGCCGTCATGAGAACAGCGCGGAATCGTAATTTTGCGGCTGTAATTGCAGCATCACGGGCAGATTTGCCTTCTTTGTAGAGATCCATGGAGAATTCTACAATCAAAATAGATGTTTTTGCTGCCATGCCTATCAAAAGAATGACACCGACCTGTGCATAGATATTGTTGTTCAGTTCAAAAATTGGTGCCCAGTAGTGTGTCCCTCCAATTGCGCCGAAAATTGCCAGCGGTACAGAGCCTACGATGGCAATCGGCATAATCCAACTCTCATATTGGGCAACGAGGAATAAATATACAAAGGTAAACGACAGCAGAAAAATAAGCGGTGCAAGGTTTCCTGCTTCGATTTCTTGTAATGAAAGTGCCGTCCATTCAAATGTGTATCCTGGGGGCAAATCATCCGAAAGCCGTTCCATAGTGTTGATGGCGTCGCCGGAGCTATAGCCGGAGGCAGCGTTCCCGTTGATCGCAACTGTGCGGTACAGGTTATAGTGGAAAACTTGCGCAGGGCCTAAAATCGGGGTGATTGTTGCCACTGAGGTTATAGGAACCATTTCCCCTTTGCCGTTACGAACATAGAACAATCGAAAGTCCTCAGGGTTTGCTCGGTATTTAGCGTCTGCCTGAATGTTTACCTGATAAATTCTGCCTTCGCGTACAAAATCGTTCACATACAATGAACCGAATTGAGCTTGCAGTGTTGCATAGATATCTCCAAGCGAGATCCCTAGAACCATAGCCTTGTTTCGATCAACATTCAGAAAATATTGCGGCACATCTGTGCGGAATGTTGTGAAAGCAAATTGAATTGCAGGATCTTGCGTAGCCTTAAGCGCCAGATTTTGAGCTACTTTTGCAATAGCCTGTGGTGGACGACTTAACGTGTCTTGTAACTGGTACGCGAATCCGTTGGTTGTTCCAATCCCCGGAATGGCAGGCATCTCAAACGCTCTGAGCGCTGCGTCGGGGTAATTTCTGTAGAGCTTATTTACCTCGGTCATGATTTGTCGCAAGGTTTTACCATCCGGTCTGCTGTCCCAATCCTCCAGCATAACGATAATTAAGCCGGTGTTTGATAAATTACCGGAAAGAAAGCTGCGCCCTGCAACGGTAATAACACGTTCAACGCCATCTACTTTTTTTGTCAGATCTGTGATTTCGCGTAGCACTCGTGAAGATCTATTTAGAGAAGCAGCTTCTGGCAGTTGTGCATCAACGAAAAAGAATCCCTGATCCTCGTTTGGAATAAAGCCGGTTGGTGTAGACTGGTAGAAATATCCTGTGGAACCGAAAATTATGAGAACGATGACGGCTGTTAAAATTCCCTTGCGGAGAATTGCCGTAACAACAGTACCATATTTTTCTGTTGCCCACTTAATGGCGCGATCAACAGGTCGCAGGAAAGCAATAGGTTCCATGCGTCCTTCTTTCAATATGAGAGAGCATAACGCAGGACTAAGCGTAAGAGCATTAACGGAAGAAATAAGAACAGAAACAGAAATTGTAACCGCAAACTGTCTGTATAACCCGCCTGTAATTCCCGGCATAAACATAACCGGAACAAATACAGCCAGTAGAACCAGCGTGGTGGCAATAATTGGGCTTGTTACTTCCGTCATTGCTATTCGTGCCGCTTCGCGTGGGGGAAGGTTGGAATCTTCCATATGTCGTTCGACGTTTTCGATAACGACAATGGCATCGTCAACAACAACGCCGATGGCGAGGACAAGTCCAAATAATGAAATAGTGTTAATGGAGAATCCAAGAGCCTGCATTACCGCAAAGGTTCCGATAAGGGAGACAGGAATGGCAACTGTCGGGATAAAAGTTGCACGTACGTTTTGCAGAAAAAGAAAAACAACAAGAATAACAAGCCCGATAGCCTGCAAAAGCGTAATAACTACTTCATCTATCGAACGCTTAATAAATATGGTTGTGTCATACGGAATGAGGTACTCGACGCCGCGCGGAAATTGTTGCGAAAGTACTTCCATACTTTTGTAGACTTGCTTGGCAATATCCAGCGCGTTGCCATCTGTGTTTTGGTAGACAACGACAAATGCCTGCGGCTTATTATCCAATCTGGCGGATGAATTGTACGCTTGCTCGCCTAGTTCTGCACGCCCGATATCTTTAACGCGGACAATAGCACCGCCGGAAGAAGTACGCAGAATAATGTTGTTGAATTCTTTAACGGTAACAAGCCGTCCCTGTGCCTGCACTGTGTAATTAAACTGCTGCTGCGTTACGTTGGGACCGCCCCCGATGCTTCCTGCTGCAACAATAATATTTTGCTGTTCTAGCGCATTCTGCACATCAGACGTTGTCATCCGGTACGATTCCATAAGCTTCGGGTCGAGCCAGATGCGCATTGAATACGGCGAGCCGAAAATCTGTACGTTGGAGACACCTTTAATACGCTTCAGAGGATCAACAATAAATTGTTTGGCGTAGTTGTTCAGATACAGGCTGCTGAAGGTGTTGTCGGGAGAAATAAGGCTGACACCAAGCAGCATTGTTGTGGATTCTTTATTTACCTTTACCCCAAGCCTTCTCACTTCTTCCGGCAGGTTCGGTTCTGCCTGAGACACACGGTTCTGTACGTTAACCTGTGCTATATCAGGGTCAGTCTTGGGGAAAAATGTGACAGAGGTTGTGGTAGTGCCAGTGGTGTCGGCAGAAGAAGAAATATAGATCATGTCATCAACGCCGTTGATATTGTCTTCAAGTGGCTTGATAACTGTGCGCTCAAGAATTTCAGGGCTTGCACCGGGGTAGTTTGCAGTAACTGTAACGATAGGCGGTGTAATGTCAGGGTATTGCGCTACGGGCAACGTGATTAATGCCAGTGCCCCCACCAGCGTGATAACAATAGATATGACAATGGCGAATTTAGGTCTGTCGATAAAAAAATGACTGATCGTCATAGTTAGCTCCCGCTGCCTGACGGTGCAGATGCTGGCATTTTTTTGGAGTCATTCTTTTTTGGGGATGTGTTGGGAGCATCAGAGCTGTTTTTATTCGACTGAGTTTTTTTTGTATCAGTCTGCTGTGTAATTACCCCTGTTTTGGGATCAACAGTAACAAGGTGCGGCGTTACCGGCTTGCCAAGCTGAACTTTTTGTAACCCTTCTACAATGATGTGGTCTCCGGCTTTAAGCCCTTCCATTACGACCCACATGGCATCAAGCCGTGCACCGAGTGTGACCTTACGCATGTTGGCGATATTTTTATCATCAACCACGACTACAGTGTAGCCAGACTGGTTTTGTTGCACACTTGCCTGTGGGATAAGCGGCATAAGTTTTTTTTCTGCATCCCTCACAATTACTGTAGTGTACATGCCGGAAAGCAGAAGGTTGTCAGGGTTAGGGAAAACACAACGCAGGTTTATTGTGCCGGTATCTTTATCAATAAATGGTTGGGCAAAATCCAGCGTTCCTTGCTTCGGATACAGGGAGCCGTTTGGAAGAACCAAGGTAAAAGTAAGCTCCGGACTTTTGTTATACCCCCACTTTTGTCGGTATGTGACAACATCTTTTTCATCAACTGTGAAATAGACATAAATCGGATCGATAGAATAGATTGTCGCAAGTGTGCCACTTGATGGTGATATAAGGTTGCCGACTGAGTAGATTGTCTTGCCGATGCGTCCGGTAAGCGGGGCTTTGATGGTTGCGTATCCAAGATTGATGGACGCGGAATAGGCTTGCGCTTTTGTTGCATCAACCTGTGCGGCTGCTTGTCGTTCTGTACTGGTGTAGCGGTCAAGTTCTGATTTACTAATGTTTTTACCTGCATAGAGCTGAGTGCCGCGTTGCAGATTTTGCTTTGCTTCAACAAGTGCAGCCTGTGCTTTTTCTACATTCGCTTTTTCCAGCATCAAGTCTGCTTCAAATGGACGCGGGTCAATTTTAAAAAGGACTTGTCCTTTTTTTACAATATCACCTTCAACAAAATCTTTTTCGATCAAGAATCCTTCGACCCGTGATTTGATTTGGACGATATCTTTGGAATCGACACGCCCGACGGCAGTCCATGAATTCGCAACCGGTTGTTGCGGAACAGAGATTACATTGACATCTGGAGCCATAGTCTGCTGCTGGTTTCCATTTTCCGAGCAGGCGCAGAGTATGAAGACACTCATCAAGCATGTTGCTAACAAAAAAAATCTCTGGTGGTCACAAATTGCCATGCCGCCTCCGGATGTGTCTCATTTTTTGATCGGATGTCCGTATTATTTGCAAAGAGAGATGATGAAAAAATCATACAGTGTGGCATGTTAGCATAGTTTTTTTTGTAATGCTAAATGAGATGTGTAATAACTAAATGAGTTGTATTAAAAAATTTACATCTTTTGAGGTTCTCAATATAGGCATGCATCACGAACCGTTAGACAAAACCTGTCAGAGTTGACAATTCAGCATAACTGGTATGAATTAGGGAGCCTTTTTCGTATACGAATTATACTGTGCGTTTTTAGGGTTTGCGAACTATATGTGAACCTTACAATGTGCAGGCGCAATATATTGTTTAGTGAGGTCTATTTTGAATAAAACGGCTATTTGGCAGCGGCATCCTTATGTCATAGCTGCATTGATTATTGTCTGTACTACTCTTATCCGTATTGCATTCTTATGGAGCAATCAGCTTGATCTGGTGTACGACGAAGCCCAGTACTGGGATTGGACTCGTCACATGCAGTTCTCATATTACTCCAAAGGACCTCTAATTGCGTGGATCATCAAAAGCTGGACAAGCATTTTTGGTGATACCCAGTTCGGTGTGCGTTTTGGCGCTGTTGTTAACTCTTTCCTGACGCAAAGTATTTTGCTCTACGGTATGGGAAGATTGATGAAGCGTCCGGTCGCGGCATTGTGGGCTGTTATTTTAGCCAACACCATTCCGTTATTCCTTGCTTCCGGTATTTTGATGACAACTGACAGCCCGTTGCTTGTCTGCTGGGTGTCCGCGTTGTTTGCGTTGTATGCTGCGAGCGTTAATCCAGAACGTAAGCTTCCGTATGTGGTACTTGGTGCTGCAATGGCGGTTGGTATTCTTGCCAAATATATGATGCTGGCAATGATCGGTATTGTCTTTTTCTACTGCATCGGTCTTTGGCGTCAGAACATGTTGAGCAAAATTTTTGTGAAGCGTGTAGCTATTGCCATGGCTGCCGGTTCAGCAATCGGCTTCCTGCCAATTTTAATTTGGAATATACAAAATGATTGGGTTGGATTCCGACACGTTGCCAAGCTTGCCGGAGTAAACAAAGCAGCAACGGCAAAACCGTTTTTCCGCTTCGACCGCTTCCCTGAATATTTTGCTTCTCAAGTCGGCTTGCTGACTCCTTGGTGGTTTGCTTTCCTTATTTTCGGCGGCTGGACAGCTCTAAAACAAGGTTGGACTAAGAAGGGCGCAGAACAGGTTGAGAACAAAGATGAAGTTCGTCAGGCACTGTTACTCAGTACTGGCTTCTGGATGCTGTGGGGCTTCTTTATTTTCTGGAGTTTCCATACCCGTATTTACCCGAACTGGTCTGCAATGAGCTATGCGGCAGGTATTATGCTGGCAGCCATTGCCGTAGAGAAAGGGCACGTATGGGGCAAAACTGCTCTGGTTATCCGCAGCAAGCGTATTCCGCTTCGCAAAACAGGCGTTATCATCGGTATCGTACTGTTCCTGCTTATGCATTCGTTGGGACAACTGCCGTTCCGTTCTCGTTCTATAAACCCTGCTATGCGTTTGATGGGTTGGACTGATATGTCCAGTAAGCTTCAGGAGCTTACTGAGAGTATGCCGAATCCTGATAAAGTTTTTTATTTTTCTGACCGCTACGGCATCACTGCAAACCTTGCTTTTTATGCTCCGCAGCAGCCACAGGCATACTGTGTGGACTGGGGACGACGCAAAACACAGTACGATTTGTGGAATACCCCTGAAGACAAAAAAGGCTGGGATGCAATCTTTGTGCGTCATAAACCTTTGGAAATAGAGCGCCTTAAGACGCTGTTTGAATCTGTTGAAGTTATGGAGTATCAAACAACGCATTCGAACGGGTACGGTCCAAAATATTATATCGCCGTATTGAAAAATTATAACGGCACATGGCCGAAGCGTGAGAACGGGGGCTACTAATGAGTTTATCATCTTCCTGCAAATCTGACCCTTCTGTATGCGAGCGGTGTGCAGAAAAATATCACACTTGCTGTCATGCAGAGCCTCAGGATGTTGAACTTTGTTTTCCATTGTCCGATTCAGAGTGGGAAAAGGTGAAGGCTGCGGCTCCTGACGTGGATGGAGCCAATGAGATTGCTAACACACCGGAATTTATCACTACATTAAAAAGACTTTTCCCGCATGATGGAAAAAAAATAGATGCGCAATTTCCTGCGAATGAGACTCACAGGGTTCTGTTGTCCAACGAAAAAGGATATTGTGTGTATCTGACAGAGCAGGGGTGCAGGCTCCCGAGGGAAGTCCGCCCGTGGTTCTGCCTGCTGTTTCCTTTTTGGGTTCGCGGCAAAGAGCTGACCATGTTTACGGCGCAAGGTTGTCTTGTCTGCCGTGAAACGAATACCGTAGAAGAATCGCTGGAGCTGTTAGGAATGGACGAAGCCCGTGTTCGGGAATTGTTTGCATTGCTACGTTCCGCATGGGGCTTCGATAAGGGTAATTAGCCACCCTGCAAACGAGAATAAACTTTATGAAAAAAATATTGCTGTATACCTGTATCGGCTTGGCGCTAGTAGCGGCTGTCGGCACACTGGCATTCTCCGGTTTATACTGGTGGGCGTCTAAGGATTTGCCGAGTTTTACCCGCATTAATGACTATCAGCCGCCGTTGGTAACAACCGTATATGCCCGCGACGGGCAGGTTCTTGGGCATTTCTATCGTGAAAAACGTTTTTTGGTTTCTCACGAAGAGATGCCGGACTTAATTAAACGGGCTTTTCTTGCTGCTGAAGATGACAGTTTTTATGACCACGATGGTGTTGACCCGAAAGCTATCTTCCGTGCGTTCATTAAAAACATGCGTGCAGGTTCCATCAGACAGGGTGGTTCCACTATTACGCAACAGATCATCAAACGCCTGCTCCTTTCTTCAGAAAAAAGCTACGAACGTAAGCTGAAAGAAGCTATTCTCGCGTTCCGTCTTGAACGTTATCTGACGAAAGATGAAATTCTTACAATTTATCTGAACGAAATTTACCTCGGTGCTGGTGCGTATGGTGTAGAAGCCGCAGCGCGTACGTACTTTGGTAAACATATTAACGAACTGTCTGTTGCTGAAGCTGCTATCTTAGCCGGTCTTCCGCAGGCACCTTCCAAATATAACCCGCTTCGTGCGCCGGGGTCTGCAAAGGCTCGTCAGCGCTACGTGTTGGGACGTATGTTAGAGCTTGGCTGGATTACTCAGGCTCAGTACGACACTGCGATCACAGCACCGCTTGTATACAAAAGCATGGAAGACCCAAGTTGGAAGCGCGGTGCATGGTATCTTGAAGAAGTACGTCGTAAGCTGATTTCGTACTTGAGTGAAGATAATATGCGCAAGCTTGGCATTGAGCTTCCGCGCTATGGCGAAGATGCCGTGTATGAAGCCGGATTGAAGGTCTACACCTCTGTAGATTTGGATTATCAGGACGCTGCTGAAGCTGCACTGCGTGCAGGCTTGGAAGCTTCCACCAAACGCCGCGGCTGGCAAGGTCCTATCCAGTCTATCGAGCCGGAAATGGTAGATGATTTCTTGCAGCAGCAAGAAGTTATTCCTGCCGTGCTTACAGATAAAAAATGGATTCAGGTTCTTGTAACTAAGGTTGAGAAAAAAGGTGCGGATGTACGATTCGGAGAAATGAAGGGTCGTATTCCTGTAAAATCCATGCACTGGTGTCGCAGACCTAACCCGAGAGTGGCAACAGACCATGTTCCGGCTATCAAAGATGCACGTAAAGTGGTGAAAGTCGGCGATGTTGTCTGGGCATCCATAAATGTTCCTGAGCGTCTCAAAGAAACTTGGGAACCAAGTCTACTGACCCCGAATGATGTCCTCCCGCTTGCATTGGAGCAGCATCCGAATGTTCAGGGTGCGGTAGTTTCAATGGATCCTCGTACAGGTGATGTCCTTGCACTGGTTGGCGGCTATTCCTTTACAGAAAGCCAGTTTAACCGCGCGACACAGGCAAAACGTCAGCCGGGTTCTGCATTTAAACCGATTGTGTATTCTACAGCTATGGATAATGGCTACACGCCTGCTTCTATCGTTCTGGATGCACCAATTGTATATACAGATCAGTCTACTTCCAAAGTATGGCGTCCTGAGAACTTCTCAGGGGTATTCTATGGTCCTACTTTGCTGCGTACTGCACTCGTTAAGTCCCGTAACCTCTGTACCATCCGCGTCGCAAAAGCTTTGGGTATCCCGAAGGTTGTTGAACGCGCTAAGGCTATGGGGCTTGAAGGACCGTTCCCGTTTGATCTTTCTGTATCACTCGGTTCTGTAGCTGTATCACCGATTAACCTGACAGAAGCTTACACTACATTTGCGAATGGTGGTGAGTGGTCAAAAGGACGTCTTATCCGCTCTGTAAAAGATGCGTGGGGCGATGATATTATTTCCATCGAGACACAGCGTACACAGGGTATGGACCCAGAAACGTCCTACATCATGTCTACCTTGCTTAAAGAAGTTGTGCAGGATGGCACAGGCTGGCGCTTAAAGGAACTTAAACGTCCTATCGGCGGCAAAACCGGTACAACAAACGATGAGAAAGATGCGTGGTTTGTAGGGGTAACACCATACCTCGTTACAACTGCATATGTGGGCTTTGACCAGCTGACCCCTATGGGTAAGTGGGAAACAGGTTCCCGTGCAGCTTCACCTGTTGTACGTGATTACTTGAAAGAGATTCTTGATGACTACCCGAAAGAAGATTTCGAGATGCCA
Source organism: Halodesulfovibrio sp. (assembly GCF_025210605.1). Lineage (NCBI taxonomy): Bacteria > Pseudomonadati > Thermodesulfobacteriota > Desulfovibrionia > Desulfovibrionales > Desulfovibrionaceae > Halodesulfovibrio > Halodesulfovibrio sp. The sequence continues at coordinate 47,045 of NZ_JAOARI010000017.1, read as the reverse complement.
GCAGGAGTTATTCAGGTGCGCATTGATGCTGGCTCCGGTCGCGTGGCAAGTGCCTACAGTGGCAAAAGCTACTTCCTGCCGTTTAAGCAGGGAACACAGCCGACAATTATGCAAGGTCAGCGTTTGACTCGTGAACAACAAGACCCTGTTGAAAGTGGTGAAGACCTACTGAAACAAATGTTCTAATCAAACAATCAAAAAACTGGTGAGGTTTTCCTCACCAGCTTTTTTTATGCGTATGCCAGCAGGGTACACTTGCTGATAACGAAAAAAATTCCCTGATGGATGATTCCGTCAGGGAATTTTTTTGATGGTGGCGGACTATTTGAGGATGCGTTTAGGGCGTTCTTTCAGCAGACCTCGCGGTTGTACCTTGATGGTTTGAAGGAACGTACCGGCAATAAACTGTCCTGTTTCGTTTAGTGAGCCATTGGGATGTAGAATCGGTTCATTCCAGCGGATTGTGCTGATAGGGCTACCGGGTTCCACTGCAACCGTAGGTTCTGGCGTCTGAGATACTTCAAATGGTAATTTTGCGTATGCCTCGTCATCCCGTTGAACTACAACGGGGTTGGGCTGTGTGTTATGAAAGATCATTTGCCCAACCTGTGGTTGTTTAGCTGCCAGCTCGCGTAACGGAATTTGTGGTGGTGGCGGCAAGCCTAAGAACGAAGCCATGTGCGTCATGTATACATCGGGTCTGTCTAATTCTTTATCCACACGGGCACAAAGTTTTGATGAGCCAAGAAAACGTGGGTTGGCTTCAATAAAATACAGCTGTTCATCATGAAGAAGGGCGGTAAGCCCCAATGAGCCTGTAAATCCCTTGGAGGCAAGCCATTGCCCTACTTCTCGTACCATTGCTTCCAGCTGGTTGATAATATGGACTGGAATGTCGCGTATTATCCCGAAATCATTTCCTGAATATCCTGCATTCATCGGGGTTAATTCAGGAACCCCAATGCACTGCAAGCTCAAAGGATGCAACGACACACGCCCGTCAGGGAACACTGTTGCAGATGTGGACAGTGAAGACGCTCCTGAAAAATACGGTGAGTAGGCTATCAGTGATGATTTATGCTCTTGAAGCCACTCCCAAGCCGCCTCAAAGCTTTTTTTCGAGTCAATGCGTACAAGTCCAGAACCGGCAGTGGCGGCATTGACACGCAGCATGATTGGCTGCTCCATAGCTGCACGATAAATTTCCTGCTTCGACGCTTCGATTATCTCAAGATACTTCCACGGAATTATGCGCATTCCGGTTTCTTGCAGGGCTGTTTCAATCCAAGTTTTGTGGTTGAAGGGATGATGGAATTCAGAGAATAGTCCTAATAATTTAGTGTGGTTGTGGTGTAAAAAATATGCTGTGTCAATAATTGCCATAGGCTTGTACGGGATAAGGCAACACGGCTCTGCCAGCTCTTGAAGAAGGATTCGGCGTAATTCTTTGATGCCTTCGGAATCATCAGTTGCAGAGTCATAAGTGTAGGGATTTACTCTGTGATGCATCATCTCTTCATACGTATATTCTGTAATTCCCTCGTAGTTAGCAGGGCTGCCATAGCAGATGGAAACAACGGGATTTTTTAAGTCGGTAAGTGGGATTGCATCACACCCTCTACTCCCGACCCAGACAATTTTGCGATCTTTAATTTTTCCATAAAGATGCTTGCGGTATGTCGTACGTTCTGTGGGCATAACTACCTCGGCTCTGGAGTTTGGGGTTGAATGGGACGTGGCTTTGATGCGGTTTTCGCGCCGTCTATAGAGTGTATTGCAGGGAGAACGGGGGATAATATTATAAATGGGCGATGAGTGTTTTTTTCTGAAAATGGAAAAAACACAGTTGACATTGTTCCTGATTTGAGTAGAGCATATACTAAGCCATTGTGCGCGCGAATCAAGGTGCACGTCGCTTGTGGGTGTATTTCCCTGTGTTTTGTGGGAAATATGTCCCGGGCCAAATAGAATGTTTGGAGATTGCTATTATGTCTAACAAGACAGATTTTGATGTTATTGTTGTTGGCGGCGGTCCTGCTGGGCTGTTTGCTTCCTACTACCTTGCAGAAAATTCAAATCTTTCTGTATGTATGATTGACCGCGGCCCGGCGGTTAAAAATCGAACATGCCCAATTGGAAAAACCCAGAAGTGCGTGAAATGTAAACCTTGCCATATCCTTTCCGGTATTGGCGGTGGCGGGCTTTTTTCTGATGGTAAGCTGAACTATATCCACAAGCTTGGAAAGACCGATTTAACCCAGTTTATGGGTTTGCAAGAATCTAAAGATCTGATTGATGAAACAGAAGTGATCTTTAATAAATTCGGCATGGATGGCCCTGTATACCCTTCCAACATGGATAAAGCGAAAGCAATCCGTAAGGAAGCAAACAAAAGCGGCATCGATCTCTTGCTGATTAAGCAAAAACATCTTGGTTCAGACTGTCTTCCGGATCATATCGATAACATGTCCGGTTACATCTCTGAACGTGGTGTTGAGATTAAAACCAAAGAAGAAGTAAAGCGCGTTGTCGCTGAAGACGGCAAAGTACAGGGCGTTGAGACCAACAAAGGAACATACACAGCCAAGCAGGTTATTCTTGCTCCCGGTCGTGTAGGTGCAGACTGGATTAGCACTGTGTGCGAAGAATACGGTCTGAATGTGTCCCAGCGTGGTATCGAAGTTGGTGTTCGTGTTGAAACACACAATGACGTGATGTCAGACATTACCGACGTTGTGTACGATCCGACCTTCTTCGTGCGTACTTCTAAATACGATGACCAGACTCGTACATTCTGTACAAACCCGGGTGGCTTCATTGCACTTGAAAACTATCAGGATTTTGTCTGTGTAAACGGACACGCATTCCGCGATAAAAAGTCAGAAAATACCAACTTCGCCTTTTTGTCCAAAGTAGTGCTTACCGATCCTGTTTCCGATAACACAGGGTATGGTACAGCTATTGGTAAACTTGCTACCATCATTGGTGACGGTAAACCAATTTTGCAGCGTCTTGGCGATCTTCGTCGCGGTAGACGTTCAACATGGACACGCATCAACAATGGTCACATTGCCCCTACAATGACAAACGTTGTGCCGGGTGATATCGCAATGGCGCTTCCTGAGCGTATTGTTACCAACCTTGTTGATGGCCTTGAACAGCTGAATAACGTAATTCCGGGCATCGCTGATGATGGTACTTTGCTGTACGCTCCTGAAATCAAGTTCTTTGCTACTCAGGTAGAAACTTCCAACGACCTTGAAACAGCCATTGAAGGTCTCTACGTGGCTGGTGATGGTCCGGGGGTAGCTGGTAATATTGTATCTGCGGCTGCAACCGGTATTATTCCTGCTAAAGCGATTATTTCTAAGAAATAAGAGTATGGTGGGTATCTTCAACGATGAGTGCCCTGTAGGCATGTAATCCGCTGCTACTAGAATATATAACGCTGTGTACCCTTGGGTGCGCAGCGTTTTTTTTGAAAAAAGGACAAAAAAAAGACCATCAATAGATGGGCAGTAGTGTGTAGGCAAAAGAAGAGAGAATCTACTTACAAATTCTGTTAGCGTATTGCTGCTTGGTTCGGCCTTGTCATGTACTTTGTACATCGGCTCCGAATCCTGAAATTCTTATTCAGTAGACCCTCTCACAGTTTGTTCAATCCTAGTATCCATTAGCCTTTCTTACCCTCCGTTAGGGTTAATGAAATATATCTTCTGGAAGGTATATCGATAGTAACTTCCTTATCCTTAATTTTAAGATAAGCTCAGCGAAGAAAGGTGGCAAGGGATAAAAAAGATTTTTTTTGAAAAATAACAAAATTTTTAGTTGACAGTAGAGCGTCTTTTCCATAAATACCTCTTCGCACGTGAGGGAACTCACGAAGCACAAGTCAAGCGTCCCCATCGTCTAGCCTGGCCCAGGACACCTGCCTTTCACGCAGGCGACAGGGGTTCAAATCCCCTTGGGGACGCCAACGCAAGTTAAGCTCTTACACGAAAGTGTAAGAGCTTTTTTTGTGGACAATGAATGTGAGTAACGGGTTGTTGGGAGATGCGCTTCAACTCTCAGAGATTCGTTGTGGCAGGATTAGCAATCCCCTTATCTGTAGCTACTGCTATGGGTAAGGGGATTTTTTTGCATAAAGCTAGTTATGGCGCAATCACTGCTAATTATTTGTTCAGTACGGTACTCCAGAGTGAGCGAGGATTTCCGATCACTAAAAATGTAATGCATGAAAGTAAAATTAGTACCCATATTGAAGAAAAAGAAAGCAGCGTCATAAAGGCAACAGCAAGCATTGCTCCTGTCAGCTGTAATATACGGGAGGGAAGCAGCCGTATGGCAGCACCTATTCCTAGAAGTGCGTTTGCTAAAAAGAATGCGTTTGCAATTGCTACACAATCTTCAAGAGAGAGTACTCGCTGTTGCAGTAACAACAAGCTGACACTCTGAATGACAACGAGCGTTAATAACGCTGTCACAGGCGCACCATGGGTATTTCTGCGAGCTAGAAACGTGCCAGCACTATTTTGCTCGGCAAGTGATGCAATGAGCCGGATTACTGCACCAATTATCATAAGATACGTGCAAACACATAACACGGTAGTTGTAATCATAACCACGAAGTTTGCAGCGTTTCCGAGTAAAGAGTTAACTACATCGGTAACGGCAACGGTTCCTCCTGTGGGTGACAAGGCGGTCATTGCCCATGCTACCAGCCCGTATACACTAGAGATGATGCCAACAGCGATAAGTGTCGCTCTGGGGATTGTTTTATCTGGATTCCGCACGTCCATGGTATAATTTCCGACAACTTCCCAGCCAATAATTGCCCAAAACAGCAAGAGTAACGTCTCTCCCATGCTTTGGATGTTAACTGAACTTTCGGGCATAGGAAGCACCGGATGGTGAAGAATCGTGGCGATGCTACTGGCTGTAAGAATGAGGCCGATAATGGAACTTGCAATCAAAGCTACACTTCCGACAAATGAAATGCGGCGAGTAAGCAGCGCTGCGCAACCAAGTAATAGTACGCCGGAAATAAATTCATTGGTACTAGCTGGCATATTGAACGCCTGAGAAATTGTCGCAGCCGCTGTCATGAGAACTGCTATGGGACCGACACATACCGCACAGAGTAAGTATGTCGAAGCAAGCCGACCGGCTTTAGCTCCGAAAGCTTTTCGTATAGCAATAGGAACTCCTTCACCACCGGGGTATTGGTGCGCCAGCTTGGCAAAAATAGTGGCAAATACTGCACCAAAAGCCATTATGATTATCCATGCTGCTACTGCCCACTCTCCGAGTTGTTCATGAGCCATTGGTGGAAGCAGGATTACTCCAGAACCCAGCACCGCACCTGCAATTAATCCCCCAAGCTGAAGTGCTCCCATTTTCGTATCCATTGATCCTCTCCTTGACGTTGTATCGCCACCTTAGTACCTCAACTGCTGTTATCAGAAAAACGGAATATTCAGAATAAATCGTTCGATAAAATCGATTGAAGAGGTCAGTAATGGAACTCCGTCAACTTATTACTTTTAAAGCAATCGTAGAGCATGGAAGCTTTATCAAAGCAGCTCGTGCACTAAACTATGCACAATCTTCTATAACATCCCATATTCAAATGATTGAAGAATTCTATGAGCAGCCTGTGTTTGACCGCATTGGTAAGAAGGTTGCGTTAAACGATTTCGGGCAGGTCGTTTATCAACGTGTATGCACTCTTTTGGCGGCATATGACGATGTTTGTGCTTTAAAAGAGCTGACAGGCGCGCCAGCAGGACGGTTGCGCGTCGGTGCACCGGAGTCAACAATGCTGTACCGGCTTGCACCTGTGTTACAAAAATTTAAGACATTGTTTCCGCAAGTGGAACTTGTGATGGAGAGCGGCACTTGCAGCAGCATGCGCACGTCGTTACGGACAGGCGATCTTGATTTGTGCGTACTGCTGGAGCAACTGAAGCATGAGTCTGATTTGGAAATGGTCAAGCTCTTTGAGGAGCCGATGAGTGTGGTTCTCCCGAAAGAGTATCCAAAAAATGAGCTAACCTCTGCCAACAGACATATTATATTATATACGGAGCAGGGATGCAGCTATCGCAAAATATTTCAACAGCTTTTAGAACAGAAAGGTGTTGCTGCAAGTAACGTGATTGAAACAGCGAGCGTGGAAGTTATTAAGCAATACATTCTTTGCGACATAGGGGTGTCTTTTTTACCGACAGTAGTAGTGCGCCGTGAAGTTGAAACAGGGCAGGTAAAGCATGTTCCTTGGCAAAATCCTTCTCCTGTAAGTGTTGCATTAGCCAGACATAAAGATAAATGGGTTTCTCCTGCTATGGAGGCGTTCATGCAACTTGTCCGAGAAGAGGCAGCTAATTGGGAATGATAATGCCATAGCAGGTTGCGTTGTCATATTGTGATAAGACAATAAAAAAGCTTTTGCAGGTTTCCGCAAAAGCTTTTCATGCTCGTGTTCCTGAATAGTCATTATTCGAAAAAATGGTATGGTATGCTTCTCTAAACAAGAAATGTTCCAAAAAAAAATAGTGAGTTTTTTAAGTGTGTTGTGCTTTTTTGCAGTAATGCAGTCGATTGCTATGTACGAGAGTCCGCACATGCGTAAACAGGGGGCGCGTTGGATTACGCACAGAGTGTGAGACATAGCCGATACGTGGTATGATGTGGATAGAGTGACGAGTGTCGGTAGAGGGAGAACTATGTGTTTTGGCAGGAACATATTAATGATATGCGGCAATTTTTAAGAAACGGTGTCCATAGCTTGTTTTCTGGTGTGCTTTAGGGCAGAAGGCAGCAACCAGCTGACAGATCTGTATGTTACGGGATACCGTTACCATGTGGTTTTCGCGGGTGGATAAAGATGAATTGCAGGGTAGAATTGAGCGTTATACAGCGTTCTTTTTATATCCATATGCAGTTGAGGATATGTTCTGTTTTATGGTGCGGTAATTCTTCTCCGGATATTGGTTCCGGCAGTAGGGATTAAAAACTTTTTACGGGTGTATTGTATGAAGAAGCAGACACAGGATTGGCGCTTTGCTCAGGCAAACAAAGAAGCGTTGTTCTCTTTGGGTGCCTATGCTCTCTATTTTATATGGTGGTTCGTTTTCGGATACGGAATGGGTGAGGGCGACCCTGAGCAGTATTCGTATGTCTTTGGAATGCCGGAGTGGTTTTTTTACAGCTGTGTTGTTGGCTACCCAGTTATTACAGTGTTCTTATGGGGAGTTGTTCGATTCTTCTTTAAAGAGATGCCGCTGGATGATGAAGAATCTGATACAGAACAAGATGAGCAGCCTGCTGTAAAAGTTCAGAAAGGAAATATTATATGAGTAATGCACTCGTTACTATAATCCCTGTAGTGCTTTACTTGGCGCTTTCGTTTGTAGTGGCGATATGGGCACGCAATAAGGCTGCTTCTAAATCCTCTCAGGGGTTTATGGAAGATTATTTCATTGGTGGTCGCTCAATGGGGGGCTTTGTCCTCGCTATGACTATTATCGCAAGTTACACCAGCGCGAGCAGCTTTGTTGGCGGTCCCGGTGTTGCGTACCGTTACGGGTTGAGCTGGGTATTTCTCGCAATGATTCAAGTACCGACTACATTTCTGACTCTAGGTGTGCTCGGTAAACGATTTGCGATTATTGCACGTAAGACAAACTCGCTGACGATTACAGACTTTCTGCGAGCACGATACAAAAGCGATGCTGTTGTTATTCTGTGTTCCGTATCGCTGCTGATATTTTTCATGGCAGCCATGCTTGCCCAGTTTATTGGTGGCGCACGGCTTTTTCAGGCAGTAACCGGCTATCCGTATATTGTGGGGCTGGTGCTGTTTGGTATTACCGTTGTTATGTACACCGCTGTCGGTGGATTTCGTGCTGTTGTTATCACTGATGCTATTCAGGGTATCATTATGGTGATAGCAGTTGTTGTTATCCTGCTTGCAATCATTAATGCTGGCGGCGGAATGCAACAATGTGTAACCACACTGAAAACGATAGATCCCGGTCTTATCACCCCTACAGGCCCTAAGAATGCTGTACCGCAGCCGTTTACTCTATCTTTGTGGATTCTGGTAGGCTTAGGGATTTTAGGATTGCCACAGACTACGCAACGTTGCATGGGATACAGAAACTCCCGCGCAATGCATGACGCTATGGTTGTGGGTACGCTTATCATCGGTTTTATTATCTTATGTGCACACCTTTCCGGCGCACTTGGACGGGCTATTCTTCCCGAACTTCCTGCTGGTGACCTTGCAATGCCGTCGTTGATTATGGAATTACTGTCTCCATTCTGGGCAGGTGTTTTTATTGCAGGTCCTCTTGCTGCCATCATGTCTACAGTGGACTCCATGCTGCTGCTTGTTTCAGCAGCGATCATTAAAGATTTGTATGTGCATTATAAGCTGAAGGGCGATGCATCGCAGATGCCGTCAATCAGCATTCAGCGTATGAGCCTTATGTCTACAGCTGTAATTGGCTTTATGGTTTTTCTTGCAGCTATTCAGCCACCTGATTTGCTGGTGTGGATTAACCTGTTTGCGTTTGGTGGGTTGGAAGCCGTCTTCCTGTGGCCGATTATTATGGGGCTGTACTGGAAACGAGCCAATGCAACTGGCGCTGTCGCTTCAATTCTTTTCGGCGTAGCTACATTCATCACAATCAGTATTATGAAACCGGCTATGGGTGGTATCCACGCAATTGTGCCGACCACTCTGGTTTCCTTGCTGGCTTTTGTAGCTGGTTCATATGTTGGTCGAGCTCCAAACGAGCATGTCATCGCGCTTTTTTGGGGTGAGCAAAGATAGCAATGTTATTTTAGCACATTATATTGATGCAGTAGGATGTGTTGCCGCGTATGCTTTTGTGAGACTGTCCGGTGTGTATTGCCGGACAGTCTATAGAATAGAGTTTCAGCGTAATCTCTCAGGAGGATATTCGCGTGCAATTTACAGAAACCGCAGGGCTGGTTCTCGAAGGAGGCGGGCTGCGCGGTATTTTTTCGTCTGGTGTGCTACGGCATTTTAGTGATCTGAATATACCTTTTGCATCTGTATACGGTGTTTCTATGGGAGCCTGTAACGGGGCTAACTATGTATCGAAGCAACCGGAGCGAAACAGAATTACAAGCACTCGATTTGTCAACGACAGTCGATATCTGAGTTTTATTCGTTTGCTAAAAGGTGGTGACTTGTTCGGAATGGACTTTATTTTCCGTGACATTCCGCTTGATCTTGTCCCCATAGATTATGCAACGTTTCGGGATAATCCGGTAAAATTTTGGATAGGAGTTACTGACTGCATTACTGGCAAAAGTGTTATGTTTGAAAAAAATACGCTGAACAGCAGAGATGATCTGCTCACCGTAATGCGTGCTTCTGCAAGTTTGCCGCTTATTGCTGAGCCAGTTGAATTCAATGGTACAATCTACATGGATGGCGGTATTGCTAACTCAGTTCCTGTGAGAGACTGCCTTGCTGCCGGTGAAAGACCTGTAGTCGTTCTGACGCAACCTTATGGATATCGCAAAAGCGCCAGCAAATCCGCTGTACTGAGTAAATGGCGGTATCCTGATTTCATCGGTTTACATGACGCGCTTGCTCGTCGCCATCAAGAATATAATGATTTGATGGCAACTCTTGAAGCTATGGAAAAACGAGGCGAGATTTTTGTAATCCGTCCTGAAAGTACGCTTGGAATTGGACGTGTTTGTCGAAACCAACGCAAACTTTATGCACTGTATGACAGCGGCTATACACTGGCTGTGAGTCGTGCAGATGCGCTTAAAGAGTTTCTTACAGCGTAAAAAAAGCTCCGTGTATTTTTGGGTACACGGAGCTTTTTCATTTATATTATGCCAGATAAAGTCCTTTTTCTGCAAAGGTGGCTTTGGGAATCGTCGTAATTGAACCTGTTGTGACTTTGTAGATAAATAATTCTTGGAGTGGCGTTTGTTTTGCCGCGCACAGCAAGGTTCTGATTACACCCGCATGTGTTACGAGAATGGCGGAACCTTTTGTGTGGCACAATGGAATAATGAATTCGAGCACTCGTTGCTGTAGATCAAAAAATGACTCGCCACACGGTGTGCGAAAATAGGCAAAATCAGTTCCCCGCTGCTCATATTCTGCCGCGTAGTGTTTTTTGATATATGAAAAAGCTAGCCCGTCCCATTTCCCCATATTGATTTCTTTTAATGCTGCTTCCTGTTCAACAGGAATATTGAGTCCGTTGCTGAGAATCTGAGCCGTCTGCATGGTTCGTGATAACGGGCTGGATATGAGGCGTGGGCTTTCCAGCTGCAATGCTGCGAGGTTGGGGAGAGTCTTCTCCGTGATGTTTTTTATTCCTTGCTTGGCAAGCGGCGTATCGGTTTGTCCTATGCAAATGCCTTTAGGGAGCACTGTTTCTCCGTGCCTGACAAGATAGAGCATGCTAGTGTTCCCCTTCATCTGCAAGCAGTGTGTTGTAATCTGCACAGGTTACGGTTTCGACTTTTGCTAAAATAGCCTGTGCCTCAAGGAGCTTTTGTCGAATGGCAGTAACAGCTTCTGGTGAATCTGCGAACATTGCCATTTTTTGTTGGTATCTGTGTTCTAAAGTGCAACGGGTTGTTCCAGTGACAAATTTATCTGCCAAAAATACAAGCTCTGCTTCGGTAATTGCACCTTTCTGGGCAGTCATATGCGAATGATTTGCAATGCACTCCGCAAGGGCTGGGAACCCCAGTTCGGCAATGAGTTTTGCACCCGCAGAAGCATGTTTTGCTTGTCCCTTAGCTATGTCGTGCAGCATAGCACCAGCAATAACCGTTTGGGAAAATAACTGGGTAGCAGCGGGAATACCTTTCAACATAATTCGTGCAATATCAGTGACTGCAATGGAATGCCTGCGGATAGCTTCTGGCAGTTTTACCGCATTCCATATTGCATAGCATTCTTCTAAGGAAGGAACGCTTTGTACTGCATGTAGATGGCAGATTGTTTCATAATCTTGTGGGGTATCCATATCTTGCATCATGTTGCTATCAATAACTGAAAGGTATTGAGTTGATTCGGTGAATCGATTTAACAGTTGTGCAAGCCCACCATCGCCATTATATGCGAGAATGTCATTTTTTATGGAAATATCAAGGCAAGGCGGGTGTCCCCGATAGTCTCTAGATTTGAGGATACTATCAGGAAACGGTGTATGGATTCCGGCATCAAGAACAGGATGAATTACCAGTGCTTCTGTCGTTTGAGCATACTGAAGCAATGCGGCAATAGTACGCGAGCGAATAAGAGGGATATCTACCGGAGTTACAAAAAATATTTCTGCATCGTCTGGTAATGCGGTGCACCCTGCTTGAACAGACGAATACATGCCGCTGTCAAATTGCGCGTTATGTACTGTCTGTAGTCCTAATCTGTTGCATTCGGACTTCACTGGTTCTTTGGCATAGCCAGTGACAACAATAGGTGTGACCCCTGCTTGGATAAAAGTATCCGCAAGAGTTTGCAGGGCACTTTTTTCTCCAAGGGGGAGTACTGCTTTGCATTGCCCCATACGCTGGCTGTAACCCGCTGCCAGAATGATTGCATATGCTTTTGGCATGATGCTACCCTCTAGATTTTACCTGAATGATTTCCGCCATGATGCTGACTGCTATTTCTTCAGGTGTTCGTCCACCAAGCGGCAGCCCTATTGGACAATGGCATCGGGCGATAGCTTCATTTGTAACACCTTCTTCGCGAAGTTTTTCATAAAGCCCGTCGCGCTTGCTTTTGCTGCCGATCATACCAATGTATTTTGCTGGTGTTGTAAGTGCTTGTTTCAGTACACTTTTGTCGTGTGCATGCCCGCGTGTAACAATAACAACATAGCAATCGCTGTGGACTGTAATGTCAGATAAAATGTCGTCTAGTGAATCGACAACTTTGACATGGGCATGGGGGAAACGCGTAGCGTTTGCAAAGTCGTTGCGGTCATCAAGTACGATGACAGAAAATCCGGCAATGTGGGCAATCTCAGCTGTTGGCTTTGCAACGTGTCCTGCACCTGCGATGATAACTGTTGCTGAAGGGTGAAAGGTCTCAGCAACATAGCGGATGGAATTTTCATCTAATAGTACTGGTTTTTCCTCAGATTGTTGAGCGTGGCTGGCATCATGGATTTTTTGTAACGCAGCAGCATGGGCTGGAAGCTCTTGAAGTGCTTTCAGAGAGGTGTATGTCCAGTCGTCTTCGGCTCGCATGTAATATGCTTCGCGCCGTACAGCCTGACCATTGCGCACTGCCTGTTCGATTTCTAGAAAGTCAGTGTATTGCGCAGGAGTAAGACGCTCCAGCAGAACAGTAAGAGAACCGCCGCACGACATGCCGATGGCTCCGGCTTTTGTATTGTCCAGCTCGTAAGAGTGGAGTGATGCAGCTCCCGCATCGCCTTCAAGAAATGCAGCTGCTGTCTCCTGTACTTCCGCTTCAATAAGTCCACCGCCGATGGTTCCAAAAAATTCGCCTTGCGGGCAAACAAGCATATGTGCACCAGAAGACCGCGGAGTTGAGCCTGTGCTGGATATGACGGTGGCGAGTACGCAGTTATGTGTTGCCAGTTTGTTTACAATATCGATGAGAATAGAATGCATTGTGACCTCGTTACTCTACGCTGATTATGCGTTTTGCGAATCCAATAGAAATTTTTTCAGAGTCTTTGCCCGGCAAGCACAATATTTCTGGAGCATTACGCAAAGGAGAAACAAAATTGCGTAATAGCTCTGTGCAGGCTGGTAAAAGCTGTGATGCGGTGCCACACGCATCAATGGTAATTTCCAGTCTGTTAGGTGCCACCCTGTATCGTGCTTGCTGGGCAAGAAAATTGGGTATTGAAAGTAATGCGCCGTCAATGGCAGATGGCGGCATATCTTTAAACCAGTCAGGAGTATTTTTCGGCTGGCGAATACGTCGAATATATGGGCTGAGTCTGCGGAGCGGAGAACCGCATGGGCAAGGTTCTGTGAGAATTTGTGCCTCGTCTCCTGTACGGTATCGGATAAGTGGCATGCCCCTTCGTGTGAGTGTCGTTACAACCATCTCTCCACGTTCGCCATCCGGCAAAACAGCTCCGGTTTCAGGGTCAGTGATTTCGACATACATTTTACTTTCGCGCAGATGCATACCTGAGCCGTGCGCGCAGTTAACAGCGCCGCCAAGCCCTGTTTCTGTCATGCCCCAGTGTGTATGCACCCGACAGTTCCACGTTTTTGCAATATACTCCCGCACTGGTTGAGAACTCGCATCCCAGCACAGGAGGACTGTTTTTACAGAAGTATCTTTATTGCCAGCATGCTCCCACAGCTTCACTAATGCAAGAACATGGGCAGCCGTACCGACTACGCAGTCGGCAGCGTGTGCTTTTAGTAATGAAAGAGACTGGGCAACGTCATCAGGGTCTTGATTGAGAACTGGAGTTGCACCTAGCTGTGTTAATCCATCCCGTAATAATGCGCCGACGCTGTCAGGGCGCAGGGCGGGAAGCAGTGCTAAAACAGTGTCGCCAGATTCTGCAAGACACTGCATTCCGTGGTTATAAAACGCAATTGTTTCGTCTATTTCGTCTTGTGTAAAAAAAATTCGTTTCGGTTTACCTGTCGAGCCTGATGTCGTGAGCGTTACAACTCGTGCGATGTCATCTTGTGAAGTACATAAGAATGCGAACGGTGCTTCCCGGATGTCTTCAGCAGTAGTGCGCGGCAAGGTGGCAAATGCTTCACGGGATGCAAATACAGTTTCATTCAGGTCACGCAGATGCTTGCCATAGAAGCTGCTGTTTGCTCGTGCATAGTGGCAAATTTCTGCAAGTCTTTTGCGTTGCCAGACATCAATGTGTTCAGCAGAAAGTCCAAGCGTTGTCGCATCTGAAAAAATATCAGCATACGTGGGAGCATCAAGGGGCATGCCTTGTGTCCTTTGTGCGTGAAGAGGATGTGTAATCGTCGAGTGCTGCACGTTATGTCCGTATCGGATTTTTTTGCTTAGTTATGAGTGCTGCTGCCTTAAACATACTCTCGGAAAAGTGATTTTTTTTTAGAAAAAAGAAAGCAGCCCCAATTGGTGTCTCAATCAACCCCGAACGCAATGCATGATTTACGCACAATGCATCGATGTACTAATGTCGAATTATACGCCGCGATATAGCGGTGTTCCATCCGATGCTGTCAGGTTATATGCGCAGAATGGAACAAGCTTGCCATCCGGTGCGACTACATGAATACAGCAGCCCTTGAGTCTTTCGATATCCAGTGACCACGCATCTTGAAACGCCATGGCAGAGATGGCAAATCGACGTGTTGATGCTTTCTGAATAAAAGAATCTAATTCAGTAATTGGTTTGAATGATTGTTTCTGCTCGGCTGCTGCCCACTGACTGCGAACAAACGAGCGTGCTTTTTCTGCTCCTTCTGCCGCGGGTTTTGGTTTGCAGTTGCATGAGTTCTTCGGCACGGACAAAAGCTGAAGTGAGTTATCATCATTGATAATATAGTTCGCATGGAAAGAGCACAGCGCGTGTTCACACGTTGGCGGCACAAAGTCCCCTGTGGCAACAAGGTGTTCGGTTTGTCTTTCCAGTTCTTCAGCAAGCTCCGGCAGTGTGATGCGTTCTGCATCTGCTGGTGCTACGGGATATCGCCCAAAATAGCTGATAGGTTGAAAATGCACACCGCGGACAGCTGGCGCATGGTTAATAGCAAACCGGATGATGTCTCCAATTTCGTCCTTATTAATCGTTGGTGAAATAACCGGAACCAGAACGATACCAATGTTGGCATTGGCAAAGGCGCTGATGGCTTTTTTCTTGATTTCAAGAAGGTCTGCATTACGGAATGCTTGCCATGTTGATGTGCGTAGCCCGTCAAACTGTAAGAATACGGAATCAACACCTGCTGCTGCCAGCTTAGCGGCATAGCCAGATTCTTGTGCTGCGCGAATCCCGTTGGTGTTGATTTGTACAAACGGGAAACCGATGCGTTTTGCCTCTGCTACAAGTTCAGGTAGATCATCACGAATTGTTGGTTCACCACCGGAAAACTGTAGATTACATCCCCCTGTGGTTTGCATAGTTGATTCCAACAATTGGAAAATCTCGCTTTTGGTAGGGTCAGTGGGTGCGTTGCTATTGTTTTCAGCAGAGGCAAAACAAACTGGACAAGAAAGGTTACATTTCCACGTCACTTCGATAAGTGCCATACAGCTATGTTGTCTGTGTTCCGCGCACAATCCGCAGTCAAAGGGACATCCTTTTTCTACCGTTGTGGATATGGTCGGTGGTGTGGAAGGGATTTTAGGGCGTAACCAATCTGAAAATTTTGTTGCCATGTGAGTGGAACGCCAAACCGGCGTTGAGAATGCACCATGCTGAGGGCAGTGTTTGATAAGGCGTGTCTCAGTTCCATTCGTTACACGCATTGCTGGAATACGCTGAAGGCATTCTGGGCATACACTTTCTGTATGAGAAATATGATCTGGCATAGCTACTCTTTTATCGCGGTGATGTCGTATCCATATTCAGTGAGCAGGGTTTCAATGTAGGTAAAACTTTCAGCTAGAAGGTTTCCGCATTTGCTTGCATCTGGCACTGGTGCATCACAGCTTTCGCCAAGAATCTGTCCGCAGCTTATGCCGCCGTGTTCTTCAGCAGTTTTTTGGGTAAACCAGTCTGTGAATGATTCCAGCAGAACAGGGAGTTTTTCATCTTTTTCTTCTGTTTCAGCATCATGCCCTGCATATAATCCTAGGAGTAGTGAGCCTCCTGTAAGCAGACCGCATGTTCCGCTACAGTTGGACATGCCGCTGCATAGCCCTTCAGCAGCCCGCAGTAGTTGCGGGTTTTCAATGCCGGAAAACTCCAGAGCCACGCCCACCATAATTTGGCTGCAACAATATCCTTTGCCTGCCCACTGGAGTAGTTGGAGTTGAATGTCGGAAAGCATGTGTTACTCCTTTTTTGTCGCTACTACTTGGATATAGCCGATGTTTTTGTCGTATGATGTGGTTTGCTGTGCAGAATTTCCAGCGCAACATGATTTGATGCCGGAAAAAATAAGTTTTGCGGTAAGTTCTTTAAGTTCTTTGGTGTGGTCTGAGCTGGTTATGTGAGCAAAGTTAGCTGCTGTAAGGGCAGCTGATACTGCTTCAAGCTGGAGTGGTGAGCTAGCGCAACCTGCGTGGGATGCATCTGCTGAAGTATGGGGCTGCTTCCGGTAATAGAGGTCTGAGAATAGAAGAATACCACTAGGGCGGAGCACCCGTGAAAATTCAGAAAGGACTGCTGGTAAAGAATCGCAAAGAGACAGCACACAATCGCAGTTAACAATATGGAATGTTGCATCGCGGAAAGGGAGTTGTGCAATTGTGCCTTGCAAAGCAGCAACACCACGCGCTTGGGTTTGCTGAACATTGGTATGTGAAATGTCTATTCCAACAACTGAGGCATGGTAACTTTTTTGAATAAATTTACTCGTGGCGCCTATGCCGCAGCCTGCATCCAGAATTTGTGTGGAAGGTGTGATATCCAGCTTGTTGTATGTGTGTTGGGTAAGACTAAGCCCCCCCGGACGTAGTGCACCGTCCTCAAGGGTTGCCATAAGAGGATGCTGCCAGAGGGGAGTGCTCATTTATCTTCCAGCAGTTGTTCTACTTCTGCCATTTTTTCCAAGGCGAGTGACTCTGGAATCAGAACAAAACCGCATTTGGGGCAGACAGGTAGTTCTACAGAAAAATTGCTTTTGAGGTAGACCAGTTCAACAGCTGAAAACACAAGCGGTTCATTGCATTGACTACAAGTCCAGTGTGAAAAGTCGTCGTGTAAAACTTGTAATGTGTTCATAGTGTTCTCTTATTTAGGAGGGATGATTTGCATCCGGTGTGACCATACGTTGTGGATACAATACCCGCTGTCATCTTTGGTGTACTCCATCCAGTAGGTAACGCTTACAGGGCGGAAGCTACTGACGTGCCGTTGTGTTTTGGTGTTGAATAAGCTTTCACCCGTAGTTTCAACATACTTCACAACTTTACTTATGTCGCTGCGAAGAATGCGGCGTTCTTCCATCGCTGCCTTTGCCTGTTCCGTGTAGGTAATAGGCGGCAGGTCTTGGTCTGCGCTTTCTGTTGTTTCACCCCAGATTGTTGTGAGTAAATGTTCTTTAAGTCGCATACGGTTTTCACGGCGATCTGAAAAACCAGTAACCGGAACCGCAGCTGGGTCAGCGTTGCAACACGAAAGTGTTGATCTACAGTCAGGAAAGAGCAGATCAAGAAGATGTACAGTACGTTTGCCTGTTCTAAAAAGCATGTCACGACACATTGCACAGTAGGTGAGCACGTCTTGTTCATCTTCAGTGCATTGTGAGAGAACATCAGCCCTATGCTGCGATGCTTTTTTTGAAAGCGGTGGATTTGCAGAATCAAGCAGACCACCGTACCCACAGCACTCTGTTAATGATCCAGAAAGAGTCGGCTCTGTTGTGGAAATATGCAACGCTTCGGCAATGGCTCGCACATGTTTTCGCATCGGCTCATCGTGTCGTGTGGAACATGGGTCGTGCAATACATACTTTTGCTGAGGAGCCGCAGCTGTCGGTGGTAGTCCTGTTTCTTCCAGCACAGCCCATAGCGAGCGAGTCGGTATGTGTGGCATGCATTCGGCAAACATTGTCGCGCAGGTTGGACAGCCGGTAATGAGCACGGGTTTCCCCATATTTTTCCAGTGGCTGGTTATTTGATCTGCGGTTGCCTGCATTAATTCTTTTTGCCCCGACCAATGCGCCGGAGCACCACAACAGTGGATGAATAATCCTACAGATTCGTTAAGTGCTTCTTGCAGGTAAGCGTAGGTGCTTTCAACAAGATGCGGTGAGATTGCCGGAAGCTGGCAACCCGGGAAAAAAGCGAAGGCGCTAGTGGAAGCGGAAGGTGCATTCTTTGCGAGCATACCCGCGGTATTGGCAAATGCCATATCGCGGAGCGCAAATTCATGTGCGGAAGGGGGCATTGTGGAAGTTGCCACTAAATCCTGTCTTGCTGTAAGGCAGAGATTCTGTACCGCAAAGTCTTCTGGGCAAATTTCTTCGCATAGACCACATAACATGCAGGAGTTGATCATTTTGTTGGCATGTCGTGTTCCCATAACAATGGCGGCATTGTTATATATCTGCCGCACATAGACTTTGGGGTAACTTTTGAATTCTGCCAGATACACGCAATTGTTAACGCATTGCATACATTCGCATTGTATGCACCTTCCAGCTTCCAGCATAGCTGTCGCTTCATCGTATCCCTGCGGGGTTGCAGGAAGGCGGGGTAGCGAAGAGATCGAGGTTACTGCAGTTTGCAGGCGGGATATGTACGACCCTTCGCGTTCTCTCCCTGCGGTAAAGGATACGTTCTGTATCGAACGTTCTGCGGAGAAAGCTAACGTTTTGCCTAAAGCAATCCGTTCTATCGTTGAGACTCTCCGCTGGGGGGGAACGGCGAATACAGAGGAAATTTTGGTTTGAAGAATTTTTGAATCAATCAGTTCACACGCGTAATTTTTAGTTAAATCAGGCGAGGCAATGAGTATGGCATCCCACTCGGAACAGGCGCTTTCAAGGTTTTCTGGCAGTGCTTTTTCAGAAAAAAGGACTCCAAGTTTTTCGAATGCCTGTTTGTGTTTTTCAAATGCATTTTGGGGAACGAGAGATGTGATATCGCCCGATTCAGCATCCTTGTATGGTGTAGAGGAATAAATTGTAGGGCTGATGCCTTTTTTAGCCAGTTCCCATGCCGCAGCCAACGCACTGAGACCACTACCGAGAATAAGGACGCGTTTACCTTTGGAAGGAAGCGGGCGCATAAGTGGAGTTTTGGTGGCATTTGTAGCGCAGCAACGCTCCAGTTCCGGCATGTCGATACTGCCGCCAAGGTCTTTACGAAGGCACGATTCCATACATGCGCCATCACAGATGTTGGCGGCGATGTGAGGAATAGGCATGTTTTTATACAAAACAGCCCAAGCTTCATTCATTTTGCCTGCTGCCATTTTTTTACAAAAGGCACGGACATCAATGTGCAAAGGACAGCGAGCTTGGCAGTGTGGTGCTTCTTCTTGCGTACACTGCGCTTCCCATTGGCGTAGTTCGTGTTGTTCCATAGCGTGCACTGAATACGTCCGTGCTGCCTGAGCAGCACGGACGGTTTGATCTAGATTACTTGTTGAGTCCTGCAAGCACTTTTTCTGGAAGTGCAGGCAGAGCGCGGATACGAACGCCACAAGCGTTGTAGATAGCGTTTACGATAGCAGCGTGCGGGCTGGTGAGCGGAAGTTCGCCAACACCGGATGCGCCGAATGGACCTTCAGGACGTTTGGATTCGATGTAAATGAGTTCCATGTCATCTGGAATCTGTTTAGCATATGGGAATCCAGCACCGACCATTGTGGAGTGCTTTTTAATGTCTTCAAAGTCTTCTGTAAGAGCAAGACCGATTGCCTGTGCAAGACCACCGTACATCTGACCATCAACAACCAGTTTGTTCATGATGGTACCGATGTCTGTCACTGCGGTCATTTTTTCTACAGTAGTTTTACCTGTGGCAAGTTCTACGCCGACTTCAGCAAGGAACATTCCGTACATGTAACATGCAAATGGGTTACCCTGACCGTTTTCGTCACAATCGGTACAAGGTGCAGTCCATTTACCGTTAACACGGGTTGGAATGTTGTTTTCCTGCATTTCTTTATAGGTGTAGTACGTGCCGTCGTCTTTTTTCATTGCTTCAACAAGTGCTTCACCGGCAGCTTTAATAGCGCGACCAACTACAACCTGAGAACGGGAACCACCGGCAGGACCGCCGTTAGGGCATTTGCTGGTGTCGTTAAGGCATACTTTGATTTTTTCAGCAGGGAATCCCATAGGCATAAGTGCTTCATGGGCGGTAGTCATTGCGCCCATGTCTGCGCCCTGACCGTGATCGTGCCAAGTTGTGTATACAGTAATGTTGCCTTTTTCATCGAGTTCGAGGGCTGCTTCAGCGGAGTCAGGACCATCAAGACCGGAACCGTAAACACCAAGAGCAATACCTACGCCGCGTTTAACTTCCGGAGTGGAAAGCTCTGCTGCGCGTTTTTTAGCTTCTTCGTATTTAGGACGGATTGTGTCGATAATTTCTGGCAGGCTGTAGACCTCAGGGTCTTGACCTGTAGGAGTTGTGGAACCTTCGCGGTATACGTTTTTGTAACGCAGTTCCAGAGGGTCCATACCAAGTTTTTCTGCAAGTTCATCCATAATAACTTCGGATGAGAATTCAGACTGCGGAGAACCGTAGCCGCGGAATGCAGAACCCCAAGCGTGGTTGGTACAAACAGTACGACCTTCACCACGGATGTTGTCGATATTGTAGCCTGCGCCGATGAACTGAGCACCGCGAAGGGTGAGAAGATCACCGAATTCGGAGTAAGGACCGTGGTCAACAGACCAGTCTGTTTCCAAACCAAGGAGTTTACCTTCGTTGGTGGCAGCCATGCGAACATTCATAAAGAATGGAGAACGCTTACCGGTGTAAGTCTGCTGCTGGTACCAAGTGTAGTTGAGGTATACAGGGCGACCGGTAGCCATGCATGCAGCACCAACGAGTGCTTCCATGGTTGGGCTGAATTTGTAGCCGAAGGTACCGCCTGACGGGTTCTGTACCATGACGATATTTTCAAGCTCTTCACCAAGACCCGGTGCGATCATAGCAGCGTGCAGGTGCAGACCGATGGATTTGGAGTGAATAACAAGTTTACCTTCGTCGTTACGGTATGCAAAACCTACGTCCGGCTCGATAGGCATGTGCGGCTGACGACCTACGTAGTAGTCACCTTCAACAGTTACATCTGCTTCTTTAAAGATAGGAGCTGTGTCGGCGCCTTTGGCAACTTTTTGCACGAAGTAGATGTTCGGGGTACCCGGATGAATTTCGATAGCGTCGTCCTGCATTGCTTCAGGAGCGCTCATGTAAGCAGGCAGCTCTTCAAGTTCAACTTTGACTTTTTCTGCTGCTGCTTTTGCATGCTTTTCAGTATCAGCACAAACAATTGCGATAGCATCGCCGTACTGGAATACTTTTTCATCACAAAGAATTGGACGTTCCCAACCATCACCTTTGTTGCTTGGGAAGGTAATAAGACCGGTGATGCGGTTTTTACCTTTAACGTCTTTGTGTGTGATAATTTTTTCAACGCCTTCCATTTTTTCAGCTTCGGAAGTGTCGATAGAAATAATTTTTGCGTGGGAGACTTCTGCCTGTACCAAAGCACAGCGTAATGTGTCGGCAGGAAGTTTGAGACCCAGGTCTGCACCGTAATCGAGTGTACCGGTTACTTTGGCAACAGCAGTTGGACGCGGGTATTTTGTACCCATAATACGACCTTCTACCGGTACGTCTTTCATAAGCTCGTCGCGAGTTTTTTCGCCGCGCAATACAGCAGCAGCATCCATAACTGCGTCTACAAGCGGTTTGTAGCCTGTGCAACGACATGCGTTACGATGTTTTTGGAACCAGTCACGTACGTCTTCACGGGTTGGAGACTGATTTTCGAGCAATAATGCATAGGAAGATACAATAAAGCCAGGTGTGCAGAAACCGCACTGTGCGCCGCCGTGAGCAATCCATGCAAGCTGAACTGGATGCAGGTGTTCAGGAGTACCAACTCCTTCTGCGGTGACAATTTTAGTATGCTCTGCAACACGCTTCATTTTCATGGTACATGTGCGCTTAAGCTTGCCATCTACAACAACGTTACAGCTACCGCACTGACCTTGTCCGCAGCCGATTTTTACGCTGGTGAGACCAAGGTTTTCGCGCAGAACGTTTGCAAGGGTTTCATCTTGTTCGCAGATGACCATGCGGTCTACGCCGTTAACATGAAGCATTTTTTTTAGCATGGAAACTCCTCTCGGGTACCTTGCGTCAAATTGTATCCACAGGCAGTTACGTCGCCGATACAGTAAAAAGGTACCAATCACATATAGGTTATTAAGCAGGAGGTTCTACAGCAGAACCAGCCAAGTAGTATGGCTACTTACCAAAGGAACACAGTGGGAAATGGCAAGTTTCGCAGCCAGCACAGAAGCCGCCGTGTCCTAAATCTGTAATATCTTTTCGAGTAATGGTTTCGCCTGCGAGAATGCGTGGTACGATAAGATCGAAGATACTGGCGCGGTAATACATAACGCAGCCGGGAAGCCCGATGATAGGTCGATTATCCTTGTAGGCGAGCATAAACATGGCACCGGGGAAGGTCGGAGAGCCGTAGGTGACTACGTCTGCTCCTGTGTCGCGGATGCTGGCTGGCGTTCTGTCGTCTGGATCGACAGACATGCCACCTGTAACAACAACAAAATCAACACCGGAATCAAGGAACGTGTTGATTGCGTCAGTTGTCATCTGCTGGTCGTCTGGAACAAAAACTTGTTCCACGACGTTGGAACCCAGTGCATGAAATTTTTTGCGGATTACAGGCCCGAACTTATCTGTAATTCTTCCGTTGTAGACTTCGCTACCCGTAGTAACCACACCTACTTTATGGTGTTTAAACGGTTTCACCTGAATAACAGGACCGCTGTTGGCGCAAACAGCTTCTACTTCTTCAACTTTTGCCCTATCCGTAACCAGAGGAACAATGCGGGTACCGGCAACCGGTCTTTCAGAAAGGACGTGCAGTCCGGTATGCATGGTAGACAGAACAATCTCTTCAATGGCATTAATTTCGTTAACTTTCTCGACATCAATAGTGAGCAAACCCTTATCAGCGATAAGGTTGACGCGTCCTTCGGAAACATCACTGAGTGTGATACCGGGACCGGAAACAGCTTTTGCTATGCGAAAAGCCGCTTCGTTTTCGTGGATTTGATTTTCGGAGAGATCCAGAACATAAAGATGTTCTTTACCGATATCGAGAAGAGTAGGAATATCTTCTTCCGTTACGATGTGCCCTTTTTTAAAAGCAGGACCTTTGCTTTCGCCCGGAACGATGCGGGTGATGTCGTGACAGAGAACCATACCGATTGAATTTTGAACTGGAACTGCCTGCATTGTAATCTCTTTTTTGCGATTCAGGTTGATGAAAAAAAGTAGTTAGTAGGCGATTACTGGGTGCTTTTTATATGTCCAGTGAGGCATAATAAGTCAAACGTTTTTTTACGAAAAAATCAGTGTAGGTATTGGATTGCTTAAGAAAAAAATCACAAGCGGGTAAATTATACTCTATAAAGCGAGATGAAATATGCCGAAAAAGAGTGTCAGATATAAGTTTTGGCTGGAAGAAGACGGAAATCTGTTGTTCGGTTCCGGCGGAGCTGTATTGCTTGAACAAATTGATGCACTGGGTTCTCTTTCAGGAGCGTCTAAAGAGCTTGGAATGTCATACAGAAGAGCGTGGGGGCGCTTGAAAAAACTTGAGGAGTGTATTGGAGAATCACTTGTTACAAAAGTTGGCGGCAACAAAAAAGGATACCGCCTTACAGAAACTGGAAGGCGGTTTGTCCATTCATTCAGAGAGGCAGAAAAAGAAATGGATTCTGCCGCAGCTGGTGTTCTTACAAAGCATTTTGGATGGGTGCGGTAGCAGCTAATCGCTCATAGGACAAAATCGTTCCCAGTTCATATAGGCTGCTGCACCTGCAATGGTGGTTCCGTAAAAGATGACCGGTTTGTCAGTGAGAAACAGATCAATCGAATTGTTGGCAAGGGTTGTGCCGGTTACAAGCAGTACGTCTGCCCATGCAATGGCATCGCCTGTTTTTTCTTGACCTTCAACAAGAACACCGCGTTTTACCAGCCCGATGTTTTGCGGGTCGAGATCGACAAGGCGTACTTGAAACACCGTGTGAAGTGCTTCTGCCATGGCTGGTTGAAAGCCGATGATAGTGATTTTGCATTCATCATATTTGTTTTTGATGTACTCGCTTAATTTTTGAGCACATTCTTTAGGTGCATTGTCTTTGCAATGAATTGTGTTTGTCGCAGTATGCTGCGCGCAGCTGACTGCATTGAGCGTTGCGACAAATACAGCGCGGTTAAAATCATCTGATAGCGGAAGTGCGGCAATCTCCTCCAACGTACCGGAGAATGTGCCGCGACTTGCAGTAAAGGCTTGTCCTTTATGCCCGTTGAATACTGCTTCTATGAGGTGTTCTTTACCTTGTTGGATGGGGTAGTCCATGTCATCCGGTTTGCCGATAGCTTCTTCAGCGGTGAGAGGCTTGGCGGAAACAACAATTTTTTCTTGTAGAAGATTGTCGGCTTTCCAGCAGGAAAGTGCTTTTGCGTGAACGCTATCTAATGCCTGCATTTTCTTTTCCATGTATGGTTGCTGGTTGTGATAAAGAGGTGTGTGGGACTTGAGTACATGTTTTTTGAAGAGTTGTTTCGGAAACTTTTTTAGCTGCCATAAGCTGATTTGTGAGCCAGTCCGGCGAAAGTTGCCCGTGTTCCATAGCAATAATCGTATCACCAAGCAGTGCAGCTTCTTCCAAATCATGTGTTACGTGAATGATAGGAATTTGAAGCTCTTTTTTTATGGCTAATAGCAATTCTTGCAGCTTACGTCTTGTCGTTACATCCAGAGCGGAAAAGGGTTCATCTAGTAACAGCGCAACGGGTTCCCGTGCTAATGCCTGACAAAATGCAGCGCGCTGCCGTTCTCCACCGGAAATACAGCACGGTTTTTTGTGCCGGATATGGTCAATGCCAAAATTGCGGAGCAGGTCGGGAACCTTGTCAGGATGTACTGCGGCAAACCGAATATTTTTTTCGACAGTAAGATGCGGAAACAGCGTATAATCCTGAAACACCATTCCAACGTGCCGATGCTGGGGGCGAACCGTAATGTTGTCTTTGGGGGAATACCAGACTGTATTGTCACATTGTATAGTTCCACTGTCTGGTGTCTCTAACCCTGCCAGCATGCGAATTAGTGTGGTTTTTCCCGAACCTGAAGGCCCTACGATGGCTGTAAGAGTTCCCGTATCACAGACTGCATCAACGTTGACAGTTAAATTTTCCAGTTGCTTTGAAATCGAAAATGAAAGCGTCATGATTGCTGTCTCCGGTTAACTGCATTGATAATTAAAAGAAATACAAAGCAGACGGGAATCAGCGTTGCAGACATGAAGAGAGCATCATCAAAGCGCATAGCTTCTACAGCTTCAAATATTGCAATTGAAGCGACTTGAGTACGCCCCGGAATGCTTCCTCCAACCATAAGAATGACACCAAATTCTCCGAGACTGTGTGCAAACACCAGAATGGAGCTTGCTACAATCCCGCCTATACAGTTTGGAATAATCACACGATAGAATGTTTGAAACGGGGATAGTCCCAATACAGCTGCGCTTTCTAATAATCGTTTATCCAGCTTTTCAAAAGACGCTCGTAATGGCTGGACAGCAAAAGGCAAATTAAAAACAAGGGAAGCAAATAGAATTCCTGCGAAGCTGAAGATAAGTCTGCTGCCAGTAATGGTATGCCATATTGACCCGACAGTACCTGAAGGTGACATTGCCACCAGCAGACCGAATCCAAGTACTGTTGGAGGAATAACCATTGGCAGTGTGACCAGTGCATCAAGCATGCTTTTTCCTCTGCATTTGCTGAAAGCTAAAAAATAAGCAGGGGGAAATGCTAAAAAGGGAATAAGCAGCATTGTGCAGAACGCCAGCTTTGCAGAAAGCAGGAGTGGAGTGAGCGTCATGCTTATTCGTACCCATATTTATGTTTGATGGCGGTGACTGTTGGTGAACTAAGATAGAGTACAAAAGTTTCGGCTGCTTCTAAGTGCTCGGTACCACTGATAATACATGCTTTTTGGATGACAGGGGCTGCTTCGTTTACAGGGACGTAGCAGCCTTCTTTTGCTTGTGGGGTAAACATGTATGAGTATGCACAGAATCCGACATCGGCTGCGCCTGTGGCTGCATATTGGAATACTTGCGAAATGGTTTGACCAATAGCAAGTTTTGGCTGCATTGCTGTCCACAGTTGTTCTTTTTTTAACATTTCTTTTGTTACTGTGCCGTATGATGCTGTCTCTGGATTGGCTAGCGCAACATGGGAGACAGTGTGGTTTGTCACAATTTCTTTCCATGGCTTTTTGCAGAAATGCTCATTGCGAGTCCAGAGGACAACTCGCCCTTTTGCATATACAAATGGTTTTTCAGCAATTTTTTCAGCGTATAGTCTTTCAGGGCGTAGCGTGTCGGCTGCTAGAAAAATATCGAATGGAGCGCCATTAATGATTTGTCCGTACAACTTTCCTGTTGAAGTGTAGGTTACTTGTACTTTCAGCCCAGAATCTTTTTCAAAAGCAGGAATAATCTCTTGCATGGCGGGCATAAAGTTAGCTGCCTGAGCGATCACGAGATCGGCATCCTGAGCCTGAGCAGGGACAAAGCTACAAAGAACAATGAGCAAAATGAGTAATCGTTTCATGTAAAGTCTCCAAATGTTGGGGCGATAACATACTAATTAAATTTACAGAAATTGATTGTTGATTAATGACAAACTGTGCGTAGTACGCGGATATTCGAAATACAGCGGGATTTCAGCTAAGCCTGACCTGCTTTTTTCGGAAATTTCCTTTGGCACTGCACAGAGCTACTTTTATTTGCCAGATCGACTCGGTAACTACAGCCTTCGTAAGTTCTCTACGCTTTTAAGAATATTGTTTTTTTAGAACAAGTTGGTCACGAAAATATATAAAATCGTGACTTGCTATGGAGTTTTCATGCCAAAACATGCTGGAAGTCTTTCGCCGCATTCTATTTTTACCGTAGCAGAATCATTGCGTTACCTTGAACCGCAGCAACTCAAAATGTTTTTGCATTCCTTCGATTCGTGGTGTGCTGCAACAGATAAGCAAAAAAATATTTTATCACGCCAGCGGATGCGGGCACTTTTTTTACTCTTGCGTTACAGCGGGGCGCGTCTTGGAGAAGTGTTGAATCTGGATGACCGCACGGCGTTCGACTTCACGCGAAAGATCGTCACGGTGGGTCATGATGAGACATTGCGCGATGTGCCTTTGGAAAAACATGTAAGTAATGCACTGCAAGAAATATTGGAAAGTTCAATGGGCTGCGGGCTTCGCGGGAACTTTTTCCACATCGACCCCGGATATGTTCGTAGAACATTTTATGCACGCGCGATGGACTGTGGATTACCTAAAGAATTGGCAACGCCGAGGGTTCTTCGCTACAGCCGTGCGTTAGAAATGATGCGCGGTGGCGTGCCGTTACTAGTGGTGAGCAATGTGCTTGGACATTTGTCACAGGATGTAATGACAGGGCTGAGAAAATATACCAATGATGATGTTACTTCCATTGTTCGCAAAGCGCATAAAGAAGTACAGCAGCGGACGAGTGCACGTAACTCTTTTGTTGGACATGTAGCGCATGTAATTGTGGATGGCGTAATGGCTGAGGTAGAGGTTGTGACTGAGTCCAATTTGTCTATCTTTTCAGTAATAACTGAAGAAAGTTTGCGTACTTTACGCCTGAGTATCGGAAAGCCTGTTGTTGCAACGGTGAAAGCTCCGTATATAACTCTGCATAATGTAAATAATCATAACAGTGCTCATAAAAGAAATAGTTTTACATGTAGTGTTGAACGTGTTGCATCAACGCAGGTGCTCGCAGAAGTTACCGGTCACTTAGAAGATGGTAGCGGTATTTGTGCACTTATTGCTAAAAATAATGTTGATTTAATGCAAATTACAACAGGTACGCTTGTTGAAGTGTCATTTAATGAGCTATCAGTAGTGCTTAATTCGATATAGCGAAGAATAACGAGTTTTTATTACAGAGAAAAAATATATTTATGTGTTTTTTTTGATCTTGAATATAACGTGAATAGTACAAAAAAATACAAAGTAAAATACAGCAGTGTATAAGTAAAAAATAAAAATACATTATGTAGTGCTATGTTGTATGAATATTTTTGTTCTTTACAAATATACAAAATGGCAGTGCGCCATAGTGAAATATTTCGATGTGGGAAATCTATTTTATAGTTGATAACATGTCGTTTTTTTTATGCAAAGATATGGTTTTTAACTAATAATATTGATTTTCGTGACAAGTTAGAACATAGTTAGCCTTGCGTTGTTACATTCTAAAATTATAGCATTTTTGCTGTTTCATAATAAAGGCACTTTCATTGAATTGTTACTTTCACGAAGTGCTTGAGTATTGCTTGAAGGGGGGATGATGATTCGCTTTTCTGATATCCGCATTCGATCCAAGCTGGTTTTTCTGCTTGTTTCTGTGGGGGCTATTCCATTGCTTATTGCCAGTATTGTGGGGAGCAAGCTGGCAACTGATGCGTTAATGGAAAAGTCTTATAACCAGTTAATTACAGTACAATCACTTCGCAAAGGTGAAATCGAAGACTTTTTTGTTGCGACGTTTTCGAAGATACGCATTTTGGCGGATTCTGAGCGTATTCAGAAAATGATGCGCATGCTCAATAGACACAAGAACGCTACAACCAAAAAGCAGACGTTTTTCTTTGATGCCCAGTCATTGCAATATCAGGAAACGATAAATGAATTTCTTCCGCATTTAAAAAAATATATTGGCTCGGCAGGGTTTCATGACTTGTTCCTTATTGATGTTGCGGAGGGGAATGTCCTGTTCTCTCTGGCACAAGAAGATGATTTGGGAACAAGCTTAAAGTTCGGACAATATCGGGATAGCGGGTTAGGTCTTGCATGGAGCCGTGCTGTTTCTACCGGTAAAACTTCGCTCGTAGATTTTAGTTCGTATGCCCCATCTGGAGGGGAAGAAGCTGCATTTATTGCGGAACCTATTCGCGATGATTACGGCAGAATCACCGGTATTCTAGCGTTTCAGTTGAGTCCGCAGCTTATCACTCGCGTTGTTGACTCTCGTGAAGGCATGGGACGGACAGGTGAGTCGTATTTGATGAATACCAATGAAGATCTCAGCAGGTACGAGTTCCGTAGTAATATGCGAACGATCGGGAATGGTGAGTTTGTTGTTGGGTATTCATTGCAAACGCCGCTTGAATACTGGCAGCACGCAGTAAATGCGAGCTTTGCTGGTGGGCACAGCCTTTATGTAGATAGCGCAGGGGAAGAAGTGCTTGTTGCCTACAATGAGCTTAAAATTCCCGGGTTGCGTTGGTTTCTGATTTCAAAAATCAACAAGCAAGAAGTTACTGAACCAATCAGGAGCACCTATAAGATATTTGCGTCTGTTGCCGGATTGTTGTTGCTGATGATTGCGGTTCTTGCTGCAATTTTTTCCCGTACTATTACGCGTCCTGTCATTGCAGATATGCAGTTTGCTCAAGGTATTGCAGAAGGTAATTTTGATTCGACAATTAATACTGACCGCGGAGATGAACTAGGCGACCTCGCACGTGCTTTAAATAGTATGGCACTTAACCTTCAGGATCTGGACTGGCTGAAATCCGGAAGGGAAGAGTTGGACAATGCCATGCGTGGTGAACATTCTCCACTGGATCTTGCCCGTATTGCTATCTCATTTTTGTGTAATCACATGGGAGCACAGCTTGGCGCTGTATACATGCTCGATGGTGATGTTCTCGAACTGAAGGCGAGTTATGCCTTTAGCAATCGAGAAGGGAATTACAACCGGTTGGCTGTCGGCGAAGGCATGGTCGGACAGGCTGTTCTGGAAAATGAAATCCTCACGTTTACAAAGATTAGGGAAACGGCTCCGGTCATAAACTATGGTGCGGGAACAGTTCTTCCTAACGTATATATGGCTGTCCCTGTGGCGTTTGAAGGGGTTGTGAGCGGGGCTGTATTATTAGGTACAGTCGATGAATTTACGCCACTGCATATGCGATTTATTGAGCAAAATATCAAAAGTATCGCTGTGCTGATTAATGCCGCGCAGTCTCGCCAGCTTGTGCATGACTTGCTAGAAAAAGCTCATGAACAGCAAGAAGAACTACGTGTTGCAAATGAAGAGCTTGAAGCACAAACAAACGCGTTACTGGAATCTGAAGCAAAACTTCAAGCACAGCAAGAAGAGTTACGCGTAACAAATGAAGAGCTTGAAGAGCAGGCAAAAGTTTTAAAAGATTCTGAATCTGAGCTTCAATCACAGCAAGAAGAATTGCGTGTAACGAATGAAGAGCTTGAAGAGCGAACTCGAGCTTTAGAAGAGCAAAAAGCTGCTATTGCAGTGAAAAATGCTGATTTGGTTAAAGCACAAAAAGCAGTAAAGCAAAAAGCTAGCGATTTGGAAGTGGCAAGTAAGTACAAATCTGAATTCTTAGCTAACATGTCGCATGAATTGCGTACGCCGCTGAACTCAATTTTGATTTTGTCGCAATTATTCGGTCAAAATAAAGACGGTAACTTGAGTGAAAAACAACTTGAGTCTGCCAAAGCCATTCACTCCTCAGGTTCAGATTTATTGACGCTCATTAATGAGATTCTGGACTTATCAAAAATTGAAGCCGGTAAGATTGATCTGCTGATTGAAAAGGTAGGAATGCCGAAGTTAATCGAGGATCTTACCCGCCTTTACAAAGACCTTGCTGCTGAAAAAGGAATTGGATTTTCAATTGACCTTGATGAATCCATTCCAGATGTCATGGAGACAGATTACCAGAGATTACAGCAAGTGTTACGCAATCTACTGACAAATGCCTTGAAATTTACCCATCAGGGTGGCGTATCATTACACATTTCCAGACCGACGCAGGAAATGACCGATGATTTGGGCATTGATGCCAGCAACGCAATTGCGTTTGCGGTATCTGATGACGGTATTGGTATCCCTAAAGATAAGCAGGCTGCTATTTTCCAAGCTTTCCAGCAGGCAGATGGTAGTACCAGTCGTAATTATGGTGGTACTGGACTCGGGCTTTCCATTTCGCGTGAACTTGTTCGCCTGTTGCAGGGAGCAATTTACTTGGAAAGTGAGGAAGGAAAAGGCAGCACGTTCACAGTTGTTTTACCGGAATTTTATCAGTGTATAGATTGCTCTTCTGAACTGATTGAAGAGCCAAAGGTTATGCCGCAAGCTGTAGGTAGTGAGACATTTGCCGTAGAGGCTGCACCTTCTCTACCTTCAGTACAAGTAGAAGCAGTACTAGCAGACGTAGTGCAAGAAGATACAAAAGAAGAGCCTGTTGTCGATACAAGCAAGCCGGAAGGTGAAGAGCTTTCTACTCCAATTATTCCGCAGCCGGAGAGTGGGTATGTAGAAGATGACCGGCTTTCTGTGACGCCTGAATCACGTAGCTTGCTGATTATTGAAGATGATCGGAATTGTGCGAAAATAATGCGTGATTTTGGACGGGAAAGAGATTTCCTCTGCCTTGTTGCAGAGGACGGTGAAACCGGGTTGCACTTTGCTGATTACTATAAGCCGAGTGCAATCATTCTGGACATAGGACTTCCCGGTATTGATGGCTGGACAGTAATGCAGCGGCTCAAAGATAACCCTGCACTGCGACACATTCCTGTTCACTTTATGTCCGCGAACGATAATTCCTTAGATGCACTTCGTATGGGTGCTATTGGCTATCTGGCGAAGCCTGTAACAATGGAACATATTGATGATGCGTTTAGCGCGCTTGAAGATGTTATATCCAAGCCTGTGCGGAACCTGCTTGTAGTGGAAGACGATTCCATCCAATGCCAGAGTATTAAAGAATTGATCGGTAACGGTGACGTAAGCATTACTGATGTTGCTACTGGAAAAGAAGCATATGCCGAGCTTACAAAAGGCAATTATGACTGCATGATTCTCGATTTAGGGCTTGCAGATATGTCCGGCTTTGAATTGCTAGAAAAAATTCGTCAGAGTGAAACCGCAATGCGTGTTCCTGTAATTATTTATACCGGACGCGACTTAACGCACAAAGAGGAAAAAGAACTTGGTAAGTATGCAGAAAGCATAATTATCAAGGGCGTAAAGTCACCGGAGCGCTTGCTGGATGAATCTGCATTGTTCCTGCATCGTGTGGAATCCAATTTGCCGCATGAAAAACAGCAGATGTTGAAAATGGTGCACGATAAAGAGTCTGTGCTGAAAGGTAAAAAAGTGCTGCTCGTTGATGATGACATGCGCAATGTTTTTGCTCTTTCCAGTGTATTGGAAGATATAGACATGGATGTGATAGTTGCTAGAAACGGCATTGAGTGTCTCGAAAAACTGGAAGAAAATGAAACAGTTGATTGCGTGTTGATGGATATAATGATGCCGAAAATGGATGGATATGAAGCTATGACGGAAATTCGTAAGAATCCTGATTATGCGAAGTTGCCGATCATTGCTCTTACAGCAAAAGCAATGAAGGGTGATAAGGCTAAGTGTATTGAATCTGGCGCAAACGATTATCTTTCAAAGCCGGTGAACACCGATAAGTTACTTTCCATGATGCGGGTGTGGTTGTATTAAGATGGGTGATATTGAACAAGTTGAGAATGAACGTTTAGAGGTAGAGCTGCTCTTAGAGGCTATCTATCGAAGATATGGATATGATTTTAGAAAGTACGCCAGTGCTCATACAAAACGCAGGCTCGAGCACAGGCGGCAGGCTGAAGGGTTGCCTAATCTGTCGGCTGTTCAGCATCATTTGATCCACGATGAAGCTTTTTTTAATCGACTACTGTTGGATTTGTCGATCAACGTTACTGAAATGTTTAGAGATCCTTGGTTTTACAAGGCGGTTCGAGAACTGGTTGTACCGTATCTTCAAACATATCCATTTGTTAAAGTTTGGCATGCTGGATGTTCTGCGGGGCAGGAAGTGTATTCCATGGGCATTGTTATGCACGAAGAAGGAATGATGGATCGCGTGCAGACGTATGCTACAGACTTTAACGAGTTGATTTTGGCAAAGGCAAAAGACGGTATTTATCCTGTGAATCTGGTTCGAGAATATACTGCTAATTACCAACAGGCAGGCGGAACATGTTCGTTTTCCGATTACTACACGGCAGACTATGAAAGTGTAGTTATGAAGAGATTTTTGAAAGAACCAGTGCTGTTTTCCTCTCATAATCTTGTCACAGATGGTGTGTTCGGGGAAATGAATGCAATTTTTTGCCGTAACGTGCTCATTTATTTCAACAGAGAATTACAGAACAGGGTGCTGAATCTTTTTTATGAAAGTCTTTGTCCGGGGGGCTTTTTGTGCCTTGGGTCGAAGGAAAATATTAAATTTTCAGATGTTGCCCATAAGTTTGAGGTCGTTGCAGAGCGCGAAAAGATATATCGGAAAAAGCGCATGTAATGAGCCATTGGACATGTTGAATGAAGAAAGAATCAAATGCATATCAAGCTATTGTAATAGGCGTTTCAGCGGGGGGGCTTGCTGCGCTGCAACGTATTCTCTCGCAGCTCAATGCCAATTTTTCTTTACCGATTCTTGTGGTTCAGCATATCAGTTCTCAATATGAAAGTCGGTTACCTGCAATACTGAGCAAAAGCTATTCGGGCATAGTTAAGGAAGCAGAAGACAAGGAGTTACTTGTCGCAGGGACTATTTACACTTCGCCGCCCAACTATCACATGTTGGTAGAAGCGGAGAAAAGCATAGCGTTATCTACGGAAGATAAGGTTAATTTTTCGCGCCCGTCGATTGATATTTTGTTTGAGACTGCATCAGAAGCATTCGGTGATAGTCTTGTAGGAATTGTACTGACAGGGGCAAATGCAGATGGCTCGAAAGGGCTGCATAGAATAAAACAGCTTGGTGGTTTGACTGTAGTGCAGGCTCCGTCAACCGCAGAGCATGATGCAATGCCGAAAGCTGCTATTGAAGTGGCATCACCGGATGTTATTCTGCCTTTGGATGAAATAGGGATATTTATGAACTCACTTTGTAATAGAGGATAACCATGGGAATCGCCAAGGTACTCATAGTCGATGACAGGCCGGAAAATTTATTAACGTTGGAAAGCCTGTTGGAACAACCCGAAATTCAGATTGTGCGCGCTAACTCTGGAGAAGAGGCATTAGCGCATATGCTCGATCATGACTTTGCGCTGGTTCTGCTGGATGTTCAGATGCCGGGAATGGACGGATATGAAGTTGCAGAACTTATGCGCGGTAACAAAAAGACCAAGCATCTCCCTATTATTTTTGTCACGGCAGAAGTTAAAGGCAAAGCACATGTATTCAAGGGCTATGAATCCGGTGCTGTTGATTATCTGTTTAAGCCGCTGGATATCCATATTTTTAAGAGTAAGGTGGGGGTATTTATCGAATTATACCACCATAAGCTTGCTCTGGAACAGAAAAGTCAGGAATTGGATCAAAAACTTGCTGAGCTGGAAGAGTTGCAACAGCAGCTTGAGCAGACAAATGAACAATTATTGCAGCTTTCTATAACCGATGGTCTTACAGGTCTAATGAACAGGCGTGAGTTTGATACAAACTTTACCTATGAGTGGAACAGGGCTTACCGGTCACAATCTCCTCTTTCCTTGCTTCTTATCGATATAGATCATTTCAAAGATTTTAACGACACGTACGGGCACACCATGGGGGACGAATGTCTGGTGAGTGTAGCGCATTCATTGTCAAATGCAGTAAAGCGTGATGTTGACAGGGCTGCCCGCGTAGGTGGTGAAGAATTTGCTATAATTTTGCCTGACACTGAACTGGAAGGAGCTTTGGTTGTTGCAGAACGTGTACGCAAGGAGATTGAATCTCTTGCTATTCCGCACAGTGCCTCGTCAACTTCATCATTCATCACTGTGAGTGTTGGGGTAGCGTCAATTATCCCGACACATAAAGCTGGCACGCTTACTCTTTTCCAAGCTGCCGATGCTGCGTTGTACAAAGCAAAGGATGATGGGCGCAATGCTTGCTGCATTAAAGATTTCTAACGTGTAGCCCAGCACTGTTTGCAACTTTTTTGTGTGGAATTTCTACGCGTAGCCGTCGTGTTTCCCCCTCCTTTTTTATTAATCGGTAGTTATGATAACGCTTAGGTGATGGAATCATACTGTTTGGTGCTCGCTAAAATTGTTATGCGGTTTTGCGAGCGACAGACTGAAGTATACGCTCAGCAGCAAAAGTAGGAGCGATAACCCCTTTTGCAGAAGCAGAAGTCGTTAAGTTGCCCTTCATGGTAACAGCGGTGCTGTTCATTGAATCGATGAGCACTTTTTCAAATGCGTCACGAAGAGCAGCCAGCGACTCTTCTACTTCAGGATAAGCATTAGACTCTCGCCAAGGGAGTTTGAGAGTTACAAGGGTATCTTTTGCTTTATGTGAAGGAGACATAAGCTGGTAGTATTCTGAAGGTGTCCAGTCTGTCCGCTCGTGCTGGTCTGGCCAACAGTGCGTCCAGCCGGATTCAGGCGGTACTGGTATGGTGCTGGTAATGCGGACAGAGGGCATAGCAAGGCTCTTTTCGAACTCTGTAAGGGTGATAGTGTATGTGAGAACAGGGCGATAGTTGCCACGTTTTTTGCTGATGCTCCAATCAATATTCATGATTACTCCATAACAAGCACTTCGCCGAAAGGCGGAGAGTTGTATTGCCGTGTTGTGCTAACCCAAAGTACTGGATACCCCGGGTCTTCAGGGAAAAGATTACACTGCATGTCTGTCAGGTAGATAAGGCATGCAGGTGTGATATCCTCTTCGTCTAATTTTTTGAAAGGCGGTCGGAAATCCGTTCCACCGCCACCTGATGCCGTAAGCTCAAGCGGCAAGTCCCATTTGGAAAGCTTTTTTTCTTCCGTAATCTGTGTGTCACACGCAAAAGCTGTGATAGTTGGGTCAAATTCTTCCAAAATATCAGAAAGTTCAGCAGCGAACATGTCCAACTCATTTTGGGTAATACTACCCGAAACATCGACTGCTACTGCGACGTCTGCTAACTCTTCGCTGTGCATTCCCGGAAGGTATAACCCTGCATGCAGATAACGCCTGTTCGGGCGAACCCATGAAAAATCATTTTTAGCGGCATCTTCCATAAACTGCCGTAACAACTCCTGCCAGTTAAGCGTTGGTGACATGATGTTGTTAAACAATCTTTCCAAATTTCCGGGCAGATCACCAAATTCAAGTGATTTGTGGATAGCCTGTGTCAGGGCAGATTTCCATGCATCTTCTTGTTGCTGCATAGACTCGCTGTCTGTACCGCCATTGCTGGAAGGGGCGTCGCGTACTTCTCCGGTCATGCCGGGGTCGTTGCTGTCATCAGATGTCTTCTGATTATCCTCGCCGTCATCACCGCTTCCGGCACCGTCTCCTGTTTCCTCTGGAGCTTCACCATCTGTTCCTTGTGCTGATTTCTCTTCTTCGCTCTCAGAACTAGCGGAGCCGTCGCCACCTCCCTCGATATCTTCACCCGCAATAGCACCTTGCTCAGCGCCACCATCTGCGCCGCCTTTTAGCTCTTCATTATGGTTTTTCAGTGCCGAATAAATAGCTTCAGCACTTTTGCCATGATGTTTCGGGTCATCAAGGTATCCGGTAGGTAACTCAATACCTGCATCAAGAAGAACCGGATTGATTGCGTAGTCGCATGCCGTGTTCCAGAGTTTTATATCCCGCAGTCCTCGGCGTGTATGGTGGCAGCATGCTAAATGCAGCACTTCATGGCATTGTAATCCTTTTACTTTCTCTAATGGCAGAGCGCTAATGTAGTTAGGATTATACCCAAGCGTTTGCCCGTCTGCCCATGCCGTGCGGCAAGATGTATCTTCACGCAGCTCCAGTCGGAGCGCGAGATTGGCAAAAAACGGGTGGTCGAGCACCAGCTCCATGCGAGCTTTGAGCATTTTTGTATGTGCAGCTTGATTCATTGCCTAGACCAGAATGTCACTGTTTGCGCATGCCCAGTTAGCAAAGGAAGGAGTCTCCACAATGGATGGCGATGTGGCTGCGGAATCGCGCATAAGCAGCACACTGAATTCTACAGGAAGTCGTGCTGCAAGGAGCGCAATCTGGGGAATTACATCATCCGAGGCTTTACGGGCTACTGATTCACAAAGGGCATAGACAACAGCAGGATCATCGGGAAGCTCAATGGCTTCCGGTGCAGCCAGCACTTGTTCAACACTTGGCAGCTGGTCGCATGCTGTAAGAAATGCAAGATACTCCGCAGCAGCACCTTCGCCGACTGCCCCTGCGATGAGTGCTTTTCGTGTAGCGGCTACTGGGTTGGCGGCAAGAATTGTGGAAACGAATTCCCATGAGCGAGGAGAAGGAAATGCCTTGTCATTTTTTTTAGGATCAAATGAGTGTAGCAGCTTAGGGCGAAAACGGAGAAAAGCTTTGAGCGAAGGGACAATTTCATTGTTGTCTGCCCATGACAGCCAGTCATCAAGGTCTGCATCAAAGTGTAAATGCACCATGCGGTTTGCAAGGGCGGAAGGCATTCTGTGCGTGACAGCTTTATCGGATTCACGGTTACCCGCTGCAACTATGCTCCAGCCTTCCGGCATTTCATATTCGCCGAGTTTTCTATCGAGAATAAGTTGATAACATGCTGCCTGAACTAGCGGTGGGGCAGTATTAAGTTCATCAAGAAAGAGAATGCCTTTACCTGTTGTCGGCAGGAAAGACGGGGCACACCACGTTGTTTTGCCATGGTCATCAATGCGTGGAATGCCTCGAAGATCAACTGGGTCAAGAAGGACTGCCCGAACGTCGATAAGGTCGAGTTCATGCCGTGCAGCGAGTTGGGATACTATCTGGCTTTTGCCGACTCCCGGCGCTCCCCAAATGAAAACAGGCTGTTTTACGGTAATAAGTGTTTCTAATGCAGAGGTTATCTCGGATGGTCTCATTCATTTCTCCGTTACGTTTTGTTGGAGAATATTGAAGTTGATAATCAAAGTCAATTACAAGCAGTGTTCATTTTGCAAAAAAGTACCCGCCACACAAGCTGTGCAGCGGGTAGGAGTGTTATATCCTAACGTAATGTATGGATTGTCTTAGTAGTAGCCTACGTGATTATTGGCTTGATCGTGTTTCCATCAGGTGCGGTGAACAAAAAACTGCGCTTTTGCAGATAGACTTCGCAGTGAACACCAGCCTTGCAGGCTAGTAGGCGGCAAGGCCGTGTGCAGGCAGCAGGTCTTTCAGTACATAGTATCTATGGTAAGCCGCCGCTTGATGGAATCGATAGACGTTACTGGAAATATTATGTTTTGATTCTTCAGAATCATCAAAGTCAAATTTCTGATTCTCCCAGTCGCTTTTATTATACCGGATTTTTTGGCTAATTACCGGCGTATTTTTCCACGAAAGGGCACGCCATTTATCAATTCTTCCGTGGCAATCATCTTCTGTTGCGATGATTTCTTTGATGTCATCGGCAATGTCTTCAAATGGAATGACATCCGGCTCTGGGTATCGTGCTCCGGCAAAGCCTCTAAAGTAATGGTACAAGAGTTCGCATCCTTCAAAGAAATGAACTTTGTTGTCGCGCACTTCTATTTGTTCTGCCTCAATCGGAAGAGAGGAAGTTGTGCTTTCGTGCGGGTATTCATATTCAAAACACCATTTCAAATATGGGCGGTCAGGGAATGTGGCTACTGCGCCATGCCCGAGGCTGCCTGTGCTTTCTTCTGCAAAAAAGCTGATAACACTGCCCAGTTTGTAACGCTTGATGAAGCGCCCTAGTTTGGAAAGAACATAGTCTGCCATTTTAGGGTCTTTTAATTCAAGCGGCTTAATACTGCCGTCGATAATTTTATTTAACGAAGAACTGACGCCGGAAAAACCAAAGTGGGAAAAGGTGTCCATATAGACGTGGGCTGCAATTCCAAGCAGTTCAAGCCCATATGGTTTCTCTGCGGCTAGGCGAAGATGGTTTTGCATCATTTCCTGCGCAGGCTTGCTGTTCTTTTTGCAAAGAAGTTGTTCTTCGAAATCTTTTCCTTCTGCGCCGGGGAGAAAGTGGAAAGGAACCCATACACGGCGTTGCTCTTCGCGGGAGCCATGTACGTCTTTATGATAATTCAGGACGCACTGCCCACCGTCATGCGAGGTAGCAATGCCGTAGAGCAAACCGCCATCTTCGTGTTGCTTGCTATCCTGTTTTGTTGAGTCATCTACATATTGTGCAGCGTATGCGATTGTGTATGCATCCTCTTGCGGGATGCCAGCAGCACGGGCAAGAGCATATGTGCCGTAAAAATGCATGTCTAATTGCATAATATCCTTCCTGTATCGTGTTTACCTTTCGATACCATAGATGATGCAGGAGTGATATGGCTAATCAAAATTTAGGTGTTAGAAACCGAAAAAGGGCGCAGCAACAGCTGACGCCCTCTCTCGAATGGGTTTGGCTATAAGCCAAGGTATGCTTTTTTTACGTCCTCGTTGGCGAGCAGCGTTGCTGCGTCATCTTCCATGGTAATGTGTCCTGTTTCCATCACGTATCCGCGGTGCGCTATCTTGAGCGCCTGATTCGCATTCTGTTCTACAAGAAATACGGTAGTACCAGTTGCGTTTACTTTTTGGATGATCTCGAAGATCTGCTGGATAATGATTGGTGCAAGTCCGAGGGAAGGCTCATCAAGGAGCAATAATCGCGGTCTTGCCATCAGGGCACGGGAGATAGCGAGCATTTGTTGTTCACCACCGGAGAGTGTGCCGCCTGTCTGCTTCTGGCGTTCTTCCAGAATAGGGAACAGGCTGAAGGCGTATTCCATGTCACGCTTAATGGCTTCTTTGTCATTACGCAGAAAGGCACCAAGCTCTAAATTTTCCATAACAGTCAAGTCAGGGAAAATGAGGCGACCTTCCGGTACTTGAGATATGCCGAGGCGGACAATTTGATCCATTTTAGTTTTATGGATCGGTTTGCCTTCGAATGTTATTTCACCAGAGCGGGGCGGAGTGCCACCGCAAATGGACATAAGCGTTGTGGACTTACCAGCGCCGTTAGCACCGATAAGCGTTACAATTTCGCCTTCATCAATATGCAGGCTCACATCATGCAAGGCATGGATGTTTCCATAGAATGTGTTGATTCCGTTTAATTTAAGCATGGCTTTCCTCCCCGAGGTACGCTTTGATAACCTGCGGATCTTTGCTGATCTCTTCAGGAGTACCCTGAGAAATGAGACATCCGTACTCCATAACGTAGATGCGTTCGGACAGACTCATAACCATGCTCATGTCATGTTCAATAAGCAGAATGGCAAGATTGAACTTGTCGCGGATATCAAGCACCAGTTGCTTGAGTGATGCTGTCTCTTGCGGGTTCATGCCCGCTGCAGGTTCATCAAGCAACAGCAGAGAAGGTTCTGTTGCCATAGCACGGGCAATTTCCAACCTGCGTTGATCGCCGTACGGCAAGTTGCAGGCAAGATCGTTGTAGTGCTGATGAAGACCTATGTATTTGAGCAGCTCGTAACTTTTCTCAATATTTTCTTTTTCTTCACGTTTTACATGCGGCGGGCGCAGCAACGCATCAAGAATTCCGGCTTTGGTTCGGCAGTGGCGGGCAACCATAACGTTTTCCAGAACAGTCATATTTTTGAAAAGGCGAATATTCTGGAAGGTTCGTGCCATACCAAGTTCAGTAACTTTGTTGGGCTTAATGCCGTTGACGCGGCGTTCAGTATCTCCAAGAGGTGTAAAGAACACATCGCCGTCAGTCGGTTCATAAATGCCTGTAATGCAGTTAAAGAATGTTGTTTTACCGGCTCCGTTTGGACCAATAAGTGCTACGATTTCCCCGCTGTCCACCGTAAGGTCAACATCGTTAAGGGCGCGCAGACCACCAAAACTTTTGGAGAGCGAACTTACGTTGAGTACTGTAGACATTACGCTCCTCCTTCTTTTGCAAGATCGGGGTCATCTACATGGTATTTACGTCCCTTTGGAGCAATAAGTCCTTGTGGACGGAATACCATCATGAGCACCATAGCAGCCGCAAACAGAATCATGCGGTATTCGGAGAATGCACGCAGATATTCCGGCATAAGTACGAGGAAAGCAGAGCCGAGGATTACACCAAGGTTTGATCCCATGCCACCAAGTACTACGATGGATAAGATGATTGCCGATTCCATAAAGGTGAAGCTGGCAGGGTTGATAAAGGTTGTTTTTGCAGCAAAAATTACACCTGCAAAACCAGCCCATGCCGTACCCAGCCCGAATGCCATAAGTTTTACGTTTACTCGATCAATGCCCATTGCCTGACAGGCGATTTCATCTTCACGTAGTGCCTGTAATGCACGACCGATACGTGAGTTTTTCAGTCGCTGCACTGCAATCATCGTAATGATGGCGAGAGCAAGAACGATGTAGTAAATGTAGATATTAGCGTCCGCTACGGAAAGCTCCATGCCGAACAGACCCGGTCTGTCGATATTGGAAATACCGGAAGGGCCGCCTGTTAAGTCACTCCAGTTTTCCAGAACAAGCCGGATGATCTCGCCGAAACCGAGTGTAACAATTGCAAGGTAGTCACCACGCAAACGAAGCACAGGGAAGGCGAGCATAATGCCGCCAAGACAGGCGAATAAGCCGCCGAGAGGCAGGGCTATCCAGAAGCCAATTCCGAAATAATGGTTGAGCAGGGCGTAACTGTACGCTCCGATTGCATAGAACGCTGCGTGTCCCAAGAAAAGAAGACCCGCTACGCCTACGATAATATTCAAGCCGAGACCGAGAATAACATACAACAAAAATGAAATGAAAATGTTCGTCTGGTAGGTGCTTACGAGTAACGGCATAGCGATGCTTAATGCAAACACCGCTGCAAGAGCAGGGCGTGCAACTGCCGGTTCTTCAAGAGCACGGGATATCCAAAGTTGTTTTTTCGGTTTTGTTGCAGGTTCAGTTTCAAATTGTTTTGCTTCCTTACGAGCCAAAGCCCAGCGCCATACGTATGACAATACGAATATAGCAACGCCGACGTAGGCAAGGTTCATCCATCTCCATTCAACGGTGTTCTCAATGGTATTTACTCGAACAACCATGATAGGAAATGTAAGGAACATGAACCACAAACTGGTAATTATGGATTGTTTCAGTCCTTGCATTGTATCTCTTCGCAGAAAACTATGTTCTGCAACTCCTTCTTTCGTTACGAGTGAATACGGTTATACCTTTTCCACAGGGGCTTTACCCAGAATACCGGATGGACGGAAAATGAGGAAGATAACCAGCAAGGAGAAGGCGAACACGTCTTCGTAGTCACTGGAAATGTATCCTGCTGCATAGCTTTCTGTCAGTCCGAGGAAGAGTCCGCCGAGCATGGCGCCGGGAATGGAGCCGATGCCGCCGAGAACCGCAGCCGTAAATGCTTTTACACCGGCAATAAAACCGATCATAAAGTTGAGCTGACCTGAGTGCGTTGAAATAAGCACACCACCGAGAGCAGCCAGTGAAGAGCCAATGATGAAGGTTGTAGAAATAATCCTGTCGGCGTTAATGCCGAGGAGCATTGCCATTTTACGGTTCTGGGCGGTAGCACGCATGGCTTTGCCCATTTTGGTAAATTTAATGAACACGGTAAGTGCAGCCATGGAAATTGCACTGGCTACAACAATGACTAAATCTGTAGAGCCGAAAATGTGTGCAATCGGCTCCATAAATTCAAAGTCTGGAATCAGCGTTGGAAACGGTAAAAAGTCGGACGTTTGCGCCAGAATAATGTAGTTCTGGAGAAAGAGTGACATACCGATAGCAGAAATAAGTGGAGAGAGGCGAGCAGCGCCTCTAAGCGGCTTGTATGCCACTTTTTCCATAGTGTACCCGTAGGCAGCACAGTACAGTACGGCAATAACTATTGCCATAAGCAGGATTGCAACAGCAGGAAATCCGTACACACCCATAACTCCGGCAACGATAAGACCGGTAAATGCACCGAGCATATAAATTTCGCCATGTGCGAAGTTAATAAGCTCAATAATACCGTATACCATCGTATAGCCGATAGCGATGAGAGCGTAGATACTCCCGCGCGTTAATCCGCCAAGACCCAATTCGATGAAAAATTCCCAATCCATGTGTATGTCCCTGTCAGAGATGCCTGTCTGCAAAATATTTGCAGGTACAAAGGCTATTATCTGAGTAAAACGGGGAGCAATACGAGACTGCTCCCCGTAGTAGTTGCGGTCAATGCGGTTTATTTGAGTTCTACGTATTTACCGTTCTGAACTTGATACATGGAGAAACCAACGCCTTCTGCATCGCCTTTTTCGTTGAACTTGATTTTACCTACAGGAGTATCAACAAATTCGCTGCGAAGCTTAGCTGTAACTGCATCGTAGTCAGTGGAATCTGCACGTTCAATTGCTGTGAGCATTGCTACTGTTGCTGCGTATGCTGCCGGGTAGAATGCGCCCGGCTCGGTTCCGAACATTTTTACGTGTGCCGCGATGGCTTCTTTGTACATTGGCAGATTAGATACATCGATAGGGCCGGAAGCGTATACGCCTTCTGCATTTTTGCCAGCCACTTTGATAAATGTATCGTCTTTTACGCCGTCATCAGAAACGAAGTTTGCTTTAATACGTTTTTTGCGCATCTGTGTGACGAGCTTGGAAGCTTCCGGATGGTAGCCGCCGTAAATAACGGTATCTGCTTTGTTGCGACGGATTTTTTGTACTACTGCTGAGTAGTCAGGAGCACCAGGTGTTACGCCTTCAAACATAACAACTTCGGCTTTGCCGCCTTCTTCAATAAATTTGCGTGCAAATTCTGCATAGCCTTTGCCGTAGTCACCCTTATCGT
Source organism: Halodesulfovibrio sp. (assembly GCF_025210605.1). Lineage (NCBI taxonomy): Bacteria > Pseudomonadati > Thermodesulfobacteriota > Desulfovibrionia > Desulfovibrionales > Desulfovibrionaceae > Halodesulfovibrio > Halodesulfovibrio sp. Next base: position 3,281 of record NZ_JAOARI010000017.1, on the reverse strand, counting down.
GAAGTACGGCAATTTTTTTCGCACCAAGCTTTTCGATGGCAAAATCAACACCGAGACGAGCCTGCATATCGTCAGATGCGATGGTGCGGAAGAATGTAGGGTAGTCACCGGACTGGGTAAGCATAGGGTTGGTAGCACTTGGTGACATGGCGATAAGTTTGCCTTCTGTGTAGATAGGCAATGCTGCTTTCGTGGCACCTGAGCAGATATGACCGAGAACAATGTCTGCGCCGTCAGAAACAAGTTTGGTTGCTACGTTTGTAGCTTGTTCAGGTTTGCACTGGTCATCCTGAATGAGCAGTTCAACTTGTTTACCATTTACGCCACCGGCGGCATTGATTTTTTCAACAACAACTTTTGCTGCATTAACAGTAGGCAAACCATAGGAAGCAAGGTCGCCACTGTGGGCACCAGCTACGCCGAGTTTGATTGTGTCTGCGGCAAATGCAGGGACACACAATGCTGTAACGGCGAGACCGGTTATGATGGACTTAACCAGACCAGAAAATTTCATATGTTCCTCCAGCGTTAAAAAAACGTATTGCCTTTTATTTTAGCAATATGGTTGTTCAATTGAGCGTCGTCTAGCGCAATCGAGAATAAATAACGTCCCGTTCATATTCTTTGTTCACGAAAATACTAAAATTGTCAAAACGAAAACTGCTCTTTTTATCAAAAAAGTAAAAAATATATTCCATAAACTTAATATATCAAATTTAGTTTATGTAAGTGTTCAATTATCTCCTGATATAAAAGAAGAAGTTTCGTACTGATAAAAAGTGAAGTTGTGCTCAGTAATTTTAAAAAAGTTGATAATATAAAATAAAAATTACATTTCAGTTGCAAAATATGGCAAGGTTCTTTCGTGCAATGGTATGGATTAAGCAGACGGTGCCGGAGAAGCTCTAGGCAGAAAGAAAAAACAGATGCTGGGTCTGCGGAATAAATTTCATGTGCCAAGCCTTGTTCTTTGAGATACGATTTGATTTGTACTTGGAGCATTTGCCATGCTTCTATATAATGTTACACGGTTATGAGGCGAAAATGATTTTAAAAATATATACGGTGAAGCATGTTAATTGACCGTCGCGATTGTTTCCCGTATGTCATCCGCTTATAAATTGTTCATAATCGCACCAATGCGAAGAAATAGATTTAGAGGACGTATTCATGAGTAAGGCTCCTGTAGCGACTGAAGAGAACAACGAAGGAACCAGTCTGGATTTTATCCGCACTATTATTGCTGAAGATTGCGAAAGCGGTAAGTACGATGGACGTGTACATACCCGTTTTCCACCGGAGCCGAACGGCTATCTGCATCTTGGGCATGCAAAATCCATTTGCTTGAACTTTGGCATTGCGCAAGAGCACGAAGGCGGCATTTGCAACCTTCGTTTTGACGACACAAACCCGTTGAAAGAGGAAGACGAATACGTTCGTTCCATTCAGGAAGATGTTACATGGCTCGGTTTTGATTGGGGCGAAAAGCCATTTTATACTTCTGACTATTTTGAAGTGCTCTTTGGTCACGCTGTAAAGCTGATCGAAATGGGCAAAGCGTATGTGGATCATTCCACACCGGAAGCTATCCGTGAAATGCGTGGAACCCTTACTGAGCCAGGTACAGAAAGCCCTTACCGCACCCGTAGCGTTGAAGAAAACCTTGATTTGTTCAATCGGATGCGTAACGGCGAATTTGCAGACGGTGAATGCGTACTGCGTGCCAAAATTGACATGGCATCACCGAACATGATTATGCGCGACCCTGCATTGTACCGTATCCGCAGAGCAACGCACCATCGAACAGGTGATGCGTGGTGCATTTACCCGATGTACGACTTTGCACATTGCCTTTCTGATTCTCAGGAACATATTACGCATTCAATTTGTACTCTTGAGTTTGAAAACAACCGTGAGCTGTATGACTGGTTGCTTGAGACTCTTGGTGTGTACCGCCCGCAGCAGATTGAGTTCGCACGCCTTAATCTTACGCACACTGTTCTTTCCAAGCGCAAGCTTATCCAGCTTGTAGAAGAAGGACATGTGCGTGGTTGGGATGATCCTCGCATGCCGACCATTTCCGGTCTGCGTCGTCGTGGTTGTCCACCGGAAGCTATTCGCGAATTTTGTTCCCGTATCGGCGTAGCAAAAGCAGATTCTATGGTTGATGCTGCGATGCTCGAATTCTGCATGCGTGAAAAACTTAATGCTGTAGCACCACGCTTGATGGGTGTTGTTGATCCGGTAAAAGTGGTTATCACAAACTACCCGGAAGATCAGGTTGATGAGTTTGAAATGCCGCTGCATCCAGAGCTTGAAGAGTACGGCAAGCGTACCGTTCCTTTCTCTCGTGAGTTATATATCGAACGTGCAGATTTCCGAGAAGAAGCACCTCGAAAATTCTTCCGCCTTACTGTAGGTAAAGAAGTTCGTCTGCGCTACGCATACTACATTACGTGTACTGATGTTGTGAAAGATGAGAACGGTGAAATTACTGAAATCCATTGTACCTACGATCCTGAAACAAAGGGTGGCTGGTCTGAAGACGGACGTAAAGTAAAAGGCACCTTGCACTGGGTTTCTGTAAAGCATGCAGTTCCTGCCGAAGTGCGTTTGTACGAACCGCTTTTTGAGAAAGAGAATCCAAATAAGGTCGAGGAAGGAAAGACTTTTATCGACTACATTAATCCTGATTCTGAAAAAATTATCACCGCATACCTTGAGCCGCGTTTGGCTGAATGCAAAGCTGGTGAGCGCGTACAGTTTGAACGTCTTGGCTACTATTGTGCAGATCTTGATACGACTACTGAAAAGCCTGTGTTTAACCGTACAGCAACATTGCGTGACAGCTGGAAGCGTGTAGAGCGCAACCAGAAATAAATAAAGTTTGACTATTAGTGATCCCCTGCTTTGCAAAGCAGGGGATTTTTTTGTCGATAATAATGCTGTTTCAAGCAATAAGCTTTACTTTTTGTCTTTTTTTTGAAAATTTCCGTTGACAGAGGGCTGTGTTTTCCATAGATACACATCTCACTTGCTGGGCTATCGTTCAATTGGCAGGACGACGGGTTCTGGCTCCGTTAATCAAGGTTCGAGTCCTTGTAGCCCAGCCAAATTTTTTCTAAGAATATATCTAGTTTTTTTAGAAATACATATTTCGACGCGTCCCCATCGTCTAGCCTGGCCCAGGACACCTGCCTTTCACGCAGGCGACAGGGGTTCAAATCCCCTTGGGGACGCCAAAGCAAGTTAAGCTCTTACACGAAAGTGTAAGAGCTTTT